>JBDUCH010000145.1:0-9624 GCA_040003555.1 Variovorax sp. | reverse complement strand
AACAGCGAGATGGGCAACCACCGCACGGGCACCATGATCCGCGGTGCGCGCTTCTTGAGGCCGCACAAGCGCAGCGCCAGGCACATCCCGCGCGGGAATCGTTCGCTCTTCATCGTGTCTCCAGCGGTGAGGTTTGCGACCTTCGTCTGGCGAAGACCGGCGAGGGGGTGCTGGACCCGGAGTGGCGCGCAAGACGCAGAATTCGAAAGGGGGCCCGGCGGCCGTGGGCCGCGCGGATCAATAGCCCGTGGCTCGCCGCACCAGCGCGCGTGCCCAAGGGCCCAGGAGTCGCACCAGAAAGGCCAGCACCACGGCATCGGCACCGACGTGCCAATGCCTGCGCTGGCCATGCGCGGCGCGCCACACGGTGCGGGCCACCTGTTCGGGCGTCGCCTTCACGCCCAGTCGCTCAACCGAGCGTGCTTTCACCGCCGCCTGCTCGACCATCGGCGTTTGCACATAGGCCACCACGACCGAGCTGACCTGGATGCCCAGCGGCTCGAATTCGATGTTGAGCGCCTCCGTCAGCCCGCGCACAAAGAACTTAGACGCGCTGTAGACCGCCAGATCCGGCGAGCCGTATTCGGCGGAGGTCGAACTCATGTTCACGATGTGAGCGCCTGGCGTGGCCTGCAGGGCCGGCAAGGCTGCATCGATGCAGTGAACGACGCCGTCGACGTTGACCGCCATCAGCGCGTCGATGCGCTCCGGGGCGATGGTGGGGTGCGGCCCCATCGCCAGCAGGCCAGCGCAATTGAAGAGGCAGTTCAGGCGTCCACCCGCCTCTTGGATGGCGGCTTGCACCAGGGCTTTCGCGCCCTTGCGGGTGCTGACGTCACCCACGACAGGAACCACACCCGAACCGCCAAGTCGGACCACGTCCTGCAGAGCCTCGGCATGGCGGTCGCAGGCCAGCACGCGCCAGCCGCGTTCGGCGAACAGCAGCGCCGTGGCCCGGCCGATGCCGGAGGCGGCACCTGTGATGAGGATGCTGGGCGGTGCAACACTCTCAGCTCGGGTGCTCATGCGGTCACCGCGAGGGTGGGGCGTTCCGCCACGTCCTGTAGCGCGCCGGGATGTGCACGGGCATGGACATGCGCAAAATCCACCATCGTCCACAACGCAGCGCGGGCCGATGCCAGATACACGGCCTGCAGGTGGAACACATGCCAGCGCGCCTCGTGCACTTCCAGCATGCAAGCCACGCCAGCGGCCTGCGCGCGCGTGGTCAACAGTTCGGCATCCGCCAGCAGCAGTTCCTGGTCGCCGGCCTGGATCAGCATCGGCGGCAGACCGACCAGGTCCTTCACACCCGGCACCGTGCGCTCAGCACCGTGCCAGCGCACGCCCTGTTCCAGCCAGCCCATGCGCAGCATCGGATCGCTGACGCTGGCCGCAGCGGCCCGCGCGGTCTTCAGCGTGGCATCGACCACCGGCGAGAGCAGCAGCATCGCCGCGGGCAGCGGCCGCCCTTTGCGCTTCAGCGCTTGGGCCAGCGACAGTGCCAGCGCACCACCGGCCGAATCCCCAGCCAGCACGATGCGCTGGGCCGGCAGCCCCTGCTTCAGCAGCGCCTCGTAGCAGGCCAGCGCATCGTTCAACGGCGCCGGGTGCGGGTGTTCGGGCGCCAGGCGGTAGTCGGGCACATGCACGGTGATGCCGCCCTCGCGCGCCAGGCGGGTGGTGATGCTGCGGTGGGTTTGGGGGCTGCCCAGACAGAACGCGCCGCCATGGAGGTAGAGCATCACCACGCCGGTGTCACCGCGCTGCGGCGCCACCACCTCGGATGGCACACCACCCAGCACATCGCGGTAGCGCAGCACGCCGCCAACACCGGGCATCAAGGGCGATAGCAAGGCCACCACGGCACGCTGGAAACCGGCGCCGAACGGTGGCCCGATCAGGCCGCGGAAGGTGATGCGAAGGAAGTTGCGCAGGAAGCCCGCTTGCAGTGCCTCAAGGGCACCCGGAGGCGGCGACACGGCCACGCCCGGCGCCGGAAGACGCGAACGCTCGAAGCGGTAGGCGCCCAGGCTGGAGTGGCGCGTCTGCCAGCGGTAGGTGAAGGTGAAGCCCGGCCAGTTGGTGGTGTTGTTGCCGTTGGCATCGGTGTACCAGGTGGTGCAACCGTTCCACACCGTGCGGCGCAGTGCTTCGCGCATCCGGTGGGCATGGGCGCGGTGCCGGTTGGCGTCGACCTCGATGGTGGTGGCACCGCTGCGCCGGGCCGACTGGATGCATCGCATCACGTGCGCGATCTGGCTCTCGATCATGTAGACGATCGAGTTGTGGCCCAGGTTGGTATTGGGCCCGTAGAGCATGAAGAAGTTCGGGAAGCCCGCCACAGAAATGCCCAGGTAGGCCGAGGCGCCTTCTCGCCAGGCCGTGTTCAGGTTCAGGCTGCCCTTGCCGGTGATGCGCATTGGCGACAGGAACTCCGTGGCGGCGAATCCGGTGCCGTAGACGATGACGTCGGCCATGTGCACCTGGCCGTCGATGGTCTCGATGCCTCCCGGGCGGACGCTGCGGATGCCTGCGGTGTGCAACTTCACGTTCGGCCGGCTCATCGTGGCCAGGTACTCGCTGGTCAGCAGGATGCGCTTGCAGCCGATCGGGTAGTCTGGCGTGAGCTTCTGCTGCAACTGGGCCTCCGGCACCTGGGCTTTGAGCATGCGCTGGAACGGCACGTCGACGGCCAGCTTCATCAGACCCTTGAAGCGCGTGAAGGCCAGCGCGCGCGATTCGTACTTCAGGTAGATCCAGGCCCGGTGCAGGGCAGCGGCGCCAGGAAGGGCGCGGAACATGCCCTTCTCGAAGCCACTGTAGGCGCGATCCGGCCGCGGCATCATGTAGGCGGGCGAGCGCTGGAAGAGATGCAGCGTGCCGACCTTTGGCGCAATGGCCGGCACGAACTGGATGGCCGATGCCCCCGTGCCCACCACCGCCACGCGCTTGCCGGCCAAGGGCACAGACCGGTCCCAGTTCGCCGAGTGGAAGCTCGGGCCTTGGAAAGTCTCGATGCCCGGCAGCTTGGGCCAGGCCGGCCGGCTGAGCTGGCCCGTGCCGCTGATCAGCATGCGGCTGGTGTGGACCCGGCCGTCTGCCAGGGTCACGCGCCACAGCGAAGTCCCTTCGTCGTAGTCGGCAGCGGCCACTTCGCGGCCGAACTGGATGTGCTGCAGCAGCTCGTACTTGCGGGCGACGTGGCGCAGGTAGTCCAGGATCTCGGCCTGCGGCGCGAACACGCGCGACCAGTTGGGGTTGGGCTCGAAGGAGAACGAGTACAGGTGCGAGGGCACGTCGCAGGCCGCACCGGGGTAGGCGTTGTCGCGCCAGACGCCGCCGACATCCTGGCCCTTCTCGACGATCAGGAAGTCGCGGATGCCCGCCTTGCGCAAGGCGACGGCCATGCCCAGGCCGGCGAAGCCGGTGCCGATGATGAGTGCAGAGAGGGGCACAGAGTGGGATGCCCTGCTGGGGGTGTCACGCGAGGTCATGGCAAGTCTCCTGTTCGGGTGTGTTGGTGTGCGCGGTGGCCGGCTGCACGCGCGCACGGCCCCGCATCAGGTCGACCGCCTTCTCGGCGATCATGATGGTGGGCGCGTTGGTGTTGCCGCTGACGACGGCCGGCATCACCGAAGCGTCCACGACGCGCAGGCCATGCACGCCGCGCACGCGCAGCTGGGGGTCGACCACAGCGCCTTCGTCAGTGCCCATGCGGCAGGTGCCCACGGGGTGGTAGACGGTGTCGGTGCGCGCGCGCAGCACGGCGCGGATCTGGTCGTCGGTCTCGACGCCTTGCGTGAACAGGTCGCGCGTCAGTTGCGAGGCCAGCGACGGCGCCTGCATCAGGTGGCGCGTCAGCTTGAAGCCCTGGACCAGGTCTTCCAGGTCCTGCGGGTCGCTCAGGAAGGCCGGGTCGATCAGCGGCGCGGCATGCGGGTCGGCACTGGCCAGGGTCAGCGTGCCGCGGCTGCGGGGGCGCAGCAGGCAGACGTGGCAAGACACGCCGTGCGAGAGGTGCAGCTTGCGGGCGTGGTCTTCGACCAGCGAGACGACGAAGTGCAGTTGCACATCCGGCGCAATGAGGTCGGGCCGCGTGCGCAGGAAGCCGCCGCATTCGGCGAAGTTCGAGGTCAGCATCCCGCGCCGCTGGCGCACGAAGCGCAGAGCCTCGCGCGCCATGCGCAGGCTGCCGCCCACCGAGACGCCCATCGTGTCCACGCTGGGCATGCGGTAGCCGAAGATGAAGTCCGGGTGGTCATGCAGGTTCCGGCCCACGCCCGGCAGGTGCTGCACGGTGGGCAGACCCAGGCGCGACAGTTCGTGCATGGGGCCTATGCCTGAGAGCATCAACAGCTGCGGCGTCTGAAAGGCGCCGGCGCACAGCACCACCTCGCGGCGGGCGCGCAGTGTGCGGACTTCACCGCCCTGCAGGAACTCCACGCCCACTGCGCGGCTGCCCTCGAACAGCACACGACGCACGTGGGCGCGGGTCTCGACCTTGAGGTTGTCGCGCCGCCCGATGTGCGGCAGCAGGTAGGCGCGTGCGGCGCTCCAGCGTTCGCCGTGCTTTTGGGTGAGCTGGTAGGTGCCCAGGCCCTCCTGCTCGGCGCCGTTGAAGTCGTCGCTGACCGGGAAGCCGGCTTCGCGCGCAGCGGCGGCGAATCGCGCCTGCAGCGGGTTGTCGGTGCGCGGGTCGGACACCCACAGCGGACCGCCCTGGCCGTGAAAGCCGTTGTGGATGCGTTCGTTGTGCTCGCTCAGGCGGAAGTAGGGCAGCACCTCGTCCCAGGACCAGCCAGTGGCGCCCATGGCGGCCCAGCCGTCGTAGTCGCTGCGGTGGCCGCGCGTATAGACCATGGCGTTGATGGCCGATGAGCCGCCCAGCGCCTTGCCACGCGGCTGGTAGCCACGCCGGCCGTTCAGGCCCGGCTGCGGCACGGTCTCGAAGGCCCAGTTGTTCAGGCGCGTGGGCAACATAGCGACCACGCCCGCGGGCACGCGGATCGCGGCATCGTTGCCGTCGCCACCGGCTTCCAGCACACAGACGCTGGTGGACGGGTCTTCGCTCAGGCGGCTGGCCACCACGGCGCCGCCGGAGCCGCCGCCCACCACCAGGTAATCAAAGGAGTTGCTCATGGGTGTGTTTTCAAACGATGCGTTGCAGGAGTGCCAGCAGCGCGTCAAACGTGCGGCCGTAGGGGGGGTGAAACAGGAAGGTGCCGTTCAGGCGCGCTTGTCTGAACACCGGCTTGAGATGGCTGAAGCGGTCGAAGCCCCACTGGCCGTGGTAGGCACCCTGGCCACTGGCCCCCACGCCGCCGAAGGGTTGGCTCTCCTGCGCCAGGTGCCACAGGCAGTCGTTGACGGTCACGCCGCCCGCATGGGTCTCGCGCAGCACGTGGTCTCGGTGTTCGCTGTCGCGGCCGAACCAGTACAAGGCCAGGGGACGGTCACCGGCGTTGATCTGCGCGATGGCGTCGTCCAGACCGTCGTATTCGACGATCGGCAGCACCGGGCCGAAGATCTCTTCGCGCATGATTCGCATGGCGGGCGTCGCGCCCAGCACCAGCGTGGGTGCGAGCTTGCGGGTGCCGGTGTCGAAGCTGTCCCCGGACGGGTTCAAAACGACGATGCGCGCGCCCTGCGCCTGTGCCTCGTCCACCAGGGCCTGCAGTCGCTGGCGGTGACGGTCGCTGATGATGGCCGTGTAGTCGGCGTTGGCGCGCAAGGTCGGGAAGAGCCGGGATACGGCCTGCTTCAGGCCTTGCACCACCCTATCGGTCTGCCCGCGCGGTACCAGCAGGTAGTCGGGCGCGATGCAGGTCTGCCCCGCGTTCAACAGCTTGCCGAAGGCCAGGCGCGGCACGGCCTCGGCCAGGTTCACGCTGGGGTCGAAGACGGCCGGCGACTTGCCACCCAGTTCCAGCGTCACCGGCGTCAGGTTGGCTGCGGCCGCTTGAGCCACCTGCCGGCCCACGGCTGTCGAGCCGGTGAAGAACAAGTGGTCGAAGGGCAGGGCCGTGAAAGCACGACCCAATTCGGCATCACCACAAACGACGGTCAACTCGGTGGCGTCGAAGCGCTGGGCCACCCGCTGCGCCAGGGCCGCGCAAAAGCGCGGCGTCAGCTCCGAGGGCTTGATGATCACGCGGTTGCCCGCCGCCAGGGCCGCCACGGACGGACCCAGCGCCAGTTGCAGCGGGTAGTTCCAGGGCGAGACGATGCCCACCACACCCAGTGGCTGCGGCAGCAACCGGTTGCTGGCCGGCAGGAAGTGCAGTGCCGTGGTCAAGCGGCGCTGGTGCATCCAGCGGCCCAGATGGGCCTGCGCATGGCGGATGCCCGCCCGCACGATGAACAGCTCGGCCAAACGGGTTTCGTGTGCGCTGCGGCCACTGAAGTCGCCATCGATGGCCCGGATGAACTCCGCCTCATGTTCGACGAGCAGTTGAAGCAGGCTGTCCAGCCGCGACAGGCGCTGCGCACGCGAGGGGTAGCGCTCGCCCGCGAAGGCGGCGCGCTGGGCCTCGAACACGGCTTGCAATGAGTCGGCAGACGGGGCTTGCAAAGGCATCAACATGGCTCGAACCCTCAAGTCGCGTCAGACGTGGCGTGCTCCAGCGCGGCCGCAGCGAAGCGCTCGCGCAGGGGCTGCTTCAGCACCTTGCCGGTGCCGCCCATGGGCAAGGCGTCCACGAACTCGACGCGATCCGGCACCTGCCACTTCGGCAGCCGAGCGGACAGGAACTGCAGGATTTCAGCCTCTCCCACCTCGGCGCCCGGGCGCTTGACCACCACCAGCCAGGGTCGCTCGTCCCACTTGGGATGGGGCACCGCGATGCAGGCGGCCATGGCCACGCCCGGGCAGGCCACCGCCAGGCTCTCGACGTCGATGGAGCTGATCCATTCGCCGCCGGACTTGATCAGGTCCTTGGCGCGGTCGGTGATGGTGAGGTAGCCGTCGGCGTCGATGGTGGCGACGTCGCCGGTGCGGAACCAGCCGCCGTCCAGCGCGTCGGTGGCCTGGTTCAGGTAGCGCTGCACGATCCAAGGCCCGCGTACCAGCAGCTCGCCGATCGAGCGGCCGTCGAAGGGCACGTCCTGGCCGCCACCGTCCACCAGCCGCATCTCGACGCCGAACACGGCCCGCCCCTGGCTCAGCCGGATGGCCTGTTGTTCGGCAGGCGACAGGCTCAGGTGCTTGCGCTTGAGCGTGTTGACGGTGCCCAGCGGCGACAGCTCGGTCATGCCCCAGGCGTGCAGGGTCTCGATGCCGTGGCGTTCGCGGAAGGCGTCGATCATCGCGGGCGGGCAGGCCGAGCCGCCGACCACCGTGCGCTTCAAGCTGCTGAAGCGCAGTTGCCCTTGTTCGACATGGTCCAGCAGGCCCTGCCAGATGGTCGGCACGCCGGCCGCCAGGTCCACCTGCTCGGCTTCCATCAGCTCGTACAAGGACCGCCCGTCCAGCGCCGCGCCGGGCAGCACGAGCTTGGCGCCGGTGAGCGCCGCGGCGTAGGGCAGGCCCCAGGCGTTGACGTGGAACATCGGCACCACCGGCAACACGCAGGTGCGCGCCGACAGGTTCAGCGAATCCGGCAGCGCTGCCGCATAGGCGTGCAGCACGGTCGACTGGTGCGTGTAGAGCACGCCCTTGGGATGTCCGGTGGTGCCGCTCGTGTAGCACAGGCTGCAGGGGGCTTCCGACGCGAGAGCGGGCCAGTCGTAAGGGGCTGCCGATTGCCCGGAGAGCAAAGCCTCGTAGCCGTCGGCCTGGTCCAGCGGGGCGCCGAGGTCCACCCACTGCCGCACGCCCGGGCATTGTGCGCGCACCGCCTGCACCAACGGGCGGAAGGTGGCGTCGAAGCAGACGATGCGATCGTCGGCATCGTTGATGATCCAGGCCAACTGCGCCGGTGCCAGCCGCGGGTTCAGGGTGTGCAGCACCCGGCCCGAGGCCGAGACGCCGTAGTACAGCTTGAGGTGGCGGTAGCCGTTCCAGGCGATGGTGGCGACACGGTCGCCTTCGGCCAGGCCGGCGGCGTCCAACCAGCGCGCAATCTGCCGCGCCCGTGCACCCACCTCGGCCCAGGTGGTGCGGTGGATGTCGCCTGCAACCTGGCGGCTGACGATCTCGGTGTCGCCGTGCTGGCGCTCGGCGTGGGCGAGCAGCGAGCCCACGGTGAGCGGGCGCTGCTGCATCGAGACTGGGTAACTTGTGCTCGCGTTCATCGGGCCTCGGGTGCGGTTGAAACTGGGCGCAATGATCGAAGCTATGCTCGAAATCACCCATAGCTCGAGCGGCCGGAATCTTTAGTATTTCGGCCATCGTCGATACGTTAAGGGAAACTCCGGATGAGCTTTTGGGACTTCGCCCGCGGACCTGCCAGTGTTCGGCTGCTGCTGGACTTCGGTCAGGAGCGGGGGCTGTCCGAGGCCGCGCTGCTGGCCCGCAGCAAGATCGCACCGGCTCAGCTGAATGATCCGAATATCGAACTCACCGCTCTACAGGAACTGCGGGTGGTCGAGAACCTGATGCGGCTGTCGAGCAGCCCGCCCGGACTGGGTCTGGAGGTCGGCCTGCGCTACCGCTTCTCCACCTTCGGGCTTTGGGGCTACGGCCTGATCTGCAGTGCGACGCTAGGCGAGGCGCTGGAGCGTGCATTGCGCTTCATCCAGCTCACCTATGCCTACTCGGTTATCGAACACGCCGTCGACGGCGACACCTGCTGGCTGCGATTGCGCCCGCCTGTGCTTTCTGCAGGCCTCGCCCGCTTCCTCGTCGAGCGTGACCTCGCCGCAGCCGCGACACTTCTGAGCGAACTCGGTGGTTCGGGCTTCAAGCTGTCGAGCTTTGAACTTCAGCACGGGCGCGGACGCGCGTTCCGGCCATCATCGACGTTGACGGCCGTGGTCGGCGCGGTACCGACCTACGACGCGCGGGGCTACAGTCTTTCCTACGCAAGCGCCTGGCTGGCGCGCAAGCTGCCGAATGGCAATCCGACCTCAGCAGCTATGTGCGATGAGATGTGCGCCAAGCTGGTGGAGCGCCGCCGCTTGCGCGAGGGCACCGCCACGCTGGTCCGGCAGGTGCTGGCCGCCACGGCCACGGACGCTCGACCCGGTCTGGGCAGGCTGGCCGAACTGACGAGCACCAGCGAACGAACCTTGCGACGCCGACTGCAGAGCGAGGGTGTGTCCTACCGATCGATCCTCGCTGCGACGCAGGCAAACGACGCGGTGGAGTTGCTCAGCGACAAGTCCTTGTCGATCACGGAGATCGCCGAACGGCTGGGCTATGCCGACCTGTCGACCTTCTCACAGGCGTTCAAACGATGGCACGGCGTGTCGCCCGCGGCCTTTCGACGCGGCCTCGACTGAGCACTTGCCCTTGTCGTTCGGTCGCAGTGTGCTTCGAACATGGGTGCCTTCAACGCGATGGACACAGCGGCGCTGAGTTTCGAGTGAACTGGGACGGTGCAAAGCGGCCTCTCGCGGATGTCTGTTGATGGCCGTTCAGCAACTTTGACGAAGGTCAGCTTCTTTTGTTGCTGAAGGACCGCACAGGGCCCACAGCTGAAGTTAACCTGCAGCCAACAGAAGCGCCGAAGGCTGGTGGAG
>JBDUCH010000144.1:0-9648 GCA_040003555.1 Variovorax sp. | reverse complement strand
GACGCAGTCGGCGGGGGACATTCGCGGAGGGGGACACCCCGTGTCCTCGGCACGCACCCCGAAAGAACACCCGCGCCACGCGACAGCGTGATGGAAAACTGACATGAAACTCGTCGTCAACAACCACGCCACCTACTGCTACACCGGTGGCAAGCCCTTCGATGCGGCGAAGCCCACGGTCGTCTTCATCCATGGTGTGCTCAACGACCACAGCGTCTGGATCTTGCAAAGCCGCTGGTTCGCCAACCACGGCTGGAACGTGCTGGCGGTCGACTTGCCGGGCCATTGCAAGAGCGACGGCCCGCCGCCGGCCAGCGTCGAAGAAGGTGCGGCGTTCGTGGTCGCGTTGCTCGACGCAGCGGGCATCGCCAAGGCCGCGCTGGTGGGTCACAGCTTTGGTTCACTGATCGCGCTCGAGGCCGCGGCGCGCGCACCCGGGCGAGTGACGCATCTGGCGCTGGTCGGCACGGCCTATCCGATGGTGGTGTCGCCGGCCCTGCTCGACGGCGCACTGCACGATCCGCAGCGCGCGATCGGCTTGGTGAACAACTTCTCGCACTCGCTGCTCGCGCCGCCGCCCTCCTCGCTCGGCCCGGGCACCTGGCTCTACGGCAGCTCGCGCGCGCTGATGCGGCGCGTGCTGGCAAGCAATCGCACGGCCAATGTGTTCCACATCGGCTTCAAGGCCTGCAACGACTATGCGAACGGCGAGGCTGCCATGGCGGCGGTGCATTGCCCGGTCCTGTTCCTGCTCGGCGCGTCCGACCAGATGACGCCGCCGCACGCCACCCGGGCGCTCCAGGCGAGGGCGACCGGGGCGATGGTGGTCACGGTCAATGCCGGCCACGCGCTCATGAGCGAAGCGCCGGACGAAGTGCTGTTCGCCCTGCGCGACTTTCTGAGCGCTTAACGCAGCGCGTTGATGTCCGCCATCTCGACGATCGGGCTCGGCGCGCCGCGCTTGGCGACGGCGAGCATGGCCCGGCCGACCTGTTCGCTGGTGGTCAGCGCGTTGGGCGACAGCAACTTCCACAAACCGAGCACCGGCGACAGCGCCACATAGGCCGCGTTGTAAAGCGGTGTCTTGGAGCGCACGCCGTGCAGCGGCTGGATGATGCCGGGCCGGAACATGTAGGCGGCCCTGAACGGCAGCTTGAGCAAGGCGTTTTCGGCCGCACCCTTCACGCGCGCCCACATGATCGGGCCGCGCTCGGTACTGTCGCAGCCACGGCCGGTGACGAAGGTGAAGGTCATGCGCGGATTGAGGCGTGCCAGCACCGTGGCCGCCGCCAACGGCAGGTCGTACGACACGCGCTTGTAGTCGGCCTCGCTCATGCCGACCGAGGACACGCCAAGGCAGAAGAAGCAGGCGTCGAAGCCGGCGAGTTGCGCCTCGACGGCGCTGTAGTCGAACATGTCCTTGACGACAAGGTCTTGCAGTTTGGCGTGTTGCTGACCGCTGGGGCCGCGGCCAACGCACAGCACGCGCTTCACGTCCGGGTCGATCAGGCATTCGCGCAGCACGCCCTGCCCGACCATGCCGGTGGCGCCGAAGACCATGACGTTCATGACGTTGCTTTCACGGTGAAGGTGGCGGGTTCGCGTTGCAGCGCAGCCAGCAAGGTGGCGACCTCCGCGCTCGGGGGCTGTGGCGGCGGCAGCGCGGCCAGCAGGCGCGCCAGCGTTTCAGCATGCGGCAGCAGCGGGCCGACGAAGCGCACGCCCGTGTCGCCCGCGACCAGCAGGGTCGGAAAAGTTTCGACATCCAGGTCGTCGGCGATGTCCGCATGGTCTTCGATGTCGACCCAGGCAAAGCGCAATCGCGGGTGCGCCTGCGCCACCCGCTCGAACAAGGGCCGGTACTCGCGGCAGGCGCCGCACCATTCGGCACAGAGGCACACCACCCAGAGGGCGTCGTCGGAGGGGGATTGAAGCAAGGCGTTCAAGGCGATCGAATTATCGGCGGCGCCGCGCTACAGCGCATCGCGCAGCCGCAGCCTGGCCAGCGGCGCCTTGGCCCAGACCGGTGCGAGCGCCTCGGTGGGCGGCATCAGCAGCTCGGCGAGCAGCGGATGCAGCGGCGTGCTGTCGGGGTCGGCCAGCAGCACATACCGCGGGTCTTCGTTGTCCGGCTCTTCGGCCAGCGGCGCGATCCAGTCGAGCGCCACCAGCGTTTCGAGCACCGGCAGCACTTGCAGCCTGTCGACCCGCATGCGCTGCACCAGTTCGCCGACGCCCAGCCCCTTGGTCGGCGTGGCTTGCGCACGGTGCAGGTGCTGCAGCGCCTCGACCGCAAGCTGGAACGGCCAGCCGGCCGCGCCGCCGCGGCGCGCCACGCCGGTCATCGGGTTCGGCAGGTAGGCCGCGATGACGGCGCCGAGCAACACGATGACCCAGGCGACGTAGATCCACACCAGCAGAATCGGCACCGTGGCAAACGCGCCGTACAGCACCGAATAGGTCGGCACCTGGCTGATGTAGTAGCCCAGCACGCGCTTGGCGATCTCGATCGCGGCCGCCACGAAGAAGCCGCCGGCCCAGGCATGGGCCCACTTGACCGAGGTGTTGGGCACATAGTGATAGAGCGAGGCCATGCCGGCCGCCAGCAATGCGAACTCGAAGGTGTCGAACAGCAACTTGAGCAGCTTGAGGACGCCGCCGACACCGCCCGCCACATCGCGCGAGGCCGAGAACACATACGAGGTGGTGCTGAGGCTCACCGCCAGAATCAGCGGCCCGAGCGTGATCGCGGCCCAGTAGATCAGCACCCGCTGCGCAAAAGGCCGCGGCGTGCGCACGCGCCAGATGTTGTTGAGCGTCTTGTCGATGGTGAGGATCAGCGCGATCGCGGTCACCAGCAGCACCAGGAGGCCGGCAATGCCAAGGCCGCCGGCCTTGCTCGAGAACTGGTTCAGGTAGCCGAGCACCTGGCGCGCGATGTTCTCCGGAATCAGGCTTTCGATGAACCAGCGCTGCAGCCGGCCCTGCATCTTGGAGAACATCGGGAACACCGTGAACAGCGCCAGCGCCACGGTGAAAAAGGGCACCAGCGCAATGGTGGTGGTGAAAGTCAGGCTGCTGGCGGTCAGGCCGAGCCGATCCTCGCGAAAACGCTCGCCGAGCACAGCCGCCGTGTTGCGCCACGGAAAGTGCGAAAGATCCTCCATCCACTGCTGCAAATTCATGGCCGGTATGATAGGTGGACGCCCTCCCCCAAGCTGCGCGCACTTCGTGTCGCTTCGCCAACTGAAGCCGGTTTCGCGGTGTTTCTGGCATTGAATACCCCGCCGTCGGGCGCCTGACATGACAACCACATTGCCGCCGCCCTCGTCTTCCGTTGCGCTGACCCGCTGGTTCGCCGTCGGCAGCCTGGTCGGCCTGATCGTGCTCGGGCTGGCCTGGGAAATGTGGCTGGCGCCGCTGCGCCCTGGTGGCTCGGTGCTGGCGCTCAAGGTACTGCCGCTCGTGGTGCCGCTGGCCGGCTTGCTCAAGAACCGCATGTACACCTACCGCTGGGTCAGCCTGATGGTCTGGCTCTATTTCACCGAGGGCGTGGTGCGCGCCTGGAGCGATGTGCTGCCGCTGAGCCGTGGGCTGGCACTGCTCGAGGTGCTGCTGTGCCTCGTGCTGTTCGCCGCCTGCGCCTGGCACGTGCGGCTGCGCCTGCGCAATGCCGCCGAAGCCCAACGCCTGACAGAGGCCCCTGCCCCATGACCGACCTGATCGAGCTGATCGACCAATTGCGCGCCATCGTCGGCGCCGCCAATGTGCTCACCGAGGGGGACCTGACGGCCTTCGAGCAGGACTGGCGCAAGCGCGAGCGTGGCAAGGCGCTGGCCGTGGTGCGGCCGGGCAACGCGCAGCAGGTGGCCGACGTGGTCAAGGCCTGCGCGGCGACCGGCACCTCGCTGGTGCCGCAGGGCGGCAACACCGGCCTCGCGGTCGGCTCGACGCCCGACGGCAGCGGCACCCAGGTGCTGCTGAGCCTGCAGCGCCTGAACGCGATCCGCCAGATCGACGCGGCCAACCTCACGATGACGGTGGAAGCCGGTTGCATTTTGCAGACACTGCAGGAGGCGGCCGAAAGCGCCGGCTTCCTGTTTCCGCTGAGCCTGGCGGCCGAAGGCAGCTGCACCATCGGCGGCAACCTGGCGACCAATGCCGGTGGCACGCAGGTGGTGCGCTACGGCAATGCGCGCGACCTGTGCCTGGGCCTCGAAGTCGTCACGCCGCAAGGCGATATCTGGGAAGGCACGAGTGGGCTGCGCAAGGACAACACGGGTTACGACCTGCGCGACCTGATGATCGGGAGCGAAGGCACGCTGGGCATCATCACGGCCGCGACGATGAAGCTGTACCCGATGCCCGCCGCGCAACTCACCGCCTGGGCCGCCGTGCCGTCGCTCGACCACGCAGTCACGCTGCTGGGCCTGGCGCATCGGCAGCTCGGCGCCGGGCTGACCGGTTTCGAGGTGATGGGCCAGTTCGCGCTGAGCCTGGTGGCCAAGCACATGCCGCAGTTGCGCGTGCCCTTCATCGGCGACGATGCCACGCCGTATTGCGTGCTGCTCGAGAACTCCGACAGCGAGTCCGAAGACCATGCGCGCGCGCGCTTCGAGACACTGCTCGAAACCGCCTTCGAAGACGGCTGCGTTGCCGACGCGGTGGTGGCCGAGAACCTCACGCAGGCGCACCAGCTCTGGCACATCCGCGAGAGCATTCCGCTCGCGCAAGCCGAAGAGGGTTTGAACATCAAGCATGACATCTCGATCGCGGTGTCGCGCATTCCGGAGTTCGTGGCATCCACCGACGCACTGCTGCAGCGCGAGATTCCGGGCGTGCGGCTGGTCAACTTTGGCCACCTCGGCGACGGCAACCTGCACTACAACGTGCAGGCGCCGGCCGAGGGCGACTCGAAGGCGTTTCTGCGCGACGAGGAAGAACGCGTCAACGTGCTCGTGTACGACGCGGTCGCCCGTTTCGGCGGCTCGTTCTCGGCCGAGCACGGCATCGGCGCGCTCAAGGTCGACAAGCTCGAAAAACACAAGTCCCCCGTCGCGCTCGGCATGATGCGCGCCATCAAGCGCGGGCTCGACCCGCAGAACATCCTGAACCCGGGGCGCGTGCTCCGGTCGGAGGCCTCTTCCACATGATCCGCCCCATCCGCTCCCAGTACGAAGACTTCATGCGCCACGTCGACACGCATGGCCTGCACAAGGGCGACCGAACCGGCACCGGCACCAAGAGCGTGTTCGGCTACCAGATGCGCTTCGACCTGAACGAAGGCTTTCCGCTGGTGACCACGAAGAAGGTGCACCTCAAGTCCATCATCCAGGAACTGCTCTGGTTCCTGACCGGCTCCAGCAACAACAACTGGCTCAAGGAACGCGGCGTAACGATCTGGGACGAATGGGCGCGCGAAGATGGCGACCTTGGCCCGGTCTACGGCGTGCAGTGGCGCAGTTGGCCGACACCCGACGGCGGCCACATCGACCAGATCGCCGACGTGATCAAGACCTTGAAGAGCAACCCCGATTCGCGCCGCATCATCGTGAGCGCCTGGAACGTGGCCGAGCTGTCGAAGATGGCGCTGATGCCCTGCCACGCCTTCTTCCAGTTCTACGTGGCGCCGCCGCAGGCCGCCGGCGAGCGCGGCAAGCTGAGCTGCCAGCTCTACCAGCGCAGCGCCGACATCTTCCTCGGCGTGCCTTTCAACATCGCGAGCTACGCGCTGCTGACGCACATGGTGGCGCAGCAGTGCGACCTCGACGTGGGCGACTTCATCTGGACGGGCGGCGACTGCCACGTCTACAGCAACCATGCCGAGCAGGTCGCGCTGCAACTGAGCCGCGCGCCGCACCCGTACCCGACGCTGGTCATCCAGCGCAAACCGCCCTCGATCTTCGACTACCGCTACGAGGATTTCGCAGTAGTCGACTACCAGCACCACGCCGCGATCAAGGCGCCGGTGGCCGTTTGAGCATGGCCCGCATCAACCTGATCTACGCCCGCGCCGCCAACGGCGTGATCGGCCTCAACGGCGTGCTGCCCTGGCACCTGCCCGAAGACATGGCGTACTTCAAGCGCATGACCATGGGCTGCCCGGTGATCATGGGCCGCAAGAGCTGGGATTCGCTGCCGCCGAAATTCCGGCCGCTCCCGGGTCGCACCAACGTCGTGGTCACACACCAACCCAGCTGGAACGAAGCCGGCGCCCGGCGCGCATCCAGCCTGGAGCAAGCGATCTCGCTCTGCGGCGATGCCGCCGAGGTGTGGGTGACCGGCGGTGCCCAGATCTTTGCCGAGGCAGCGCCGCTGGCACAACGCGCCCTGGTTACCGAGATCGAGCGCGACTTCCAGGGTGACACCCATGCACCGACGCTCGGCAGCGAGTGGCACGAAACCGCGCGCGAAGCCCACGTGTCGAGCAACGGCCTGCAGTTCAGCTTCGTGACGCTCGAAAGACACAACGCGCTTTGATGGTGCAGAGTGTCGCGCAGCGTGCCGACACCGAACGCCACCGGTCATCTGTGCAGGCGCATCGAGGTAACGGCGCACGATCTTCAGCGCCAACGCGCCCGCGAGTCTTCGTCCACCCAGCCTTGCTTTCCTAGATGCGCTGCCGCCGTGCGAAGCGCACCACCGTCACGCCGGCGCGGGCTTGGCGCGATGACGGCATCACCAGAACACAGTCGTCATAAGGGGTCAGCGCCGGCTCGCCATCGTTGTCGCCGATCACGGTGCCAGCCGTCGGAATGACTTCCAGTCCGCTGAACCGTTCTGTGAACCGAAACCGCTCGCTTCGAGCCACAACCGAGCCGGTCACGTGTAGCGCCCACCGTTCCTTCGCGTCGGGCCGGCGCCATGCGGGCAAGCCTCGCGCGGCAGCCTGGGCATCCAAAGTATCGGCCTCTACGAGAAAGCGCGCGCACAGGTCGCGCGCCACGTCGCGGCTCGATTCGTCGCCATGGAAGCCGCATTCGATGAGGAGAGAGCGTGTGTCGGGAGCTTGGTCGTCCGCCATCCCGAAGCGCCCAAAGTCGCGCATGCGCACGCCATCCTGATGGCCCGCGTCAATGACCACGTGTCTGGGCGACCCAAGTGCTCGGGCCAGCGTCAGGTTGCGCGGCTGCAGACCGGTGAGCAATAGCGGGGCGCCGGTCTCGTGCATGGAATGCAGATCCAGCAGCCAGTCCGCCTGCTCGACGAAGGGCCGCAGCGCCTGCGCGCGCTGGCGCTCCAGCGTGTCGCCGCATGCCATCCGCTCCGGCAGCCACTGGCGGTTCAGGTCTTCTTCGACGAAACGCGAAGCGTCGTGGTCAGCCGCATCGAAACGGTCAAATGCCGCCAGATTGCAGAACGCCAGGGTCAGAATTCCACGCTCCGGGCGGACTCCTGCCTCCAGCATTTCCTTGATCGCCCACGCACCACAAACCTCGTTGCCGTGCACGAGCGCACTGACCATCACGTGCCGGCCGGCTACTTGCGAGTCGAATTGCCAGACACCCGCTGTGCCTGTGTTGCCGGTGCGCCAAGGTTCAATGTCGGGCTTGGGCAGAACGAATGCTGCGCCGATCATTCCTTGATCTTCGCGAAGTCGACGACCTTCTGGTATTTGGCGGTCTCGTCGGCAAGAAACTTCGCCATGTCCACGTTCAACGGGGCGATGGAGGAGCCCGCGTCTTCCAGCTTCTTGCGCAACTCCGGCGCCTGCAGCGATTCTGCGAGCGCCTTGCGCAGCTTGGCCAGCGCAGGCGCAGGCAGGTGGGGTGGCGCCATCAGAGCGAACCAGGTGCCGATGTCAATGTTCTTCAGCGCGGGCGTCTCCGCAAGCGCCGGTATCTCGGGCGCTGCGGCCGAGCGCTTGTTCTCGGTGACGCCCAGGGCCACGACCTTGCCACTGCGGATGTGCGGCAGGCCGCTCGAAAGCACGAATACGCCGTACTCGATGTTTCCTCCCAGAAGATCTGTCGACAGAGGCGCCACCCCGCGATACGGGATGTGGGTCATGAACAGGCCGCCTTGCTGTTTAACCATCTCGCCGGCCAGATGCAGTGAAGTGCCGACGCCCGCGCTGCCGAAGCTGAACCGCCCCGGCTTGGCTTTGACGGTTTGGAGGAACTGATCCACATTCTTGACGCCGGTGCTTGTCGCAGCCACCAGCACCAGCGGCTGCGAAGCAACCAGGCCGATAGGGGTGAAGTCCTTGTAGCTGTACTTGACCGTCGGCGAGATGAGTTTGTTGATGGCGATCTCGTTGTTCGCGCCCAGGAGCAGCGTGTAGCCGTCCGGAGGCGCCCTCGACACCTTGAGCGCACCGATAGCGCCGCCCGCGCCGCTGGCGTTCTCCACCACCACGGGAACGCCCAACCTCCTCGAGAGCTGATCCGCGATCGAGCGGCCCGTCAGATCGGTGCTGCCGCCGGGCGGGTAGCCCACGACCAGCGTGATGGGCCGATTCGGATAGGCATCGGCCTGGGCCCATGCTGGCAGTGCCCCAGCGAGGGCGATGGCGCCCAGTAAAGCAGTGAGCGCGTTCTGCGTTGTCGTCTTCATCGTGTCTCCTTGTGACTGCTGCAAATTGTGGGTTTGCGTCATCAAGGAGTCGTGCCGATTCGGCACAAACCTGTGCTCTCTGGGCTGCGTCAAGAAGGATCGACCGTGAGCCAGAGAGCCTCGGCCAGAGGAGAAAGGCGCCGCTTGGTACGCACCATCCGAACCTCGAAGCCCACTTCCAGTGCCTTGCTGCCGACCGGCGCCAGTTGCCGCGCCTTGCATGCCCCCGCCGCCAGCGACCACGGCAGCCAGGCTACGCCGAGGCCCTTGAGGGCGTACTCGAGCAAGGCATCGGCCGAATCACATTCGACCATCAGGCGCAACTGCGGCGCCTGCGCGTGATTGGCCAAGTGATCCCGCACCAACTGTCCGAGTGCCAGCGTATCGGCATACGCGAGGTAGGGCGTTGTCTTCTCGTTGAAATCAAATGCCGGGCGTCCCTGGGCGCCGAGCCGTCCGACGGGAACCAGTCGGTCGTTGGCCATGGTTCTTTGCAGGTATTGCTGTGCACTCAATCGCATCGCGATCAAAGGGTGGTGATAGGTCAGCATGAACTCGGCCTCCGCGCGCTCGAAACGCTGCAGCGTTTCTGCCATCGAGCCGGTTCGAACAACAAGGTGCGCGGCGGCGAAGTGCCGCTTGACGCGCAGCAACCAGTCCGCGGCGATCGTGCGCGCCAGCGTCCGTCCAGTGACCAGAGTGACGACGGCCTCGCCCTGCCCCGCTATGCCGCGCACGTCGTCCCGGGCTTGTGCCGTGGCCTGCACGGCCTGCTGCGCATACGCGAGCAGGCGCTCGCCGGAGGGCGTCAATGTCACTGGCATGCCGTCGCGTTCAACCAGGGGCGCGCCGGCCCATTGTTCGAGCGCACGGATGCGCCTTCCGAAGGCCGGGTGCGTTACGTGCCGCAGTTCGGCCGCGCGGCTGAAGCTGCGCGTCCCGGCGAGCGCGATCAGATCTTCCAGCCACTTGATCTGCATACAAAGATCCTCTCCAAGGTGTTGAGCAAACTTTTTTTTGGGTATGCAGAATGTCGTACCCATCACCAGGCCGCCCAGCGGGTGGTAGGTGTTGCGCGAGCCGAGGCCCATG
>JBDUCH010000458.1:0-2888 GCA_040003555.1 Variovorax sp. | reverse complement strand
TCGTGCTGCTGGCGACCAACCTGCTGGTGCACAAGCTGTTCGGCTGGGCCGCCAACGACGGCATTCGCGGCTGGATCGCCAACCTGCCGTTCTGGGCCGGCGTGCTGCTGATCGTGCTGGTGGCCGACCTGGTTCAGTACTGGACGCATCGCGGCTACCACGAGGTGCCGCTGCTGTGGCGCCTGCACGCCGTGCACCACAGCGTGAAGAGCATGGACTGGATGGCCGGCTCGCGCCAGCACATCCTGGAACTGCTGATCACGCGCACGCTGGTGCTGGCGCCGATCTACGTGCTCGGTTTCAGCAAGGAGGTGATCGACGCATACATCGTGATCGTCGGCTTCCAGGCGGTGTTCAACCACTGCAACGTGAGCGTGCGGCTCGGGCCGCTGCGCTACATCATCGTGACGCCGAACTTCCACCACTGGCACCACAGCCAGGACGACGAGGCGATCGACAAGAACTATGCGGCGCACTACGCCTTTCTCGACTACCTGTTCGGCACGGCCGTGAAGAGCACCAAGCTCTGGCCCGAGCGGTATGGCGTGGTCGGCGACTACGTCCCGAACGGGTTCTTCAAGCAGCTCAAGTTTCCGTTCGTGTGGAAGGGATGATGCGGCGCCTCGTTCGAATCGCGGCGATCGGCGCGACGGTATGGCTCTCGGCCTGCGCCTCGCGCGTCGAGCTGCCGGTGAAAGACGTGAAGCTGGGCCTGCGCGTGCAGAGTTCGGCCATTGCGCCGGGCAACGGCGGTGAACTGGTCGGCGCGGCGGCGCTGCAGCCGGGCGACATTCTGTTGACTTCGGTCGCCACGATCAACTCCTTCGGCATCCGACTGGGTACTTTTTCGCCGGTGAGCCATGCTGTGCTGTATCTCGGCGAGGGCCGCATCGCCGAGGCGGTCGGCAGCGGCGTGCGGGCGCGCAGCCTCGACGAGGTGATCGCCGAAGAGCAGATGGTGGTGGCGTTTCGCGCACCGGGCATCGACGCGGAACATGTCGAGCGCCTGCGCAGTTGGGCGTTGTCGCAGGTCGGCACCCACTACAACACCGTCGGCGTGCTGCTCGACGCGCCTTTTGTGCTGAACCGCCGCGTCTGCGAGCTGCCGCTGATCCCGTCTGCCGTCAGCAACTTCTGCGTCAGCGGCATGGCCATGGTGCAACTGGGCGGCAGCCGCAACGACCAGTTCTTCTGCTCGCAGTTCGTGCTGGAGGCCTACAACCAGGCCGGCCTGCCGATCACCGCAGCCGACCCGCGCTGGGTGAGTCCGGCTGACCTGCTGCACATGCGCGAGGGCGACGTGCCGTCCATTCCCGCAACCCAGCCGCTGCGCTACGTGGGCCACCTCAAATACAACCCGCCGCCGATCATCACGGCGGACGGCGCAACCACGCGTTGAGCGCCACCTCCTTCGACGTCGTCGTCATCGGCGCGGGTGCCGCCGGACTGTTCTGCGCCGCGCAGGCCGGCCAGCGCGGGCTGAAGGTGCTGCTGGTCGACCACAGCGAGCGCATCGGTGAAAAGATCCGCATTTCCGGCGGCGGCCGCTGCAACTTCACCAACCGCGACCTCGACCCGCGGGCGCCGCAGAAGCATTTCGTCAGCGAGAACCCCAACTTCTGCCGCTCGGCGCTTTCGCGCTACACGCCGCAGCAATTCATCGCGTTGGTCGACCGGCACGGCATCGCGCACCACGAAAAGCACAAGGGCCAGCTCTTCTGCGATGGGCCGTCGCAGCAGATCATCGACCTGTTGCTGGCCGAATGCGCCGCGGGGGGCGTCGCCCACTGGCAGCCATGCAGTGTGCGTTCCATGGCGTTTTCGGACTCCAGCGCAGGCGGAACGGGTGCCGGTCGCTATCAGATCGATAGCAGCCGAGGCGCCATCGAGGCGACCCGCGTGGTGATCGCCACGGGCGGCCTGTCGATCCCCCAGCTCGGCGCCAGCGACTTTGGCTACCGCATCGCGCGCCAGTTCGGCCTGAACGTCGTTGAACCGCGTCCGGCGCTGGTGCCGCTCACCTTTGCCGGCGAAGGCTGGGCACCGTATGCGGGCCTTGCCGGGCTCGCGTTGCCGGTGCAGATCGAAACTGGCGCAAAGAAGGAGCGCATGGTCTTCCTGGAAGACCTGCTGTTCACGCACCGTGGCCTCTCGGGCCCGGCCGTGCTGCAGATCTCGAGCTACTGGAAGGAACGCACACCGCTCACGATCGACTTCGCCCCGGGCACCGACGTGGCAAAGGCGCTCGGCGACGCCAAGGCACGCTCGCGAAAGCGCATCGCGAACGAACTGGCAACGCTGGTGCCCTCGCGCCTGGCCGATGCCTGGGTTGGCGAAGATGCCGCGCTGCAGCGCCCGATCAACGAAGCGGCCGATCGCGCGCTGAACGCGCTGGCCGAGCGCATCGCGCGCTGGCAGATCACCCCGGCCGGCACCGAGGGCTACAAGAAGGCCGAGGTCACGGCCGGCGGCGTCGACACGCGCGAGCTGTCGTCGCAAACCATGGAGTCGAAGCAGCAACCCGGCCTGTATTTCATCGGCGAGGTGGTCGACGTGACTGGCTGGCTCGGCGGTTACAACTTCCAATGGGCCTGGGCCAGCGCCCAAGCCTGCGCCATCGCGCTATAATCACGGGCTAACTTCGGCCTTCCCTCAACGGCCACAAGATTTTCAGTTGAGGAACCCCGGCCCGGGGCCTCGATCTCCCCGAGCCAAATTCAGTTCAACGATTCATCAATGACCACCATCCGCGTTAAAGAAAACGAGCCCTTCGACGTCGCACTGCGTCGCTTCAAGCGCACCATCGAAAAGCTCGGCCTGCTGACCGACCTGCGCGCCCGCGAGTTCTACGAAAAGCCGACCGCCGAGCGCAAGCGCAAGAAGGCCGC
>JBDUCH010000143.1:0-9686 GCA_040003555.1 Variovorax sp. | reverse complement strand
ACCAGGAATGGAATGCCAACACTTTCCTGCCGACCGTCGGCAAGCGCGGCGCCGCGATCATCGAAGCGCGCGGCCTGTCGTCGGCTGCTTCGGCTGCCAACGCCGCCATCGACCACATGCGCGACTGGGCCCTGGGCACCAACGGCAAGTGGGTCACGATGGGCATTCCTTCGGACGGCCAGTACGGCATTCCGAAGGACGTGATGTTCGGCTTCCCGGTGACCTGTGAAGGCGGCGAATACAAGCTCGTCGAAGGCCTCGAGATCGACGCATTCAGCCAGGAACGCATCGACAAGACGCTGAAGGAACTGACCGACGAGCAGGCCGGCGTAGCCCACCTGATCAAGTAAGCACCTCTGCCCCTGCCCCTGCCTCTGCCGCCGCCGATGCTCGACTGGAACCCTGCGCTCTACTCCCGCTTCGAGGACGAGCGCACCCGCCCCGCACGCGACCTGCTCGCGCGCGTGGTGCTCGATGCAGCGGCGGTGCAGGACGTGGTCGACCTGGGCTGCGGCCCGGGCAATTCGACTGAACTGCTGGTCGAGCGCTTCCGCCAGGCGCTCGTCACCGGCACCGACAACTCCGCAGCCATGTTGGCCAGCGCGCGCGAGCGGCTGCCGCAGGCACGCTTCGAACTCAGCGACATCGCGACCTGGGCGCCGCCAACCGCGCCCGACCTCATTTATGCCAATGCCGCGCTCCAGTGGGTGCCGGCGCACGAGACGCTGCTGCCGCGCCTGCTGAACGCATTGGCTCCGGGCGGTGTGCTGGCGATCCAGATGCCCGACAACCGCGAAGAGCCGACGCATCGCCTGATGCGCGAAGTCGCGGCCGAGGCGCCTTGGGCCGAGGCGATCGGCGACTTTTCGCGCTTTCGCACCGAACTGCTCGGCCTTGACGGCTACTACAACCTGCTGGCGCCGCTCGCGGCTCACCTCGACGTCTGGCGCACCGCGTACCAGCACCCGATGGACACGCCGCGCGCGATCGTCGACTGGGTGCGCGGCACCGGGCTCAAGCCTTTTGTCGATCGACTGCCGACCGACCTGCAGGCAAGTTACCTGGCGGAATACGAGCGCCGTGTCGACATTGCCTATCCCGTGCGCACCGACGGGCGCCGCCTGCTGGCATTTCCGCGCCTTTTCATCGTGGCGCAGCGCAAGCCATGACGAGCACTGTCGTGCGCCCTGGTGAAGTGCTGCTCGGTGCGCAGGCCGGCGCCGTGGTGCTGCCGGTGTGCGACCACTACAGCGGCGTCGAAGCCCGCATGAAAAAGAGCCTCGCGCTCCAGGCCGAGATGGCGCAGGAGTTCGGCGCCTGCGTGTTCGACGTCACGCTCGACTGCGAAGACGGCGCACCGGTCGGCGGCGAGGCCGAGCATGCCGCGCTCGTGACCGCGCTCGCGCTCGGCGCCGCGCCGGGCATGCGAGTCGGCGTGCGCGTGCACCCGGTCGACCACGCGTCTTTCGATGCCGACGTGGCGACCATCGCCGGTGGCGCTGGTCGGCGACTGAGCCACATCATGGTGCCCAAGGTCGAGTCCGCTGCCGATGTGCGGCAGGCGGTTCAGGCGCTCGATGCGGCCGGTGCCGCCAGCTTGCCGCTGCACGTGCTGATCGAGTCGCCGCTCGCGGTGCACCACGCCTTCGACATCGCCGCGCATCCGCGCGTGCAGTCGCTTTCCTTCGGCCTCATGGACTTCGTCTCGGCCCACGCCGGTGCGATCCCGGCCGACGGCATGGGTGCCACGGGCCAGTTCACGCACCCGCTGGTGGTGCGCGCCAAGCTCGAGATCGCCTCGGCCGCGCATGCACATGGAAAAGTGCCGTCGCACTGCGTGGTCACCGAGTTCAGCGACGCCGATGCAATGCGCGCCGCCGCGCGCAAGGCGGCCAGCCAGTTCGGCTACACGCGCATGTGGAGCATCCACCCGAGCCAGATCCGGCCCATCCTCGAAGCGTTTGCGCCGGACGAGGAACAGATTCATATTGCTACAAAAATCGTAGCTGCCGCCGCTCAGGCCGATTGGGCGCCGGTGAGTTTTGATGGCACATTGCACGATCGCGCCAGCTATCGCCACTTCTGGCAACTGCTGGTGCGCGCGCACGCCACCGGGCGCGCGCTCCCGACCGAGGCCCTGGCCTGGTTCGACCCTCTTTGACCCCCCTACATTCCAAGGAAACAAACCCATGAAGAAAATCGCCCTGATCGCCGCCGTCGTGTTGGCCCTGCCTTTCGCAACGACCGCGCAGACCGCTGCGCCGAGCAAGCCGGCTGCCAAGGCCGCCACCGGCAGCGCCGCCGCCAAGCCACCCGCCAAGAAGCGCCAGGTGACGCGCAAGGCAGCCAAGGCCGTCGAAGAAGTGACGCCGATCAGCGAGGGCACCGATGCCGCGCTCACCGAAACCGACCTGGCGGTGGCCAAGCGCGTGTCGCTCGGCAAGGCCCAGTGCGAACTCGGCGCCGACGTGACGGTGACCGCAGACGAGAAGAAGCCCGGCTTCTTCACGATCTCGACCAAAGGCATGCGCTATCGCATGCACCCGGTCGAAAGCCGTACCGGCGCGATCCGGCTCGAGGATCCGCATGCCGGCGCGATGTGGCTCCAACTCGGCAACAAGTCGATGCTGATGAACCAGAAGCAGGGCTTGCGCATTGCGGACGAATGCCAGACCGCCGAACAGGTCGCCTTCGCCGAAGAGATGAAGAAGAACCCGCCCAAGAGCCTGTTCGAAGGCGCCGACGCGGCCAAGAAGTAAGTAAAAAAGTCAGGGCGCGGCTCTTGCTTGCAGCGGCAGCCGCCCCCGTCGTTCAGTTTCTGGAGTAAAAAAGATGTTGCAAGCCTACGTTGACCATGTTGCCGAGCGCGCCACGCTCGGTATCCCGCCGCTCCCGCTCACGGCCAAGCAAACCGCCGAGGTGATCGAGCTCATGAAGAGCGCGACGTCGAAAGACGGCGAGTTCCTGCTGAACCTGCTCACCTGGCGTGTGCCGGCCGGCGTGGACGATGCGGCCAAGGTCAAGGCCAGCTATCTGGCTGCCGTGGCGCATGGCACCGAGAAAACCCTGCTGCTCAGCCGCGCCCGCGCGACCGAACTGCTCGGCACAATGCTCGGCGGCTACAACATCAGCCCGATGGTCGACCTGCTCGACGATGCCGAGGTCGGCGCCGTCGCCGCCGAGGGCCTGAAGAAAACCCTGCTGATGTTCGACCAGTTCCACGACGTCAAGGAAAAGGCCGACAAGGGCAACGCCAACGCCAAGGCCGTGCTGCAAAGCTGGGCCGATGCCGAGTGGTTCACCAGCCGCCCCGAAGTGCCGCAAAGCATCAAGGTCAGCATCTTCAAGGTGTCCGGCGAAATCAACACCGACGACCTGTCGCCCGCACCCGACGCCACCACGCGCCCCGACATTCCGATGCACGCGCTCGCGATGCACAAGAACGCGCGTCCCGGCATCGTTCCCGAAGAAGACGGCAAGCGCGGCCCGGTGAAGTTCATCGAAGACCTGCGCGCGCGCGGGCACCTGGTGGCCTACGCCGGCGACGTGGTCGGCACGGGTTCGTCGCGCAAGAGCGCCACCAATTCGGTGCTCTGGTTCACCGGCGAAGACATTCCCTACGTGCCCAACAAGCGCTTCGGCGGCGTCTGCCTTGGCGGCAAGATCGCCCCGATTTTCTACAACACGATGGAAGATTCGGGCGCGCTGCCGATCGAGCTCGACGTGAGCCAGATGGAGATGGGCGACGTGGTCGAGCTGCGTCCCTACGACGGCAAGGCACTGAAGGACGGCAAGGTGATTGCCGAGTTCCAGGTCAAGAGCGACGTGCTGTTCGACGAAGTGCGCGCCGGTGGCCGCATTCCGCTGATCATCGGCCGCGGCCTCACGGCCAAGGCGCGTGAAGCGCTGGGCCTGCCGGCTTCGACCCTGTTCCGTCTGCCGATCAGCCCGGTCGACACCAAGAAGGGCTACTCGCTCGCCCAGAAGATGGTCGGCCGCGCCTGCGGCCTGCCCGAAGGCACGGGCGTGCGCCCGGGCACCTACTGCGAACCCAGGATGACCTCGGTCGGCTCGCAGGACACCACCGGCCCGATGACGCGCGACGAGCTGAAAGACCTGGCCTGCCTCGGCTTCTCGGCCGACCTGGTCATGCAGTCGTTCTGCCACACCGCGGCCTACCCGAAGAAGGTCGACGTGAAGATGCATCACGAGCTGCCCGACTTCATGGCGACGCGTGGCGGCGTGTCGCTGCGCCCCGGCGACGGCGTCATTCACTCGTGGCTCAACCGCCTGCTGACGCCCGACACCGTCGGCACCGGCGGCGACAGCCACACGCGTTTTCCGATCGGCATCAGCTTCCCGGCCGGTTCCGGCTTGGTCGCTTTCGCGGCCGCGACCGGCGTGATGCCGCTGGACATGCCCGAATCGGTGCTGGTGCGCTTCAAGGGCAAGATGCAGCCCGGCGTCACGCTGCGCGACCTGGTCAACGCGATTCCGCTCTACGCCATCAGGGCCGGCCTGCTGACGGTCGCCAAGCAAGGCAAGAAGAACATCTTCTCGGGCCGTATCCTTGAAATCGAAGGCTTGCCGGATCTGAAGGTCGAACAGGCTTTCGAACTCAGCGACGCCTCGGCCGAACGCTCGGCCGCCGGCTGCACGGTGCACCTGAACAAGGAACCGATCATCGAGTACATCAACAGCAACATCACGCTGATGCGCTGGATGATCGCCGAAGGCTATGCGGACGGCCGCACGCTGGCGCGCCGCATCGCGGCGCAGGAAGCCTGGCTGAAAGACCCGCAATTGCTCAAGGGCGACGCCGACGCCGACTACGCGGCCGTCATCGAAATCGACCTGGCCGACATCCACGAGCCGATCTGCGCGTGCCCGAACGACCCGGACGACGTCAAGACGCTGAGCGACGTGGCCGGCGCCAAGATCGACGAAGTGTTCATTGGCTCGTGCATGACCAATATCGGCCACTTCCGTGCGGCGTCCAAGCTGCTCGAAGGCAAGCGCGACATTCCGGTGAAGCTGTGGATTGCGCCGCCGACCAAGATGGATGCGCAGCAACTCACCGAAGAAGGCCACTACGGCGTGTTCGGCAATGCCGGTGCGCGCACCGAAATGCCGGGCTGCTCGCTGTGCATGGGCAACCAAGCGCAGGTGCGTGAGGGCGCAACCGTGATGTCGACCAGCACGCGCAACTTTCCCAACCGGCTGGGCAAGAACTCCAATGTGTACCTTGGCAGCGCCGAACTGGCCGCAATCTGCTCGCGCCTGGGCCGCATTCCGACGAAAGAGGAGTACATGGCAAGCGTCGGCGTGCTCGATGCCTCGAGCGCGCAGATCTACCAGTACCTGAACTTCGACAAGATCGACGAGTACAAGGACATCGCCGACGGCGTCGCAGCCTGATCGACGATGCGTCCACAAGAAGCCCACCTCGGTGGGCTTTTTTCATTGTCGGACAGTGCGCTGCTGCGCATCGGCGCGCTTGAGTGAGAGGTAGGTTTCCCGGTCGATCTCGTGCAGCTGGCGCGGGTAGCGCTCGGTGGCGCTGAACCACGCTTCGCGACGTGCCTCGTTGCTGCCCGCACTCAGGAAGGATTCGAGCGTGAGGAAGTAGCGCATTGCATTGCGCTCGACCAGGCCGCGCGTGCCGGCAATGTAGTCGGGCCTGCCGTCCGCCAGCTTGCCAAGTTCGGTGAAGCCCACCTTGCTGCTGCCGAAGGTCGCGAGGTAGGCCTGGACGGCCATCGCCACCATCGTGTTCTGCTCGTACGAATACGAGAAATGCAGAAAGCTGCGCTTCGCGTCGAGTTGCGTCGCTTCGAGCAGGATGCGGTAGTTGCTGGTGCCGAGCGGGCCCGATTCGGCCCGCAGCTGCACTTCCAGATAGTCGGGCGTGGCCTGCGCCACGCGGAACACGAAGGGCAGGTCGAAAGCTTCTTCCACCGGCTTGTCGTAGCGGCGCACGATACCCAGCGTGATCTGCTGCTTGCCGTCAGCGCTCGACGCCTGGCAGCGTCGGTTGTTCACATGTAGCAGCAGCACGTCGCACCAGTTCGTCGCGCTGTTGAAGGCGGCATGCACGGCTGCGAGCGGTTGTTCGACCACCGCATAGATTTCGCCCTGCAGGCCTTGCGGCAACTCGGCGGACGTCAGCAGCAAAGGGCGATTGAGCGGGCTTTGCGCCAACTCGGCGCTCTTGCGTACGTGCGCTGCACGCAGCGTGGCCGCGGAGTGGGGCTCATCGGCGGCCGTCGCCACCGAAGCGCCGCACAACAAAAACGACAGGCACAAGGAACAAAGCTTCATTGCAGCAGCACGCAGCAAGAACCGCGCGCAGAACCTGAGCGCTCCAGTATGACCGAGACGCGCGCCGAAAGCTCGTTTTCAGGCCGCTGCCAGTGCCGTGAGTGCGGCGGCCGTCTGCGCGTCGGCCGGAAAGAACGACTCCACCGCCAGCTCTTGCAGGGTGACGTCTACCGGCGTACCGAAGATGGTGGTGGTGCTGATAAAGCTCAGCAGCCCGCCCGGCGTGACCAGCTGAAAGGGCACTACCACGCTTGACAATTCTCCGCCCCCGGCCGTCGCCTCGGAGCCCGGGGCGCCGATCGGGTAGGCCGCCAGTTCGTCGTGCAGCGCTTGCAGCATGGCGTCGCCAGTCGCCGCGACTTGCTGCAGCAAGCGCTCGAGCAGGTGCGCGCGCCATTGCGCCAGGTTGGCGATCTTCGACGCAATGCCCTCGGGATGCAGGCTGAGCCGCAGCACATTGATCGGCGGCTTCAGCAGTTCCGGCGAGGCGTCCGCCATCAGCAGTGGCACCAGCGCGTTGTGCGCCACCAGGTTCCAGTGCCGGTCGACCGCGAGCGCGGGGTAGGGCTCGTGGCCCTTCAGCACCAGGTCAACCGCGCGCCGCGCCGCTGCGAGGGCCGGGTCGTCGAGCCCGCGCTGGCGGTACATCGGCGCGAAGCCGGCGGCCACCAACAGGGCATTGCGCTCGCGCAGCGGCACGTCAAGTCGTTCGGCCAGCCGCAGCACCATCTCGCGGCTGGGGGCGGCGCGGCCGGTTTCCACATAGCTCAGGTGCCGGGTCGACACCTCGGCTTCCTGCGCCAGATCAAGCTGGCTGAGGCGCCGGCGCTGGCGCCAGTGGCGCAGGTGCATGCCGAAGGGTTCTCGGGCGCCGGGCTGGCGCGATGCGGTGGCGGGAGCGTGGGAGGCGGCGATGTTCATGGCCCGCATTCTGCGACGCTCCCTGCGCCACGGCCATGACCTCCCACGTCATCGACGCGCGGCGCCGCAGCCGGAATCATCGGCATCAACGCGGCAGGAATGGCCTGCAGCGTCACCCTCAACCCCAAGGAGCCTGTCATGTCTGCTTTCACTTCTTCTCCCCGTTTCCTGCCCCGCGTGATGTGGGCCGACGCCGTTTCGTGCGCCGGCAGTGGTGCGCTGCAACTGGCCTTCACCGCCGCGATGGCGCGGCTCACCGGACTGCCGGCCGAGCTGCTGCTCGGCACCGGCGTTTTCCTGATGGGGTACGCCGTCGCTGCGGCCTGGATGGCCACTCGCCTGGCGCCGCCGCGCACGCTGATCGGCCTGGTGGTGTTCTGCAACTTCGGCTGGGCTGCGGGCTGCGTGGCGTTGCTGGCCAGCGGGGCGGTGCCTGTCACGATGCTGGGCGTGGCCTGGGTGGCGGTGCAGGCGCTCACGGTGGTGGTGCTGGCCGAACTGCAATGGCTGGGCCTGCGCCGCACGCGCCCCGCGACCGGCTTCGCAGTGGCAAACTGAGCGCCCCTTCCGACAGCCGGTTTCATCGAAGCCTGCTATCTTTCCGGGAACCCCACGCCACAAGGAGTTCCCATGGCCGCCAAGTCGACCCACGCGTTTGCCTCAACCCTTAAAACATTCAAGACCGCCTCGGGTAAATCGGGCAAATACTGGTCGCTGAAGGAACTGGCCAGGAAGTACCCCTCGGTGAACCGGCTGCCGGTGTCGATCCGCATCGTGCTGGAGTCGGTGCTGCGCAACTGCGACGGCCAGAAGGTCACGGCCGAGCACGTGGAGCAACTCGCCCACTGGCTGCCCAACGCGGACCGCACCGAAGAAATTCCGTTCGTCGTCACGCGCGTGGTGCTGCAGGACTTCACCGGCGTGCCGCTGCTGGCTGACCTGGCCGCCATGCGCAGCGTGGCGCAGTCGCTCGGCAAGTCGCCCAAGGCGATCGAGCCGCTGGTGCCGGTGGATCTGGTGGTGGATCACTCGGTGATGGTCGACTACTACGGCACACCCAAGGCGCTCGACCTCAACATGAAGCTCGAGTTCCAGCGCAACAACGAGCGCTACCAGTTCATGAAATGGGGCATGCAGGCCTTCGACACCTTCGGCGTGGTGCCGCCGGGCTTCGGCATCGTGCACCAGGTCAACCTCGAGTACTTCGCGCGCGGCGTCTACAAGAGCCCCTACGACAAGGCCGAGACGCCGACGTACTACCCCGACTCGCTGGTCGGCACCGACAGCCACACCACCATGATCAACGGCATCGGCGTGGTCGGCTGGGGCGTTGGCGGCATCGAGGCCGAGGCTGCGATGCTGGGCCAGCCGGTCTACATGCTGACGCCCGACGTGGTTGGCTTCGAGCTCAGCGGCAAGCTGCGCGAAGGCGTCACTGCCACCGACCTGGTGCTCTATGTCACCTCCATCCTGCGCAGCGAGAAAGTGGTGGGCAAGTTCGTCGAGTTCTTCGGCCCTGGTGCCGCCTCGATCGCGGTGCCGGATCGCGCCACCATCGGCAACATGGCGCCCGAGTACGGCGCCACGATGGGGTTCTTTCCGGTCGACGAGATGACCCTGGCCTACTTCAGGGGCACCGGCCGCACCGACAAGGAGATCGAGCGCTTCGAGGCCTACTACAAGGCGCAGGGCCTGTTCGGCATGCCGGCGCCGGGCGACATCGACTACACCAAGATCGTCAAGCTCGATCTCGGCACCGTCACGCCCAGCCTGGCCGGACCCAAGCGCCCGCAGGACCGCATCGACCTGGGCCACCTCGCCACCAAGTTCTCCGAGCTCTACAGCAAACCGCAGGAGGCCAACGGCTTCAACCAGCCGGCCGAGAAGCTCACGCAGCGCTACCCAGTCACGTCGGGCGGCATTGGCGGCGAGAAGGAGGCCAACGCGCCCAAGGCCGGCGCGCCACGCCAGGTCGTCGAGATGGAGGCCAACCGCTCTACACGCGCCGCCGCGCATACCGCGGCCGAGGCGCCGGTCGCACCGACCGGCATCACCATCGGCAATGGCGACGTGCTGATCGCGGCCATTACCTCGTGCACCAACACCTCGAACCCGAGCGTGATGCTCGCGGCCGGCCTGCTGGCCAAGAAGGCGGTGGAAGCGGGCCTGAAGGTCAAGCCGCACGTCAAGACCTCGCTGGCACCGGGCTCGCGCATCGTCACCGAATACCTCGAGAAGGCCGGCCTGATCCCGTACCTCGACAAGCTCGGTTTTTACCTGGCCGGCTACGGCTGCACCACCTGCATCGGCAACGCCGGCGACCTGGCACCCGAAATCAACGAAGCCATCACGAAGAACGACCTGGTGGCCGCGGCGGTGCTGTCGGGCAACCGCAATTTCGAGGCGCGCATCCACCCGAACCTGAAAGCCAATTTCCTGGCTTC
>JBDUCH010000142.1:0-9709 GCA_040003555.1 Variovorax sp. | reverse complement strand
GCCGGGCGCCGACAAGTCCTTGCAGCTGTGGGCCCTGCCGCCCGGTGGCGCGCCGCGCTCGCTCGGCGTGCTCGGCGATGCCGCGGCGCTCAAGCTCACCGCGTCCGAAGCCGACGTGCGGGCCGTGCCGGCGCTCGCGATCAGCCTCGAACCGAAGGGCGGCGTGCCGAGCGAGCGCGGCCCCACCGGGCCGGTGCTGTTCCACGGCCCGCTGATCGAAAAAACACTCTGACAGCGGGGCAGCGCGGCACCGTTCGGTAACATTGTTGGCGATGATGTCCCACTTCCGCCGCGCCCGTCGGCTCGCGCTGGCCTCTTGCACTGTTCTCACCGTTCTCGCCGCGCTGACCGCACCGGGCGCTCAGGCGCAGGACGCCGTAGCGCCCTCCCCGGCCGCCTACGCCGCCGCGCAGATGCGCTGGCACGACGCGTTCGCGGCCTTCGACAAAGCCGACCGCGAGAATCCCCCCGCCAGCGACGGCGTGCTCTTCGTCGGCAGTTCCACCATCCGTCTATGGACGCACCTGGCCGACGATTTCCGCTCGCAACCGGTTGTCATCAACCGCGGCTTCGGCGGTTCGACCATGGCCGACTGCAGCCTGTTCGCGCGCGAACTCGTGGTGCGCTACAAGCCGCGCCAGGTGGTGGTGTACGCCGGCGACAACGACCTCGCCGAAGGCCGGACGCCCTTCCAGGTGCTGGAAAGCTTCGCGCAATTTGCCAACACGGTGCGGGCCGGGCTGCCGAACATCCGCATCACCTTCATCTCGGTCAAGCCGAGTCCGTCGCGCGCGGCCTTGCTGCCGAAAATCCAGGAAACCAACCACATCGTCGGCGCCTACCTGCGCACGCAGGCCAACACCGACTACATCGACATCTTCACGCCGATGCTGGGCGCCGACGGCCGACCGCGCGCCGAACTGTTCCGTGCCGACATGCTGCACATGAACGAGACCGGCTACCGGATCTGGCAGGCGGCGATCGCCCCCCACCTGCTGGCCCCGACCGACATGGCCGTGGTCAGTTCGCCGCGCTGACCGGCCGCGTCGCGCGCCCCTCCCACCAGAGCGCGAGCCGGGCCACTGCATAGAGCCAGGCAAACACCCCCGTCAGCAGCAGCGCATCGCCCCAGACCGGCCGCGCCAACTGGTTGTCGCCGTAGAGCGCCAGTGTCAGCAACACCGCCACCAGGTGGGCGCAGAACACCGGCAGCGAGGCCGAACCCATCGCCTCGAGCGCATGCAGTCGCGGCAGCCGCTCGATCAGCCCGGGGCCGAATCGCACCGCCAGGATGCCCAGCGCCACCAGATTCACCAGCCGCAGCGGCCCGAGCCGCCACTTGTCGAACAGCAGGTTCAGTTCCGTATCGCCACCGAACGGCGCCTGTCCGTGCTCGCCGAAGTGGCGCCACACCAGGCAGTACAGCGCGACAGCCGCCGCCAACGCGGCCAACCAGTTTGGAAAGCGCAATGGCTTCGCGTCGGGCGCCTGCCGCCCGGCGCCGATGCACAGCCCCGCGAACCAGAGAAACTGCCAGCCGAAGGTGTTGAACGAGCCCATCTCGCCGTACGGCACCGACAGGTCGAAATGCGACGCTGCGATGCCGTAGACCCATTCGCTCAGGCCGAACTGCGCGCCTGCCCACAGCGTGGCGCTCAGCGCCATCACGCCGCTCCAGCCGTGCCGCAGCGCGAAGCCCAGCACCCACGGGCTCAACAGCATGAAGAAGATGTACATCGGCAGGATGTCGAGCAACGGCGGCTCGTACACCAGCAGCAGCCCGCTCAGGAAAGCATCGCGCGGCTGCGCCAGGTAGTAGGTCAGCAGGTTGGTCACGGCCGGCTGTTCGATCCGCACGCCGAGGCCCGCGATGATGGTGAACAGGAACGCCAGGGTCGCCGCCTGCGCCAGCCAGACCTTGAACACGCGCTTGCCGAACGCGCGCCGCATCGCCCCGATGCCCTGGCGCTGCGCGAGCCGGCTGTAGACCAGCCCGGACACGTAGGCCGACAACAGCACGAAGCCCTCGGCGGCCGATACGAAGCCGAACGGCTGGCCGAACGGATCGGTCAGGCGTGTCGGCAGGTGCGTGAGCGTCATCAGCACCAGCATCAGCCCGCGCAGGGCATCGATTTCCCATTGGCGCGTCATCGGACGGTGTGGCGGGCTCGGGGCGGGGGGAGAGAGAGAAGAAGGCAAAACGGGTGGGATGCTACAGGGCGGCGGCAAACCTTGCGGGCGGGCTTCAGCCCGGCTTAAGCGGCTACCGGACAATCGCCCCCACTAGGACGGATTGCGAGAAACCATGCGCCTGCTGCTGGTAGAGGACGACACCATGATCGGCGAGACGCTGCTCGACCTGCTGCGCGGCGAAAACTACGCGGTCGACTGGGTGCGGGACGGTGAAATGGCCGACACCGCCCTGCGCTCCCACCGCTATGACCTGATGCTGCTGGATCTCGGCCTGCCCCGGCGCGACGGCCTCGAGGTGCTGCGCAGCCTGCGCGCGCGCCGCGACAGCGTGCCGGTGCTGGTGGCAACAGCGCGCGACGCGGTCGGCGACCGGGTGGCGGGGCTCGATGCCGGCGCAGACGACTACGTGGTCAAGCCCTACGACATGACCGAGCTGCTGGCCCGCATCCGCGCGCTGATCCGGCGCCGTGCCGGGCATGGCGAACCGACGTTCTCGCACCTGGGCGTGACGCTCAACCCGGCCACGCACGAGGCCACGCTGAACGGCCAGCCCGTCGCGCTTTCGGCGCGCGAATGGGCCGTGATCGAACCGCTGATCGCGCGGCCCGGCGTGCTGATGTCGCGCGCCCAGCTCGAAGAAAAGCTCTACAGCTGGAAGGACGACATCAGCAGCAACGCGGTCGAGGTCTACATCCACGGCTTGCGCAAGAAGCTTGGCGCCGGGTTGATCCAGACGGTGCGCGGACTCGGCTACATGGTGGCCCGGGAATGAGCGCCGCGGCCCGCCATCATTCGCTGCGGGGGCGATTGCTCGGCTTCGTGCTGGCCTCGATCCTGCTCGCGGCGCTCGGGCTGGGCATCACGGCCTACCGCGGCGCGCTGCGCGAGGCCGACGCCATGTTCGACCTGCACCTGCAGCAAATGGCGCATTCGCTGCGCGGCAGTGCGCCGATCGGCAGCACGGCCGACACCGACTACGGCGAGGAAGGCTTCGACGTGTTCGTGCAGATCTGGGGGCCGGACGGCACGCAGGTGTTCCGCTCGGCCCGTTCGGCGCTGCCGCCGCGCGCGGTGCTGGGCTTTTCCGATGCGGTGGTGGACGGCAACCGCTACCGCGTCTATTCGTTGCAGACGCCGATGCAGACCGTGCAGATCGCGCAGGACATGGACGCGCGCCAGGCCCGCGCACGCGCCCTCGCGCTGCGCGCCACGTTGCCGATGGCGCTGATGGCCCCGCTGCTGATGCTGGCGGTCGGCTGGATCATCACGCGCTCGCTCGCACCGGTGCAGCGCATGCGGCGCGAGGTGGCCGACCGCGCCGACGACGACCTCTCTCCCTTGCCCGAGACCGATCTGCCCGATGAGGTGCGGCCGCTGGTGCAGGAGCTCAACCTGCTGTTCCAGCGCATGGGCAGCGCGTTCGAGGCTCAGAAGAATTTTGTGGCCGATGCGGCGCACGAGCTGCGCTCACCGCTGACGGCGCTCAAGCTGCAGGCCGAGTCGCTGCGCCGCGCAGGCGACGAAGCCGGCCGTGAAGCGGCCACGCTGCGGCTGCAGCAGGGCATCGACCGTTCGATCCGCCTGGTCGGCCAGTTGCTGGCGCTGGCACGCCAGGAAGCCACGCAGACGCCGCTCGACGACCCGAGCGGCCCGGTCGAACTCGAGGCGCTGATCGCCGAAGCGATCGCCGCCGCGCTGCCGCAGGCGCAGCAGCGCCGTATCGACCTCGGACTTGCTGCGTCGACACCGGCGCAGGTGCAAGGCCAGCCCGCGGCCCTGCACATCCTGCTCGGCAACCTGCTCGACAACGCGCTCAAGTACACGCCCGCAGCCGGCCAGGTCGACGTGACGCTGGCGCTCGCCGACCTGGCGCCCATGCTCACGGTCGAAGACAGCGGCCCCGGCATTCCGGAGGCCGACCGCGAGCGCGCCTTCGACCGCTTCTACCGCGCGGCCGGCGCCGGCGCCGAGGGCAGCGGGCTGGGTCTGGCGATCGTGCAGACCATCGCCGGGCGCCACTGTGCCACCGTGCACCTGGGGCACTCGCAAAGACTCGGCGGCCTGCGGGTAGACGTGCGGTTTCCGAAGGCCGCAGGTTAAGACCCCTCTAAGCCTGGCTCCCCATCATCGGGTCATCCACTTCACAAGGACGACCCCATGCGACTCGAATCCCTCACCCCTACCCGCTTGATGCTGGCACTCGTGACTGCGGGCGTCATCGGCGGTGCCAGCGTCTCGGCGCTCGAACTCACGCGCGCCAATGCGGCAATGCCGCCAGTCGCCACCGCGACCACCACCACCGGCATCCCGGTGGCCCTGCCCGACTTCTCGCAGATCACAGCGCAGAACGGGCCGGCCGTGGTCAACATCAGCGTGGTCGGCACCCGGGCGGCCGACGAGGTGGCCAGCGCCGACGACGACGGCAACCCCTTTGCCGACGGCGACCCGTTTGCCGAATTCTTCAAGCGCTTCCAGCAAGGCCCCGGCGCACAGCAACGCGGCCAGCGCGGCCGCCCGGCGCAACCCGAAGGCCACACCGTGCGCGGCCAGGGCTCGGGCTTCATCGTCAGCGCCGATGGCGTGATCCTTACCAACGCCCATGTGGTGAAGGGCGCGAAGGAGGTCACCGTGAAACTCACCGACCGGCGCGAACTGCGCGCCAAGGTGCTCGGCGCCGACCCCAAGACCGACATCGCCGTGCTCAAGGTGGAAGCCAAAGACCTGCCGGTGGTCAAGCTCGGCAGCGTCAACGACCTCAAGGTCGGCGAATGGGTGCTGGCCATCGGCTCGCCGTTCGGCTTCGAGAACACGGTGACGGCCGGCGTGGTGAGCGCCAAGGGCCGCTCGCTGCCGGACGACAGTGCGGTGCCGTTCATCCAGACCGACGTGGCGGTGAACCCGGGCAACTCTGGTGGCCCGCTGTTCAATGCGCGCGGAGAGGTGGTGGGCATCAACTCGCAGATCTACAGCCGCACCGGCGGCTACCAGGGTGTGTCGTTCGCGATCCCGATCGACCTGGCCAACAAGATCAAGAGCCAGATCGTGGCCACGGGCAAGGTCGAGCACGCGCGGCTCGGCGTGTCGGTGCAGGAAGTGAACCAGACGCTGGCCGACTCCTTCAAGCTCGACAAGCCCGAAGGTGCGCTGATCGCCAACGTTGAAAAGGGTGGCCCGGGCGACCAGGCCGGCCTGCAAACCGGGGACGTGATCCGCAAGGTCGACGGCAAGCCGATCGTGTCATCGGGCGACCTGCCGGCGGCGATCAGCCTGGCGACGCCTGGCACCAAGGTGCAGCTCGACATCTGGCGCAAGGGCAGCGCCGAGACTGTGACGGCCAAGCTCGGCAATGCCACCGACAAGGCCGCCAAGGTGGCGAGCGCGGGCGACGCGGCCGACCAGGGCAAGCTGGGCCTGGCGCTGCGCCCGCTGCAACCCGAAGAGCGGCGCGAGGCCGGCATCGACAACGGCCTCGTGGTCGAAGCCGCGCGCGGCCCGGCGGCCCTGGCCGGGGTGCAGGCGGGCGACGTGCTGCTGGCAGTGAACGGCACCGTTGTGCGCAACATCGACCAGGTGCGTGAGGTGGTGGCGAAGTCTTCCAAGTCGGTGGCGCTGCTGGTGCAGCGTGGCGACGACAAGATCTTTGTGCCGGTTCGGATCGGTTAAGGCCGGGGGCCCCGGGGGTCGGAGGCGGGCTCGGGGGCGGGCCGCCAGCGCACCAGAGCACCAGAGCACCAAAGCGACTCGCTCAACGAAAGACGCCCCGCGGTTTCGGCTACGCTCACGTTTGTGTTCTATGCCATCCCCCTAGAAAGCAAGCCGACCTGGCGCAACCCGCCGTGGCTCACGGTGCTGCTGATCCTCGTCAATATCGCAATCTTCTTCGGCCCGCAGCGCACCGAGGAAAAAGCCGAGGAACGCGCCACCGCCCACTATCTGTCGAGCCGCCTGCCCGACTGGGAACTGCCGGCCTTCGTCACCCATCTGGAGCAAACCGGCAGCCGCTTCGCCAAGCAGGCGCGCGAGATGCTGCGACGCAAGGTCGGGCGCGACCAGCTGGTGGATCTGATGCGTACCGAGCGCAAGTTCGAAGCCAAGCTCCATGCCGATGCCGTCATCACCCCCGCCGACCCGCGCTACGCGGAATGGAAGCAGCGGCGCGCCGAGTACGAGCGCATGCTGCCCGCCTCCTTCACGCGCCGATGGTCGATGGACTTCGCCGAGGGCGCGCCGCTCGAGCCGGTGACCTGGCTGACCTCGGCCTTCCTGCATGGCAGCACCGGCCATCTGGTCGGCAACATGCTCTTCCTGTTCCTGTTCGGCTTCACGGTAGAGCTGGCGCTCGGTCGCACGACCTACCTCGGCTTCTATGTGCTGGCCGCCCTCGGCGCGTCGGCGATGGCCGTGTGGGCCTATGGGGGGCGCGGCAGCTACGGCCTCGGCGCCTCGGGCGCCATCGCGGGGCTGATGGCGATGTACGCGCTGATCTACAAGCTGCGACGCATCCGGTTTTTCTACCAGTTCTTCTTCTACTTCAACTACGTCACGGCGCCCGCGCTGATCCTGCTGCCGGTGTGGATGGCCAACGAGGTGGTGCAGCACATGAGCGGCGAAACCGGCGTCGGCTACATGACCCACCTGGGCGGGCTGCTCACCGGCACGCTGCTGATGCTGTTGTGGCCAGCCGCACGGCGCAGCCAACCGGTGCTGACTGCGGCCCCGCCCGACCCGTTCGACGGGCACGTCGAGCGCGCCACGCAGTTCGGCAAGCAACTGCAGTTCGACCGCGCGGCCGCCGAGTGGCAGGCCGCCGCCAAACTGCGGCCCGACCACCTGCCGACGTTGCGGGCGTTCTTCAACACCGCACGCCTTCAGCCTTCGGGCGATACGTTCCACCGCGCGGCAAAACTGATTATTCGCCTGCGCGACAGCAGTGAGCACACGGTCGCGTTGCAGCACGAGAGCTACAAGGTCTACCTCGACCAGGCGCGCCCTTCGGTACGCCTGTCGCCGGGCGAGATGGCTCGGCTCGCGAGCCGCTTTGCACGCGCCGGCCATTTCGACGACGCGCGCCGGCTGTGCCAGGCGCTGCTTTCCAGCGCGCCGGGCCATGAGGGCGCGATCGATGCGCTCACGATGGTCGCGTCCTGCCAATGGCAGGCCGGCCAGCGCGAGCAGGCCCTCGGCTGGTTGCCGCAACTTCAGAAGCTGGCGCCCGACCATGCCGTGACGCGCATGCTCGACCAGGGCCGCTCGCTCCAACCGCAGTCAACTTGATGCACGCCATGAACCGCACGCCATTGGCCATCCTCTCGCTCGGTATCGCTCTCGCCTTGTCGACGCAGCCGGCCCTCGCCGACACGCTCAAGAAACCCGCGCTCGACAAGCTGGCCGCGGCGCAGCAGGCCCAACCGGCGCGCGATTTCAACGCGTTCCTCGATGCCGCCGCCAAGGCCGACCCGAAGCTCAAGGCCAGCGTCGCGGCCTACCGCAGGAAAGCGCCGCTCCGGGGCGACGCGCTCACCAACATCAGCCGGCTGCTCGGCCTGTATAACCGGCTGCAGAACCATGACGCAGTGATCGCCACCATGGCCCGCATGGTCGCGATTCCCACGGTGCGCGACGACAGGATTCCGCCGCACGAGAACAAGGCCATCATCGAATTCGGCACGCTGGTCGAAGGCATGGCCAGGGATTTCGGACTGCAGTACCGCAACGTCGACAACCGCATCTTCGAAGTCAAGCTGCCCGCCAACACGAAAACAGGCAAGGACGAGTTCGGCATCCTTACGCACGCCGACGTGGTGCCCGTCGTGGCCGACGAATGGGTGCTGGACGACGGCACCCGGCTCGACCCGTTCAAGCTCACGCGCGTGGGCAACAACCTCTACGGCCGCGGCACCATCGACGACAAGGGCTCGATCGCCGCCGTGCTCTACGCGATGAAGACGGTGAAGGAGAGCGGCCTGCCGCTGGATCGCACCATCCGCCTGATGATCGAGACCACCGAGGAAACCGGCGGCGATGCGATGAAGTACTACCGCAGCAAGACGCCGCTGCCCGACTACAACATCGTGCTCGACAGCAAGTACCCGGCGGTGGTCGCCGAAAAGGGCTCAGGCGCGCTCAAGGTGTTCTTTCCGGTGGAACCCGCCGATGCCGGCACCACTGCCATCGTCGCGATGGCCGGTGCCGCAGCCGCCAACACGGTGCCGCAGAACGCCACCGCAAAGCTCAAGGGCGGCGACCTCGCCGCGGCGGCCGCGGCGCTCGAAGCCGCAAAGACCAGCTTTGTGCAGGCTTACGAAAGCCAGGGCGGCAAGTTCAGCATCGACGTGGTGAAAGGCCCGGACAGCGTGGACGTGAAGGTCACCGGCGTCTCGGCACATGGCTCCCGGCCCGAGGAAGGCGTGAACCCGCTGCCACGGCTCGCGCTGTTCCTGCGCGAAGCCGGGGTGCCGCTGGCCAACAACCACTACGCCCGGGCCGCGAAGTACCTCGGCGACCTCTATGGCACCGGCTACCTCGGCGAGAAGATGGGCCTGGGCTACCGCGATGAGTTCATGGGCCCGCTCACGTTGTCGCCCAACCTGATCCGCGAGAAAGACGGCAAGCTCGAAGTCACGACCAACGTGCGCATGCCGCGCGGCAGCACGCCGGACGATCTCAAGAAGGCCGTGGCCGGCCGCATCGAAGCGTGGGCTACCGCCAACCAGGTGAAGCTCGCGATCAGCCATGAGCAGGGCGACTGGATGGCGCGCGACCCGAAGGGTGCATGGCTCTCCACGCTGCTCAACATCTTCGGCGACACCACCGGGCTGCAGGCCGAACCCGTGCCCACCGCCGGCAGCACGACCGCCAAGTTGATGCCCAACGCCATCAACTTCGGCCCGGCCATGCCCGGCAAGAAGTACACGGCGCACAACGCCAAGGAATACAAGGAAGTGGCCGACCTCGACGCCGACATGCAGATGTTCACCGAAATGCTGCTGCGCATCGGCAACCTGAAGCAGATGCAGTAGCGGCGCCCGCCCTCAGGCCCCGCCCAGCACCTCGAGCACCCGGCCATCGCCGATGAACGCGCCGCCGACCAGCATCCGGAAGGTGACATCGCGCTGAAACCGCGGCAGCGCGACCGCCGGCGTCAGAAACTCGACCTGCAGGGCATGCGCCTTGCCGCGGCGAACGGCGTCATCGGGCCGCACGAACCAGCGCGCAGTGAAGCCGTCGTTGCCGACCACCAGTGCGCAGTGGTGCTCGCCTGCTGCGATGGGCGTGTCTTCGATGGGCAACTTGGCCTCCCGCAGCGTGAGCTCGACCAACGCGTGGGGACTGAAGGTGCCAGGCGCTCCAAACACCGCGGGCAACTGCCCGACCTGCCCGGACAGCCCGGGCGAAGCGGGGCGCCGCACTTTCGCGACCAGCCACGCGACGATATTGCCGATGACGGGAAGCCACAGCAGCATCAGCAGCGTGCCGATGTCGCGCAGCATCGATGCCGGCGGCGCGAACTGCCGCA
>JBDUCH010000457.1:0-2910 GCA_040003555.1 Variovorax sp. | reverse complement strand
GAAGAGAACATCGGCCTGCGCCACAACGAGAGCGCGCTGCGCGAGCAGGCGCTAGCCGGCCTGCGCGCATCGCAACAGGCGCAGGCCGAGCGGCTGCGCTTTTTTTCCGCCGCCAACCACGACCTGCGCCAGCCGGTGATGGCGATCGGGCTGCAGGCCGAAGTGCTGCGCCAGCAACTCGATGGCGGCGCGCCGACCGTGCTGGTGCAGCAGACTGTGGCCGCGCTCTCGCGGGCTCAGCAGGCGCTGGAGGGGCTGACCAACCAGCTGCTCGAAATCGGCCGCATCGAAGCCGCCGCCGATCCGCTGCACCCCGCGCCGGTGGCGCTGGCGCCGCTGCTGCAAGGCTTCGCGCGCCAGTCGACCCGTGTGCGGGTGCGCTGCCCGGCCGATGCGCTGGCCTGGACGGACGCCGTGGCGCTGCGCCGCGTCCTCGGCAACCTGGTCGACAACGCGCTCAAGTTCGCGCCGCAGGGCCGCGTGCTGCTGGCGGTGCGTCGGCGCCGTGCCGGCGCGGCCTGGCGCGTGGAAGTGCGCGATGGCGGCATCGGCATCGCGCCCGAGGCGCAGCAACGCGTGTTCGGCGACTTCGAGCAGATCGGCAATGTGGAGCGCAACCTGCGGCGCGGACATGGGCTGGGGCTGGCGATCGTGCGCCGGCTGGCCGACCGCCTGGGCTTCGTCGTCACGCTGCGCTCGGTGCCGGGCCGCGGCGCCGTGTTCGGCTTTGAGCTCGAAGCCGCGCCGGCCGACCTGGTGCTGCCCGAGGCTGTTGATAACGCCGTGCCCGTGCCGGTCGACCCGCAACCGCTGCGCCCCGGCGTCGCGGTGCTGGTGGTGGAAGACAACACGGTGGTGGCCGACAGCATCGCCGCATTGCTGCGCCACTGGCAGGCCGAGCCGCGCATCTACGGGAGCGCGGCCGAGGCGCTGGCACTGGCCGACCTGCACGCGATAGACGTGGCGCTCTGCGACATCCGCCTGCCCGGCGAACTCGACGGCGTGGCGCTGGCCGAACTGCTGCAGGAGCAGCGCCCCGACCTGACGATCGCGCTGGTGTCGGCCGACATCGAGCCGGTCACCCAGCGGCTCGCGCAGCAGCGCGGCTGGCATGCGCTGCGCAAGCCGGTGCAGGCGGCAGATTTGCGGGCAGTGCTGGTGGCCGCCGCCGGCGGCTGACCAGGCGCTGCCTAGAGCGCCTTGCGCAGATTCGCCGGCGCGATGCGCAGCGCCTCGCGGTACTTGGCCACCGTACGGCGCGCGCATTCGATCCCCTGCTCCTTGAGCATGTCGGAGATCTGGCTGTCGGACAGCGGCTTCTTGATGTTCTCGGAGGTCACGAACTGCTTGATCAGCGCGCGCACCGCCGTGCTCGAGGCATTGCCGCCGGTCTCGGTGCCGAGCGCGGAGCCGAAGAAATACTTGAGTTCGACCGTGCCGTAGGGCGTGGACATGTACTTGGCCGTGGTCACGCGGCTGATGGTGGACTCGTGCAGGCCCAGCTCGTCGGCGATCTCGCGCAGCACCAGCGGCCGCATGGCGAGTTCGCCGTGCACGAAGAAATTCTTCTGCCGCTCGACGATGGCGTTGCTCACGCGCAGGATGGTGTCGAAGCGCTGCTGGATGTTCTTGATGAACCAGCGCGCCTCCTGCAGCCGCTGCGACAGCGCCTGGCTGCCCTCGCCCTTGTGCGCCTTGAGTGCACCGGCGTAGATGTCGTGCACGCGCAGGCGCGGCATCACGTCGGGGTTGAGCATGACGCGGAATTTGAGGCTGGCGCCGCGGCCGGTGCGCGTGACGATCACGTCGGGCACCACCACATTGCGCTCGACGTCGACGAAGCGGCGGCCGGGCTTGGGCTCGAGCCGCGCGATCAGCTGCATCGCGCAGCGCACCAGTTCTTCGTTGCTGCGCGTGAGCGTGGCCAGGCGCTTGAAGTCGCGCCGCGCGAGCAGTTCCATCGGCAGCTTGCAGATCGCGATCGCGATCTTGCGCACCTGCAGTTCGTCCTCGCTCTCGCCAGGGCGCGCCAGCGCCTTCACCTGGATCGCGAGGCATTCGCCGAGATCGCGTGCGCCGACGCCGACCGGCTCCAGGCTCTGCAGCAGGCCCAGCGCCATCTGGAAGTGATGCACCAGGTCGTCGAACTGGTCGTTGTCGTCGCCGGCCAGGCCGGAGGCGAGCGCGGGCAGCGAATCTTCGAGGTAGCCGTCGTCGTTGAGGGATTCGATCAGGAAGCGCAGCGCCGCGCGGTCGGTGTCGTTCAGCCGCAGGCTCAGGGCCTGGCGGTGCAGGAACGACTGCAGCGATTCCTGGCTGCGCGCCAGTTCGGTCGCGTCGGCACGCTCGTCGTTGCCGAGGTTGTTGGCGCGGGCCGGCGCATCACCGCCCCACTCGGCGTCGTCCGGCACCATGTCGACGGTGCCGTCGCCGCCCCAGTCGGGCTCGCTGTCGGCAAGGCTTTCCGTGGGTGCATCGGCGGCTGCGGATTCAGCGTCGCTGGAGGTCGCAGTGCCCGCTCCGTCGGCGCTGCCGGCGATTGAACTGTTCGCGAATTCATCGTCGCGCGGGGCCGGCGCATCGGCTGTATCGAGCCCGAATTCCTCGCGGGCGGCTTCTTCCGCCGTGCGTTCCAGAAACGGGTTGTCGTCGAGCATCTGCTCGACCTCCTGGCTCAGTTCGAGCGTGGAGAGCTGCAGCAGTCGGATCGACTGCTGGAGTTGGGGCGTCAGCGCCAGATGCTGCGAGACGCGCAGCGACAGGCCTTGCTTCATTGCCGCAGGCCCTACATCCGGAAGTGTTCGCCCAGGTACACGCGCCGTACCTCGGCGTTGTCGACGATCTCCGAGGGCGTGCCTTGTGCCAGCACTTGCCCGTCGCTGATGATGAAAGCGTGGTCGCAGATGCCCA
>JBDUCH010000456.1:0-2912 GCA_040003555.1 Variovorax sp. | reverse complement strand
CAGGCCCAGGCCCAGGCCCAGGCCGTGCTCACGGTCGGCACCGACGCCACCTTTCCGCCGATGGAATTCGTCGACAACGGCAAGCGCACCGGCTTCGACATCGAAATGGTCGAAGCGATTGGCAAGGCCCTGGGTCGCAAGGTCGAATGGGTCGACATCGACTTCAAGGGCCTGATCCCGGGCCTGATCTCGAAGCGCTTCGACATGGCTGTGTCAGCGATCTACATCACCGACGAGCGCAAGAAGGTGGTCGACTTCACGGCGCCCTACTACGCGGGTGGCCTGGTTGCAATGGTGAAGGCCGACAACACCACGATCAAGGCGCCGGCCGACCTTAACGGCAAGAAGGTCAGCGTGCAGGTCGGCACCAAGTCGGTCAGCTACGTGAAAGAGAAGTACCCGCAGGTGCAGCTGATGGAAGTCGAGAAGAACCAGGAGATGTTCAACCTGGTCGACATCGGCCGCAGCGACGCCGCCGTGACCGGCAAGCCCGCCGCCTACCAGTACGTGCGCACGCGCCCCGGGCTCAAGGTGCTCGACGAGCAACTCACCACCGAGGAATACGGCATGGCGATCCGCAAGGACTCACCCGAACTCACCAAGGCCGTGAATGGCGCGATCGAGAAGATGAAGGCCGACGGCACCTATGCCGCCATCGTGAAGAAATGGTTCAGCAACAAGTAGTCTTGCGTGGATCTCGACTTCTCACCCGTCTGGCAAGGCTGGCCTGCGCTGCTGCAGGGCGCGCTCGTCACGGTCGAGATCACGGCCTGTGCGCTGCTGCTCGGCTGCGTGCTCGGCCTGCTGGTCGGCATCGGGCGGCTGAACCCGGCGCGGCGCTGGCTCTATTCGGTCTGCACCGCCTACGTCGCGGTCATCCGGGGCACTCCGCTGCTGGTGCAACTGTTCATCCTGTTCTTCGGCCTGCCGCACTTCGGCCTCTTGCTGCCGGCGTTTTTCTGCGGTGTGCTGGGGCTCGGCGTGTACTCGGGGGCCTATGTGTCGGAGATCGTGCGCGGCGCGATCCAGTCGATCGACCGGGGCCAGACGCTGGCGGCCGAGTCGCTCGGCATGACGCCCTTCGACGCGATGCGACAGATCGTGCTGCCGCAAGCCATCGTGCGCATGATCCCGCCGCTCGGCAACGAGTTCATCGCGCTGATCAAGAACTCGGCGCTGGTGTCGCTGCTGACCATCCATGACGTGATGCACGAGGGGCAGAAGATCATCAGCGTGTCGTACCGCTCGCTCGAGGTGTACCTTGCGATCGCGCTGGTGTACTTCGTGCTGACCGGCACGGTCACATTGATCCTGCGGCACTTCGAGCAGAAACTGCGGCAAGGAGGGCTGCTGCGGTGAGCATTCAACGTTTCACATTCAACGAGCTGCCGGTCATGCGCTGGAAGAACGGTGGCGGCGCCACGCGCGAAGCCGTCAACTGGCCGCCGGGCGCGGGGCTCGATGCCTTCGACTGGCGCGTGAGCATCGCCAGCATCACCGCGAGCGGGCCGTTCTCGGTGTTCGCGGGGGTCGACCGCCAGATCATGCTGCTCGAGGGCGACGGCGTGCGTCTGAAGTCCGACGGCTTCGACCACCGGCTGGCCGCACCGCTCGAGCCGTTCGCCTTCAGCGGCGATGCGGCGGTCGAGTGCACCTTGCTCGGCGGGCCCTCCGTCGACTTCAACCTGATGGGCCGGCGCGCGCGCGGCACGGCCGAGCTGCGCATCATCGAGGGCGCGACGAAGCTGCCGCGCATGACCCACGGGCTGCTGATGAGCGTGGATGGCCAGTGGCGCATGGGCGGCAGCAACCTGGCGCAGGGCCAGGGTGTCTGGTGGGCCGACCAGGCCGAGGAATGGCAGGTGAAACCCGCCAGCCGCGCGGCGCGCCTGGCGATGGTGGCGTGGTGGCCGATTCAGGGAGAGATACCTTCGACATGAAAAGCTTCGACGCCCATCCCTCCGCCGACGGGCTCTGGACAGGCTTGCGCGCCCATGGCGGTGGCGATCTGGCGATCGTGGTCGGGCAAGGCACGGTTCGCTGGACCGGCGCACGCGCCGCCCTGCCGGCCGTGCACAGCGGCATGCCGGTGCACGACGGCGGTGGCGCACTGGTAACGCCCGGCCTGGTCGATTGCCACACGCACCTGGTCTATGGCGGCCAGCGCGCCAACGAGTTCGCGATGCGGCTCGCGGGTGCCAGCTACGAAGAGGTCGCAAAGGCCGGTGGCGGCATCGTCTCGAGCGTGCGCGCCACGCGCGAAGCAAGCGAAGACGAGCTGTTCGCCAGCGCCGGCGCGCGCCTGCGAAGCCTGTTGGCCGAGGGCGTCTGCGCGATCGAGATCAAGTCGGGCTACGGCCTTGCGCTCGAACACGAGCGCAAGCAGCTGCGCGTGGCGCGCCGGCTCGGCCAGGCGCATGGCGTCACGGTGCGCACCACCTTCCTGGGCGCGCACGCACTGCCGCCGGAGTACGCAGGCCGAAGCAGCGACTACATCGACCTCGTGTGCCGCGAGATGCTGCCCGCGCTCGCGGCCGAAGGGCTGGTGGATGCGGTCGATGTGTTTTGCGAGCGCATCGCGTTCTCGCTGGAAGAAACCGAGCGTGTGTTCCAGGCCGCCCGGGCCCTCGGCCTTCCGGTCAAGCTGCATGCCGAGCAACTGTCCGACATGGGGGGCGCCGCGCTCGCGGCGCGCTACGGTGCGCTGTCGTGCGACCACATCGAGCACCTGTCGCAAGCGGGCGTCGACGCGATGCGCGAAGCCGGCAGCGTCGCCGTGCTGCTGCCGGGCGCCTACTACACGCTGCGCGACACGCAATTGCCGCCGATCGCCGCGTTGCGCGCAGCCGGCGTGCCGATGGCCGTCTCGACCGACCACAACCCCGGCACCTCGCCCGCGCTGAGCCTGCTGC
>JBDUCH010000141.1:0-9773 GCA_040003555.1 Variovorax sp. | reverse complement strand
CCGTCAGCGAGCAGAACTTCTGCACCTCGTAGAGCTTGGCGCTCTGGATCAGCGCGAGCGGATTCTCCTGGCCGTCGACCACCTTGGTCTGAAGCGACGAATACAGCTCGCCGAACGGAATCGCCGTGGGCGATGCGCCGAGCGCCTTGAACATGGAGATCCAGAGCGGGATGCCGGGCACGCGGATCTTGAAGCCTTTCAGATCCGCCGGCGTCACGATGGCCTTGCTGGCCGAGGTGATGTTGCGGTAGCCGTTGTCCAGGCACTTGTCGTAGGCGTAGAGATTGACTTTGGCCAGGGCCGAGCGCACGTAGAGGCCCAGATCGCCGTCCATCGCGGCCCAGACGGCGTCGTAGTCCTTGAAGGCGAAGGCCACGCCGTTGATGCCCGCGGTCGGCACCAGCGTCTGGAGGTTGGTGCCGGCGGTGGACATGATGTCGATGGCACCCGCGCGCGTCTGCGAAATCATGTCCGGCTCGCTGCCGAGCTGGCTGGTGGGATAGACCTGCAGATCGACCTTGCCGCCGGTGTCCTTGCGGATCGCCTCCGCGGCTTCCTTGATGCGCAGCGCGCCGGGATGATCCGCCGGAAAGGCGGTGCCGTACTTGAGCTTGATCTCGCTTTGCGCGAAGGCGAAGTGCACGGGCATGGCCGTGGCCATGCCAACAGTTGCGAGGGCGGTGCCGAACTGGCGGCGGGTGGGTGCAAAGGTCATGGAAGGGTCTCCGTTGGTTTGTTTCAGCCGGCCAGCAGCGCGGCCATGCCACCCTGCCGCAAAGTGGTCAAGTGACGCGCCAGGCGCGCTGCGAAAGCGGGTGGCCAGGGTGCGCTGCCGAACACCGGCCCATGCGCCAGCGCGGCCCGGGCCGCATCGCCGTCGTCCGCAGCCGCACGCAAGCGCTCGGCGAGCGCTTCGGCACCGGGGTCGCTGATCGTCAACGGCGCACCGCTGTCGCTGCGGCCGCGGGCCAGGTAGTGCAGCCAGCCCGCCAGCGCACGTTCGAGCAGCGGGCGCTCCACCGCTGCCGCGAGGCTCTCGCGCAGGGCGGGCAGCCAGCGCACCGGCACCTTCTGCGTGCCGTCCATCGCGATCTGCTGGGTTCGGTGCGCCAGCGCCGGGTTCTCGAAGCGCCTGAGCAGTTCGTGGCAGTAGGCCGACACGTCGTATCCGGCCGGCGCCGCCACGGTGGCGCGCAGATCCTCGAGCATCAAGCGGCGTGCGAATGGGCCGACCAACGGGTCGGCCATGGCATCGGACACGCTCTCCAGGCCGCAGAGCTGGCCGGCATAGGCGATCGCCGAGTGGGTGCCGTTGAGAAGGCGCAGCTTCATGGCCTGGTACGGGCGCACGTCGGCAGTCAGCAGCGCACCAGCGTCTTCCCAGGCCGGCCGCGGGCCCGCGAAGCGGTCTTCGATCACCCACTGCGTGAACGGCTCGCAGACGATCGCGGCCTCGTCACGCAGGCCGAGCCGGCCAGCAGCCCACGCGAGCGACGCTGGCGTGGCGGCCGGCACGATGCGGTCGACCATGCTGTTGGGAAAAGCGACTTGGCTCTCGATGCGGCGAGCGAGTGTCTCGTCGAACAGCGCTGCGTACTGCACCAGCACCTTGCGCAGGGTGTTGCCGTTGCCAGCCATGTTGTCGCAGCACACCACCGTCAGCGGCGCCCCCACGGGGCGGCTCCGAATTCCGGCAGCCAGCACGCCCAGCGTGGTCTTCGGTGCGTCGGGATGCGCCAGGTCGTGACGCACGGCCGCATCGGCAACATCGAGATCCGCGCTGGCCGGATGCTGGCTGTAGCCCTTCTCGGTGACGGTGCTGGTCACGATGGCGGTTGCCGGGTCGGCGATGGCGCGGATCACCTGCGCCAGTTGCCGAGGTGCGTACAACGCGTCGCGCAGCACACCGACGATCCGGGTTTTGGCCTCGTCGCCGTGCCGCTCGGTCACCGAATAAAGGTGATCCTGCGCCGCCAGCGTTTCGGCGACGCCCGGATCGCGCAGGCTGACGCCGACGATGCCCCAGCGCAGGTCGCCCTGGGCGACGAGCGCTTCGGTGTAGAGCGCCTGATGCGCGCGGTGAAAGGCGCCCAGGCCCACATGAACGATGCCGCGCGCCAGACGCGAGCGGTCGTAGCCAGGCAAGGCGACGTCCTTCGCCAGATTGCCCAGGCTTTGCTGCGAAAGCTGCGCATTCCGTTCTGCTGTCGAAAGCATAGGCATCGTTTCTTTGTTCACCACAGTACCATGGTAGATAGGTTAGGATGCTGCGAGTCTAGAGAGCACTCTGCAGCTAAAACAGCTGGAAAACCCTTATGAACGAGGCTGATCGATGTTCTCTACCATGGTGTAGAGTGATCGAAAGCGAATTTTTCGACATGCCCCGCACCGCCATCAGCGATCCCTCCAAAGTCGACCCGGCACGCGCCGAAGGCTCATTGCTTGCCGCGTTGAACGGCTTCAAGCTGGATCCGACCCGCTCGTACACCGCACAGGTGCACAACCAACTCCGTGAAGCCATCGTTCGCGGCATCCTGCCCCCACGCACCGCGCTCTCCGAGGCCACCATCTCCAAGCTGATCGACGTGAGCCGCACTCCGGTGCGCGAAGCGCTCGCGCAGCTGGCCGACGAGCAGATGGTGCTGATCTACCGCCAGGTCGGCACCATCGTGGCGCCGGTTCGCATTTCGCTGCTGGAGGAAGGCCGCTTCGTGCGAAGCACGCTCGAATGCGCCAGCCACGTGCAACTGGCGCAGACCATCACGCCGGAGCAGTTGACGGAATTCGGCCAGATCGTGGAACGCCAGCGCAATGCGGTGAAGAGCGGAGAGATCGACCGGTTCTCGGAGCTGGACGAACTGATGCACCGCCGGCTCTTCGAGTTTGCCGGCCGCGAACACGTCTGGGCGATGCTGGAGCCGATCAAGCGCCAATTCGACCGTGTGCGCTGGCTGCTCCTGGGCCACGTGGCGGGCCACGCCGAGCGTGCCTTGCGCGAACACGAGCAAATGCTGGCCCAGATGGCATCGCGCGATGTCGCCGGCCTCGGCGCCAGCGTGTCCTCGCACATCAACCACATCACGGCACATCTCACCGCGCTGCGCGAGCAGGCACCAGAGAGCTACTTCGTCGACTGACCGACGCTGGCGGGCGCAATACCGCAAGCTCGCCCGTGATTTCCCTCGGCCCGCATTTGTCTGCACAGTCTGACAATGTCGCGTATGCCGCCCCCTTCCGTGCCGATACCCCCCGCACCGCTGCCTCGGCAGATCGACGCCTCGTGGCAGCGCTGGATCGTCGAGCAGCGCGTGGGCGGCAGCGCCGTCGAGTCGATGCTGCAGATGATGCAAAGCGCCGGCCTTGCGCGTGCCGATGCCGAACGCGCCATTGCGGCGCTCGACGACGACCCTGCATACGCCGTCGCTCTGAGCCTGCAGCAGCGGCTTCGAAAGCTCGATGCCGTAGCGCTCAACCTGCAGCGGCTGTGGGCGTCAGATCCGCAGTACCTCACGGTGGAGAAACGCGCCAACTTGTCCGACGAGGAATTCGCGGCGCGTTATGTGCGCGGCTGCCGGCCCGTGGTGCTCACCGGCCACACGCGCGACTGGCCCGCCATGCGAAGCTGGTCGCCCGATGACTTGAAGCGGCGCTTTGGCCACCTCGACGTGGACGTCCAGTCCGAGCGCCACGCCGACCCGAACTACGAGCAGAACAAGCTGTTGCTGACGAAGCGCTTGAACCTTGGCGCCTTCGTCGACCAGGTGATGCAGGGCGGCGCTACCAACGACTACTACCTGACAGCAAACAACGAGCTGCTGCGCCGGCCGGAATTCGCGCCGCTGCTCGACGACATCGGCAGCCTGCCGCCGCTGTGCGACCGTTCGCAGCTGGCGAACCGCTCGTCGTTCTGGTTCGGCCCGGCCGGCACCGTGACACCTCTGCACCACGACACGTTGATGCTTTTCCACACCCAGGTGGTCGGCCGCAAGCGCTGGCGATTCGTGTCTCCGCTCGAATGGTCGCGTGTCTACAACCTTCGCAACGTGTTCAGTGACGTGGATCTCGAGCGGCCCGACCCGGCGCGATTCCCGGCCTTCGCCGATGCGACGGTACTCGAGGTGGTGGTTGAGCCTGGCGAGACAATGTTCCTGCCGCTGGGCTGGTGGCACCAGGTGGCCTCGCTCGATGTGAGCCTGTCGTTCTCGTATTCGTGCCTGGCAGTGCCCAATCAGTTCGACTACCCCGACCCCGCCTCGCCCTTGCCAGCGGCGCCACCAGCGACGCCAGCCAACGCCGCCGATGCCATGCAGGGCGAACTCCTGAACGCCGTGGCCGTGGTCGGCGGAATCATCGAGGCCCAGTTCAAGGACGGCAGCGCGTTGCGATTCCGCTCGCACAACTCGAACATGGAGGTGCAGGTGAGCCGCACGGGCTCACGCGCCTCGCACTATGGCGAGCGGCTTGCCGGCGTTTCGGGCGACGGCGGCGCCATCCAGTGCCAACTCACCGACGGCTCGTCGATCCGCATCGTGCCATTCGCCTGAGCGAAAGAATCACTCTCCCAAAGCTCAACGCGCTGCGCACCGGAAGTTCTCTGCCTTGAGGCCGTCTCCGGAAACGAACTGAGGATAGTTCGGATACCGGCACATTGGCCTCGACGCAAGGGTTCTGAAGGGTGCCGCTGTGTCATTGCGCACCTGGATCAGCACATCATCGGGCGCGCGTGCATTCGCAACCCATTCGTCCAGCGTCGCGAGCAGGTCGGCGGTTGTCGGTACCGGGGTGCCCGTCGTCAGACTCGCAGCCCCGCCGCCGTGTGACGATGCCGGCGACACATACAGGCGCAGGAAACGCTCCACGTTGCCCTGCCCCATGCGCGCCACCACGCTCTCGTAGTACTGCATGCCTGCCAGCGGACTTTGCGCCATGTCGCCCGTGTTCTCGCGAATGATCAACTTTCCGCCGCGCCGCAGGAAAGCGCTCAGATCCGGATCGGTCGCATCCATCAGCGCCGACACCTGCTGGATGCGCGTGCGGAAGGTGGTGGGGTCGAATTGCCGTACGTCCAATCTGGGGTCGCGCGCGATGACGTTCCGCGCGTAGCTCACGCCGTACACCACGCCTCGGGCTTCCGTCGTGACAGCGTCGGTGCCGGGAATCTTGCCGTCGCTGATCCAGCGTTCGATGCCTTCGCCAGGCTGAATTTCCCCGCCGAACAACCGGCCAGGGTAGGTTGTCAGCCCATTGGCTACAGCAAAGGGCAGGACTGTCGGGGCGTAGGCACCGTTGAACGTAGCGATCTGGGCGTCGGACAGACAAGAAGCACCGGCATCGGTGCCACCGGGGCACCGGAGGGTTTGCACATTGAAACGCGTTGGGCAGGCGAGGTAGTTGTTGATCACGCCGTCCGCCAAGCCATCCAGGCCGTCGCAAGCGCTGTTCACTGCATTGGCGATCAATCGTGTCTTGGCGGTACTCAGAACGCCGCCGTTGAACTGCGGCTTGGTGAAGTTGATGAACCCGTTGAAAAGGCCGTTCCAATGAATCACCGGCACCACGGCAACGATTCCGTCGAAGTCTTGAGGGAAGCGTTGCGCCAGCATCAACCCTTCGCGCCCGCCCTCCGAGCCGCCGAAGTAGTACTGCTGCGCCGGCTTGCGCTGGTAGTAGCGCTGCATCAAGACAGTCGACGCGTCTTTCACCTTCTTGTATGAGCCGAAGGCGAAGTTCTCGAACATCTCGTCGTTCAACGCAAACTTTGCCGGATCGGTGGGATATGCAGCGCCATCATGACCGGAGTCTGTTCCGAAAGTGGCGTATCCCCGTGCGAGCGGCACCGGCAGCCCTGCGGGCGCGTCGCGCAGCGGTGTCAAGCCCGAGGTGAGCAAGCCATTGAAACCGCCGCCGCCGTACATCAACGCCTTCCCGTGCCATGGGATCGGCAGGTTGAGCTGGAAGCGGATTGGCTCCGCGTTTGCAGTTCGGGCCGCGATCGATCCCTGCACCTGGCAATGCTCAGGCAGTCCGTTGCCCGCAGCGACGAGTCGGGCGGAACCGACCGTTGCCGCACCACTGGGGAGCCCCATCTCGCTGGCAGCGACAGTCTGACCAGCCAGCGACGGACAAGTCTGGCGCAGGGTCGAATCGGTCGGCGGGGAGATGCTTGCGCAGGCCGCCAGCATCAAGGTCAATACGAGGGGTGCGAACGCCATCAACCGCGTGCTCGTCGGGTGTCTCATAGGGTCTCCTGGGGCGGGTGCTTCTGAATCTTTGCGCCAGCATATCCACGGAGCCGGCAAGATGCTCGGATGTCGAAGCGGTCTCGGAGACTGCACCACCCCTGCAGTCGTCCTACACCTGCACAAGCCGATCCTGATCCAGTTCGGCAAGCCCGTTGACGCCGAGGAGTGCCATGTCGCGGTGGATCTCGTCCTTCAGCAGCGTGACGGCATGGGCCACACCGGCCTGCCCCGCAAGGGCGGCGGCATATGCCATGGGCCGCCCCACGAAGACATGATCGGCTCCCAGCGCCAGGGCCTTGAGCACGTCGGTGCCGCGTCGTATCCCGCTGTCCAGCATGAGTGCCATGCCTCCCTTGGCGCGTGCAGCCTCCGGCAATGCCAACAGGGGAGGCAAAGTGCCGTCGAGCTGGCGTCCGCCGTGGTTCGACAAGATCACGCCGTCTGCGCCTGCCTGCTCGGCCCGCCGCACGTCGTCGGCGCAGGTCAGGCCCTTGACCACGAGCTTGCCGGGCCATGCGCGCCGGATCAGTCCGAGGTGGTGCCACGACAGGTGGTCCCGCAGGCCGAACTGCCGCACAACGATGCGGGAAATGATGGGCGCCCCGCGCTGTGCGCCCGTGTTCTCGAAGTGCGGCATGCCTCGTTGCAGCAGCGTGCGCGCCAGCGTTCCGAGCAGCCAATGAGGCCGGATCAGGCCATCCCAGGCCAGGCGAACGCCGGGCCGCAGCGGCGTCGTGAAGCCGACGCGCACATTGTTCTCGCGGTTGGCGAGCGCTGCCGTATCGACGGTCACGACCAGTGTTCCGAAGCCTGCGGCCTTCACCCGCTCGACGAGGCCTTCAATGTGAGCCTCTTCGCCGGGAATGTAGGCCTGGAACCAGCCGCATCTCGGAGCGGCCTGCGCAACGGCTTCCATCGGCGTGAGCGAAGCGCCACTGAGCACATAGGGGATGCCTGCAGCCTCTGCCGCCCGGGCGATGGCCGCGTCGCCGTCAAAGGCGAAAAGCGCGCACAAGCCCATGGGCGCGATGCCGAAAGGTGCCTGGTAGTCCACCCCCATGAGGCTGGTTGCCTGGCTGCGGGCCGAGACGTCTACCAGCACATTCGTCCGGAACATCCACTTGCGGAACGCGGCCCGATTGGCGTGGAGGCTCACGTTGTCCTCCACGCCGCCCTGGAGGTAGCCGAACAGGGGCCGAGGCAGGCGACGCTGGGCGGCGGCTTCCAGATCGCGCAGCGACAGGATGGCACGCAGGCTGGGGAGGAGATGGCGCCCTGCGTTCGGCGCGGGGCCGAGCTGCTGCCGTGGCGGGTTCTTGGTCATGCGAAACGAAGGATGCGGATTGGCCGCTGGCAGCGGCCTGGCTCGCATTGAATCGCCCTTGCCCGCGGCATGGCAACGCGTTACGCCAGATGGAACGGCGCGGACATGCTCATCAAGGATGCCAGGAGGCCCGCAGGGCAGTGGCCGGCATCGCGCCAAACGCTTCGCCCAGCTGCTTGGCCGCCAATATCGTTGGAGGCGCATGACGCTGCAGCACCGCCGACGTTAGCCGCTCGACTGGGCCGGAGATGCAGACGGAGCCGAGCACGCTTCCGTGACAGCCCCGTACGGCTGCAGCAATGCTGGCGATGCTGGCGTTGCGCTCTCCGCGGGTGATGTGGAATCCCCGCCGGCGAATGCGCTCATTGAGGTCACCCGGTTCGCCCAACGCAGCCACGATGACGCGACCGGCGGAGCCGCGATCCAGCGGAAACACTTCGCCGGACCGAATGTGACTCTCGATCGCACCGGACCCGTCGCAGCGCATCAGGCAACTGCGCAGATTTCCCTCGAAAACGAAGAAGGAAGCTCTCTCGCCGGTGGATGCACTGAGCTGCTGCAGGATGGGCTCGATGGCGGAATCCAGGTCGAATTGCGCTTGGTAGCGGGATCCGATCCATCCCGCGGCCGGACCGAGCCGCCAGGCGCCGTCTTCGCGCCTGACGAGAAATCGCGAAGCGGCCAGCGTACGCGCCAGCCGGAGGGCCGTCGGTTTGTGCATTCCGGTGCGGCGTGCCAACTCGTTCAGCCGCAGGTAGAGCTCGTCCCCGTCGAAAGCCGTCAAGATCGACAGCGCACGCACGACCGCATGCACGCTTTCGTGTCCCGCGCTTTCCGATATGGCAGCGGAAGGTTCGGTGAGCAGTTGCTTGAGCCCCGCTGTCGCCACCGGTTTGGTTCCGTCCCGCGGCATGGTCTTGCTGCCTCCTGTGCGAAGAATCACATGGTAGTCCAGCACAGTCACGCCGTTACGCCAGACGGAATGCATTGCGCTGGACTTGCCCTATTCCCGATCATGCGAGGACACGACTATTCGGAGACATTGCATGACACACACGATGCTGGATCGGCGAGCCTTTCTCGCCTGCACGGCAGCTCTGACGGCATTGGGCTCCCGGGCTCAGGGAGCCTACCCGACGATGCCCATCAAGGTGGTGATCCCCTTCGCCGCAGGAGGCGCCACGGATGTTCTGGGCCGCGATCTCTCCAAGGCAATGCAACCCTTCATCGGGCAGCAGTCCATCGTCGTCGAGAACATCGGCGGCGGCGCCGGCGTTCCGGCCTTGAACGCCGTGACGCACGCCCGCCCGGATGGCTACACGCTGCTGTTCGCGGCCTCGGGCAACATTACGGCCCAGCCTCTGCTCGCCAAGCAGCGGGTGGACATCCTGAGCCAAGTGGCGCCGATCGGCATGATCGCCACAGCGCCGCACGTGCTCGTCGTTTCCTCGAAGACGCCGTTCAAGACGGTGGCGGACCTCGTCGCCCACGCCAAGGCGCATCCCGGTGAACTCAATCTCGGATCGGCTGGTATTGGTGGGCTGGCGCACCTCGGAACCGAGCAGTTTGCACGCGCAGCGCGCATCGACATCAAGCACATCCCCTATCGCGGTGCCTCTGCGGCGTTGACGGATCTCGTGTCGGGCCAGATCCACGGCATGTTCGGCACGATGCCATCCTTCACTTCCATGGTCGAGACAGGCGCGCTCCGCGCCATCGGCTTGACGGCGCCGAGCGCCTCGACCTCGCTGCAGAGACTCCCGCTCATCTCCGCGACCGTTCCGGGCTTCAGCTACAAGACCTGGAACGGCCTCTTCGCGCCGGCGGGAACACCCGCGCAGGTGATCTCCCACCTCTACGCCGCCCTGGTGAAGGCGTCTGCAGACAAGGCCATGGCCAAACGCTTCGACGCGCAGGGGGTGGACATCGCGCTGGCTGATCCGAACCAGCTGGCCGACATCGTTCGCAAGGAGGCGGCGGCTTGGGACAAGGTCATCCGCGACGCGAAGATCGAGCTCAAGTGAAGGGATTCGCTCGATGATTTCGCACTCCTTTTCCCGCGTGCCCCGTGCTTGCATCGCCGTAACAATCGTGGCGGGGCGGGAACGAAGGGGGCAGAAAAGCAAAACGCGCCCGGAAGGCGCGTATTTACTAGCTAGCTGGCGGAACCGGAGGGATTCGAACCCTCGATGAGGCTCTACACCCCA
>JBDUCH010000455.1:0-2920 GCA_040003555.1 Variovorax sp. | reverse complement strand
ATCGTCGTGTACTTCACGATGCGGCTGGGCACGTCGATCATCACGGCGGCCAGCCTGTCGTTCCTCGGCATGGGCGCGCAGCCGCCGACGCCCGAATGGGGCGCGATGCTGAACGAGGCGCGCGCCGACATGGTCAACGCGCCGCACGTGGCGCTGTTCCCGTCGCTTGCCATCTTCTTCACCGTGCTGGCCTTCAACCTGCTGGGCGACGGATTGCGCGACGCGCTCGATCCCAAAATAGACCGCCTCTGAACCGTCATGAAAATCCTGATCTCCGTCGACATCGAAGGCGTGGCCGGCGTCTTTCATGCCCAGCAGGTGCGTGCCGGCAATCCCGAATACGAGCGCGCCCGCCGCTGGATGACCGACGAAGCCAACGCCGCGATCGCGGGAGCCTTCGAAGGCGGTGCCTCCGAGGTCTACGTCAACGATTCGCATGGCGACTTCCGCAACCTGCTGCCCGATGTGCTCGACGCGCGCGCGCAGGTCATCCAGGGCAAGCCGCGCTACCTCAGCATGGTGGCCGGCGTCGACCTCGGTGTGGATGGCGTCTGCATGGTCGGCTACCACTCGCGCGCGCAGGGCGCCGGCATCCTGGCCCACACCATCAACAGCTTTGCCTTTGCCGCCATCGAGTTCGAGGGCCAGCCGATGAGCGAAGCCGGCCTCTACGGCGCGCTGGCCGGCGAGTACGGTGCGCCGGTGCTGATGGGCAGTGGCGACGATGTGTTCATCGCCGAGAACCGCGCGCTTTTTCCGCAGGCCGTCTTCGTGCAGACCAAGCGGGCCACAGGCCAGACCAGCGGCATCTCGCTGTCGCCGGCGCAGTCCTGCGCGGCCATTCGTGCAGGGGTTGTGTCGGCGCTGGAAAGCCGGGCCAAGGTGGCCCCGCTGGTGTGGCCGACACCGCTCGCCGTCACGTTGCGCACCCAGTCGCCGGCGCTGGCCGACCTGTTCTGCCAGTGGCCAGCCTTCGAGCGCGTCGCGCCGACCGAATTGCGCTTTGGCGCGCCGACGGTCGAAGCCGCGGTGCGCATGCTGAACTGCTGCTCGGCGATGTCAGCCATGCTGCGCTGAGCCGGCGCGGGTTGCTCAGGCTTCGTCGGTCGCGGCGCCGTCGAGCGCGGCTTCGGCTTTGTCGGAGCCGATGTCGCGCACGTTCTTCTGCACCGCGACGGCGCCGAACAGGGCCAGCAGGAAGGCCATCGCGTAGAAGCCCTTCTCGCTGTTGGCCAGCGTGGCATTGAAGAGGCCGGCCGCCAGCAGCGCGATCGACAGCAGCAGCGACACCCAGCACAGGCTGTAATAGATGCCCGTGACGTTGATGCCCTCGAGCCGGTCGCGCACCGACTTCTGCAGCGAGACCGCGGCGAACAGGCCGTACATCAGGATGGTGAAGTAGTAGCCCTTTTCGTTGAGCTGCATCGAGGCGTTCCACAGCCCGACGAGGTACACGAGGGCGCCGAGGAACAGCGCAGTCCACGACGCGGCGACGAACGCACCTGTGGGTTTCTGGAATTTGGCGGCCATGGCGATTCTCCTCGTTGTGATGTGGCGCGATTATGGTGTTGGATGGCGATGGCATGATCGGCGCCGACCGGCGTCGCACGCGCCGGCTTTTCAAAAAAAACATGCTTGAGGAGTCTTCATGCCGTCAGAACCCGCCAGCCAACCGTCTCTCGTCCGCAGCGGCGCCAAGGCCGGATTCGCCTTCGCAGGCTCGGTCATCAAGGGTGGGCTGCTCGGTTTGATGCTCGGCGGCGGTGTCTTCTTTTTCTACCTGAGCCAGTTGCAGGGCTCAGGCAACACGGCAGCGCGGGCCGGCGGTGCTGGCGCCATCCTGGCGTTGATCACGTCGCCGCCGCTGCTGGTCGCGGTACTGCTGCTTTTGTTCGTTGCCGTCTATGCGATGCTGGGTGTGCAGCAGGGCCGTGCCAAAGCGATGCAACACCTGGTCGCAGCGCGCGGCGAGGCCGTGTCTCAGCGGCTGGCCGGCGCGATCGCGGGCCGCATCGAAGCCATGCCGCGCGCCCACGGCACGCTGCAGCGCGCGGCCGACTGGTTGTCGGTGGACGCCTTGAGCAAGCAACTTGCGCCGGTGCTGGGTGAAGGCAAGGCCGTGCGCTCGGTGGTCGGCTTCGTGCTGAACCGGCTGCCGATGAGCGAAATGCTCGCCGAATGGCAACAAGGCCGTGCCGAGCACGGCGAGCCGGTGGCGGGAGAGAACGCAGCGCAGGATCCGGCTCTGCGCGCACTGCTCACGCGCCGCATCAACGAGACGCTGCAGGAAATGTCGACGCCCTCGCGCAAGCCGCTGTATATCGCGCTGGGCGCACACGCGGCCCTGCTGGGCGTCGGGCTGTGGCTCGTTAGCTGAAGAAGAGAACCCGCCCGGCGCTCAGAGCCCCAACATCAACTGCAGGTTCTGCACCGCGGCGCCGCTGGCGCCCTTGCCGAGGTTGTCGAGCCGGGCAATGACGACCGCGTGGCGGTGGTCTTCGTTCGGAAACACGCGGATCTCGAGCTCGTTGGTGTCGTTGAGCGCGAGCGGATCGATCTTGCCGCCTTCGGTGGGCGGCAGCACTTTCACGAACTTGGCCGGCGTGTTGCTCCTGGCGTAGTGCGCGGCAAGCGCATCGTGCAGGTCGGCGGCCTTCGGCTTGCCCGGCAGGTCGTCCAGATGCAGCGGCAACTGCACCAGCATGCCCTGTTTGAAGTTGCCGACGGAAGGAATGAAGACAGGCCGGCGCGTGAGGCCGGTGTACTTCATGATTTCGGGGATGTGCTTGTGCTTGAGGCCGAGCGCGTAGGTCTCGAACAGCGGTGCCTCGCCTTTTTCGTAGGCCTCGATCATGGTGCGGCCGCCGCCGGAATAGCCGCTGACCGACGGCAGCGCGATGGGGAAGTCGGCCGGCAGCAG
>JBDUCH010000140.1:0-9821 GCA_040003555.1 Variovorax sp. | reverse complement strand
GGCAAGGGGGCGCAATGGCGGCAATGCGGGACCCGGTGGCAACGGTGGCAACGGTGGCCAGCAGGGTCGGCGCAATCGCCGCGACGACCGTCAGGGCCCTCCCAATCGACAGGGAGGAGATGATCGCCTGCCCAGCGGGGCCAACCAGCCCGACCCCATGAAGACCTCGCTCGGCTACATCGGCGCCGACAGCTTCTCGCGCCAGCGCAAGGAGCAGCGTCAGGGCCCGCGTCGTGGTGGCCCCGGCGGTCCTCCCGGTGGCGGCGGCGGTGGTGGCGGCCCGCGGCGCCGTTCGCGCTGAATCCGGTCGCGGCAGCGGTCTTTCGTCGGTTCGTCACCGAACCGATGCGCCGCGCCGGTTAAAATCAGAGGCTTTGTCAAGGTCGTGCAACCTACCGTTGCAACCTTGATCGAACACTTCAAAATCCAAGCTCCCAGGAAGCATTTCAATGGCCATCGAACGCACCCTCTCCATCATCAAGCCCGACGCAGTGGCAAAGAACGTCATCGGCAAGATCGTCTCCCGCTTTGAAGCGGCCGGTCTCAAGATCGTCGCCGGCAAGCTGGTGCACCTGTCGCGCAGCGAAGCCGAACAGTTCTACGCCGTTCACAAGGAACGTCCCTTCTTCAAGGATCTGGTCGAGTTCATGATCTCGGGCCCGGTGTTCGTGCAAGCGCTCGAAGGCGAAGACGCCATCGCCAAGAACCGTGACCTGATGGGCGCTACCGACCCCAAGAAGGCCGCCGCCGGCACCATCCGCGCCGACTTCGCCGACAGCATCGACGCCAACGCCGTGCACGGCTCGGACGCGCCCGAAACCGCGAAGGCCGAGATCGCCTTCTTCTTCGCCGGCCTCAACGTCTACCAACGTTAAGGCGCGACCTCGCCAAGCCCCATGACCACGGCCAACCTGCTCGAATTCGACCTCGAGGGGCTGGCTGCGTTCTGCGAAAAGCTCGGCGAAAAGAAATTCCGCGCGACGCAGCTGTTCCGCTGGATCCACCAGCGCGGCGCGAGCGATTTCGCGCAAATGACCGACCTCGCCAAGTCGCTGCGCGAAAAGCTCGCCGGCACCGCGCGGGTCGAAGCATTGCCTGTGCTGAGCCGGCATGAATCGGCCGATGGCACCATCAAGTGGCTGTTCGACGTCGGTGACGGCAATGCGGTCGAGGCCGTGTTCATTCCCGAAGACGACCGCGGTACCTTGTGCGTGTCGTCGCAAGCCGGTTGCGCGGTTGGCTGCCGTTTTTGCTCGACCGGGCACCAGGGCTTCAGCCGCAACCTCACCGCTGGCGAGATCGTGGCCCAGCTCTGGTTCGCAGAGCATTTCCTGCGCAAGCACCTGAAACGCGACGAGCGTGTCATCTCCAACGTGGTGATGATGGGCATGGGCGAGCCGCTGCAGAACTACTCGGCACTGGTGCCGGCCCTGCGCACCATGCTGGACGACAACGCCTATGGCCTTTCGCGTCGCCGCGTCACGGTGTCGACCTCGGGCGTGGTGCCGATGATGGATCGGCTCGGTACCGACTGCCCGGTGGCACTCGCGGTTTCGCTGCACGCGCCGAACGATGCACTGCGCGACGACCTGGTGCCGCTCAACCGCAAATACCCGGTCGCCGAACTGCTCGACGCCTGCCGCCGTTATCTGGCGCACGCGCCACGCGACTTCATCACCTTCGAGTACTGCATGCTCGACGGCGTGAACGACCAGCCCGAGCATGCGCAGCAACTGATCGAACTGGTGAAGCCGCGCGGCGGCCAGGGCGGCGTCTCGTGCAAGTTCAATTTGATTCCGTTCAACCCCTTTCCCGCCTCCGGCCTGCTGCGCTCGCCGCAGCCGCGCGTGCTGGCGTTCGCCAAGGCATTGAGCGAAGCGGGCATCGTGACCACCGTGCGCAGGACGCGCGGTGACGACATCGACGCAGCGTGCGGCCAACTGGCCGGCGACGTGAAGGATCGCACGCGCGCCGCCGAACGCATGGCGCAACGCCGACTCACCGAGCACACCGTGGCCATGCATCCGGCGCGCCGCGCCGCAGCGGCGCCCGATGTCCAGGAGCATTGAAGCAATGAGCAACGTTATTCCTGGCTGGCTGATCCGTGCCGCCTTTCTCGCGGCTGCAGCGGTGACGCTGGCCGGCTGCGCGAACAAGGGCGGCACGGTCGCCAGCACCGCCGGCCACGGCGCTGAAATGGCGACTGACTCCGACGAAGGCAGCGGCCGCAAGCGCGCGCGCATCCGCCTGGAGCTCGCGATCGGCTATTTCGAAGCCGGTCAGCCTACGGTGGCGCTCGACGAAATCAAGCAGTCGTTGTTCGCCGATCCGACCTATGCCGAGGCCTACAACCTGCGCGGCCTGATCTACATGCGGCTCGACGATGCCGGGCTGGCCGAAGACAGCTTCCGCCGGGCGATTGCGCTCAACCCGCGCGAGCCGAACACCATGCACAACTACGGTTGGCTGCTGTGCCAGCAGAACCGCTACAACGACGCGATGCAGCAGTTCGGCCAGGCGCTCGCGATGCCGGGCTATGCCGACACCGCCAAGACGCTGATGACCCAGGGCGTGTGCCAGATCCGCGCAGGCCAGCGTGCCGAGGCCGAGAAGACCTTGCTCAAGGCCTACGAGATCGACGCCGGCAACCCCGTGACCGGCTACAACCTGGCAGCGCTGCTGGTTCAGCGCGAAGACTGGACGCGCGCGCAGTTCTATGTGCGCCGCGTCAACAACAGCCCTTCGGCGAATGCCGAGACCCTGTGGCTCGGCATCAAGATCGAACGCAAGCTCAACAACCGGGAAGCGCTGGCGCAACTGGCGAGCCAGTTGCAGCGGCGGTTCCCCCAGTCGCGGGAGGCGATTGCATACGAGCGCGGAAACTTCAATGATTGAGCGGGCCAGTGAGTTTGGTGCCTCGGCCGCTGTGCCGTTGGTCGGCGGAGGAGACAGCTCGTTCATGACCGCCGGCGACATGCTCCGCCAGGCGCGCGAGGCGCATGGACTCCACGTGGCGGTGGTGGCAGCCGCGCTCAAGGTTCCGACGCAGAAGCTCGAAGCGCTCGAGAACGACGATATCGACGCGCTGCCCGATCCGGTGTTCGCGCGCGCACTGGCAGCCAGCGTTTGCCGCGCGCTCAAGATCGATCCGGCGCCCGTGCTGGCCAAGCTGCCGGGTGCGTTGCGCCCCGGGCTGGCCGATGCCGATCGCACCATCAGCACCCACATCCGCTCGGGCGCCCCCCATCAGGGGCGCGGTTCCGGCGTTTCGCTGCCTTCGCGCGCCCTGATGGCCGTGGTGATCTTGCTGCTGGTTGGGGCGGCTGCGCTCTTCTGGCTGCCGCAGTCGGTGTTCGATCAAATCAATGGCACGGTCTCCCGATGGATGGCCCGCTCCGAGTCGACCGCTGCGAGCACGGAACCGGCCAATACGGCATCCCCGGCGCCGGCCGGCACCGTGGTCGAATCGGTGACGCCGCCCGCGCCTGCCGTCGAGCCGATGCCGCCGGCAGCAGCACCCTCCGCGGCCGCACAAGCGCCTGCGGCTCCCGCCCTGACGGCCGCAACCCCGGGCGGCAACGTGCTGGTGTTCACTGCACGCGCCGATTCCTGGATCACCGTGACTGAGCCCGGCGGCAAGCAGGTGCTGCGCCGCACCGTGCAGGCCGGCGAAACGGTCGGTGTTGCCGGCACGCTGCCGCTCGCGGTGGTGGTGGGACGCGCGTCCGGCATCGACGTGCAGGTGCGCGGCAAGCCGTTCGACCTTGCGCCATTGGCCAAGGCTGGTGGCGTGGCGCGCTTCGAGGTGAAGCCGTGAGTGCGATGAACGGTACGCCCTGCCTGCCGATCGAGCCGGCCGCGCCCGGCGCGCGTCGCTCGCGCCAGGCCAATGTGGTCTGGGGCCCGCGTACCGTCACGGTCGGCGGCGATGCGCCGGTGCGCGTGCAGTCGATGACCAACACCGACACGGTCGATGCCATCGGCACCGCAATCCAGGTCAAGGAGCTGGCGATTGCCGGCTCCGAGATGGTGCGCATCACGGTCAACACGCCCGAAGCCGCGGCACAGGTGCCCTACATCCGCGAACAGCTCGACCGCATGGGCATCGACGTGCCGCTGATCGGTGACTTCCACTACAACGGCCACCGTTTGCTGACCGACTATCCGGCCTGCGCCGAAGCGCTCAGCAAGTACCGCATCAACCCCGGCAACGTGGGCAAGGGCGACAAGAAGGACAAGCAGTTCGGCCAGATGATCGACGCTGCGATGCGCTGGAACAAGCCGGTGCGAATCGGCGTCAACTGGGGCAGCCTCGACCAGGAACTGCTCGCGAGCCTGATGGACACCAACAGCCAGCGCCTCGAGCCGTGGGATGCCAAGTCGGTGATGTACGAGGCGCTGATCACGTCGGCGATCGAGTCCGCAAAGCTGGCCGAGTCGATGGGCATGAACGGCAACCAGATCATCCTGAGTTGCAAGGTCAGCGGTGTGCAGGACTTGATTTCGGTCTACCGCGAACTGGCGAAGCGTTGCGACTACACGCTGCACCTGGGCCTGACCGAAGCCGGCATGGGAACCAAGGGCACGGTTGCCTCGGCCACGGCGTTGTCGATCCTGCTGCAGGAGGGCATCGGCGACACGATCCGCGTGTCGCTCACGCCGCAGCCGGGCGAGTCGCGCACGCAGGAAGTGCTGATCGCCAACGAGATCCTGCAGGCACTGGGCCTGCGCGTGTTCGTGCCGAGTGTCACGGCCTGCCCGGGCTGCGGCCGCACCACGAGCACCACTTTCCAGGAACTGGCCAAGCAGATCGACGACTATCTGCGCCTGCAGATGCCGCTGTGGCGCAAGAAGTACCCCGGTGTCGAAACGATGAAGGTGGCCGTGATGGGCTGCATCGTCAACGGCCCCGGCGAGAGCAAGCACGCCGACATCGGCATCAGCCTGCCGGGCACCGGCGAGGCACCTGCCGCGCCCGTTTTCATCGACGGCCAGAAGGCGCTAACCTTGCGCGGCGACAACATCGCGAACGAGTTCCATCAGCTCGTCGAAACCTACATCGAAAAGCGCTTCGGCGGCGAACACGCCGTCGTTGCCTGACATCCCCGTATCCATGGCCGACAAACTGAATGCCGTCAAAGGCATGAACGACATATTGCCGCCCGAATCGGCGCGCTGGGAGTGGCTCGAGGCCATCGTGCGCGAACTGATGGGGCGCTACGCGTACCGCAATGTACGCACGCCGATCCTGGAGCACACGGCACTGTTCGTGCGCGGCATCGGCGAGGTGACCGACATCGTCGAGAAGGAGATGTACGCCTTCGAAGACCGCTCCGACAAACACGGGCAGGCCGAGCATCTCGCCATGCGGCCCGAAAACACCGCCGGTCTCGTGCGTGCGGTGGTCCAGCACAACCTGTTGTATGAGGGCCCCAGGCGTCTTTGGTACACCGGCCCCATGTTCCGGCGCGAGAAGCCTCAGCGTGGCCGCTATCGGCAGTTCCACCAGATCGGCGCCGAGGCGCTCGGCTTCGCCGGGCCGGACGTCGATGCCGAACTGATCCTGCTGGCCGCCGCGCTGTGGAAGGAAATCGGCCTGGTCGACGTGCGCCTCGAACTCAACAGCCTGGGCCAGCCGGCCGAGCGTGCGCGGCACCGAACGGAGCTCATCGCGCACTTCGAGCAGCACGCCGACAAGCTCGACGAAGACGGCAAGCGCCGCCTGCACAGCAACCCGCTGCGCATCCTGGACACCAAAAACCCGGCCATGAAGGACGTGGTCGAGTCGGCACCGAAACTCATCGACTTCCTGGGTGCCGAATCGCTCGCGCACTTCGAGGGGCTCAAGGCCATCCTCGACGGCAACGGTGTCGCCTACACCATCAACCCGCGCCTTGTTCGCGGCCTGGACTACTACAACCTCAGCGTGTTCGAGTTCGTGACCGACCGGCTCGGCGCGCAGGGCACGGTGTGCGCGGGTGGCCGCTACGATGACCTGATCGTGCAGATGGGTGGCAAACCGGCGCCCGCGGTCGGCTGGGCGCTCGGTGTCGAGCGCGTGCTCGCGCTGCTGGAAGAGCAGGGCGCAAAGATTCCGGCGGCGAACCCCGACGCCTACGCCGTGGTGTCCGATGCCGCAGCCATGCCGCAGGTGCTGCGCACGCTGCAGCAGCTGCGCGCGGCCGGCGTCATCGTGCCGATGCAGGCGGCGACGGCCGAAGGACTCGCCAGCTTCAAGTCGCAGTTCAAGAGAGCCGACGCCAGCGGCGCGCGTTTTGCGCTGATCTTCGGCCCGGATGAACTCGCCCGTGGCGAGGTCACGGTCAAGTCGCTGCGCGACGGCGGCGGTGCCCAGGTGGCCCACCCGCTCACCGAGGTGGCCCACTGGGCCGCCACCCTACAATCCCCGGCTCTCTTTCACTGACAGCGCATGGCAACACCTCTCGATCTCGAAGAACAGGAACAGCTCGATCAGATCAAGCATTTCTGGAAAACCTGGGGCACCCTGATCACCTCGGTGTTGCTAGTGGCGGCACTCGCCTTTGCCGGCTGGAACGGCTGGCAGTACTACCGGCGCAGCCAGGCGGCCCAGGCCGCTGCGCTCTACGACACGCTCGAGCGCAACGTGGAGGCCGGCGACCCGGCCCTGGTCGATCGCACCTTCGGTGAAATGAAGGACCGATTCGGCACCACGATCTATGCGCAGCAGGCCGGCCTGCTGGCCGCGAAGGCGTTGCACGACAAAGGCAATGCAGACGGCTCGCGCGCTGCGCTGACCTGGGTCGCCGACAAGGCGATCGATCCGGGCTACCAGGCGATCGCCCGCCTGCGGCTCGCGGCCGAGCTGCTCGACAGCAAGGCCTACGACGACGCGTTGAAGCAACTCGGCGGCAGCTTCCCCAAGGAATTCGAGCCGCTGGTGGCCGACCGCAAGGGCGACATCTACCTGGCGCAGGGCAAGCGCGACGAGGCGCGGGCCGAATACCAGAAAGCCTGGTCGGCGTTCGAGCCACGCACCGACTACCGACGTCTGGTGGAGATCAAGCTCAATGCGGTCGGCGTCGACCCGCAAACCCTCAAGCCTGCAAACAGCGCCGCGGCGCCCGCAGCCCCCAAACAACCCTGATCGCACCATGAATTTCAAGCGTTTTGTTCCTGCAGCGCCCGTCCTCCGTGTGGGCGCTGCCATTGTTTTGACCGCAACACTGGTTGCCTGCTCGAGCACCAGCAAGCCGAAGCCGGCCGAGTTGCCGGCCAACGTGGCGCTGCTCGGCGTGCGCCAGGCCTGGAACGTGAAGGTGCCCGCGGTCAGCTTCGGACTGCAGGCCAACGTGAGCGGCGACACGGTCACGGTGGCCGGTGCCGATGGCACGGTGGTCGCGATCGATGCACGCACCGGTGCCGAGAGCTGGCGCGCCAGTGCGGGGGCACCTCTGACGGCCGGTGTCGGCAGCGATGGCTCCCTCGCTGCGGTGGTCACCAACAAGAACGAACTCGTCGCGCTGCAAGGCGGCAGGGTGCTCTGGAAGCAGCAGCTCACAGCCGAGACCTTCACTGCGCCGCTGGTGGCCGGCCGCCGCGTGTTCGTGCAAACCGCCGACCGCACCACCAGTGCGTTCGACGGCCAGAGCGGCCGCCGCCTGTGGGTTCAGCAGCGCAGTGCCGAGAACCTCGTGCTGAAGAAGCCGGGCGTGCTGATGGCCGTGGGCGACACGCTGGTCACTGGCATCGGTGGCCGTCTGGTCGGCATCAACCCGGCCAACGGTTCGTCGCGCTGGGAGTCGCCGATCGCGGCGCCGCGCGGTACCAACGACGTCGAGCGCCTGGTCGACCTGACCGGCAGCGTGAGCCGCGTGGGCGACAGCGTCTGTGCGCGGGCCTACTACGCCAACGTCGGCTGCGTCGACGCTGCGCGCGGCGCGCTGGTCTGGAGCAAGCCGGCGGTCAGCGCCGAAGGCGTCAGCGGCGACGACCGCCTCGTGTTCGGCACCGAATCCAACGGCAACCTCACGGCCTGGCGCCGCGCCGACGGCGAACGCGCCTGGCAATCGGATCGCCTCAAGTACCGTGAGCTGACGGCACCGCTCGCCGCGGGACGCTCGGTCATCTTCGGCGACAGCACCGGCCTGCTGCACTTCGTCTCGCGCGAAGACGGCGCGCCGCTCAATCGCCTCAGCGTCGACGGCTCGGCCATCGTCGCGGCGCCAGTGCTGGCTGCCAATACGGTCGTGGTCGTCACCCGCAATGGCGGCGTGTTCGGCTATCGCCCGGAATAACCGCCTTGAAAGACCGACCATGAAGCCAGTCATTGCTCTGGTCGGGCGTCCCAACGTCGGCAAGTCGACGCTGTTCAACCGACTGACCCAGACCCGCGACGCCATCGTCGCCGACTTCGCCGGGCTCACGCGCGACCGCCACTATGGCAACGGCCACCAGGGCAAGCGTGAGTTCATCGTGATCGACACCGGCGGCTTCGAGCCCGATGCCGGCAGCGGCATCTTCAAGGAGATGGCCAAGCAAACGCGCCAAGCCGTGGCCGAGGCCGACGTGGTGGTGTTCGTGGTCGACGCGCGCGAAGGCATTTCGGCGCAAGACCATGACATTGCGAAAGAACTGCGACGGCTCGGCAAGCCGACCGTGCTGGTGGCCAACAAGGCCGAGGGCATGCAGGACGGCACCCGGCTGGTCGACTTCTACGAACTGGGCCTGGGCGACGTGCATGGCGTGTCGGCCGCGCACGGGCAGGGCATCCGCGACCTGGTCGACCTGGCGCTCGACCCCCTGAACCTGCCCGAGCCTGAAGACGAGGAAGACGACGGCGAGGCCAAGCCGATCAAGCTGGCCGTGGCCGGGCGTCCGAACGTCGGCAAGTCGACGCTGATCAACACCTGGCTCGGCGAAGAGCGCCTCGTCGCCTTCGACCTGCCGGGCACGACGCGCGACGCGATCACCGTGCCGTTCGAGCGCATGGGCCAGCGCTTCGAACTCATCGACACAGCAGGGCTGCGTCGCAAAGGCCGGGTGTTCGAGGCGATCGAGAAGTTCTCGGTGGTGAAAACGCTGCAGGCGATCGAGTCCTCGAACGTGGTGCTGCTGCTGCTCGACGCGACCCAGGGCGTGACCGACCAGGACGCCCACATCGCGGGCTACATCCTCGAATCGGGCCGCGCCGTGGTGATCGCCATCAACAAGTGGGATGCGGTCGACAGCTACCAGCGCGAGCAGATCCAGCGCCAGATCGAAACCCGGCTGCCGTTTCTGAAGTTCGCGGCGCTGCATTTCATTTCGGCGATCAAGCGGCAAGGGCTCGGGCCCGTGTGGCAATCGATCGCGCAGGCCCACAAGTCGGCCACACGCAAGATGTCGACACCCGTGCTCACGCGCCTGCTGCTCGAAGCCGTGCAATTCCAGTCGCCGCAGCGCGCCGGCATGTTCCGCCCCAAGATGCGTTACGCGCACCAGGGCGGCATGAATCCGCCGGTGATCGTGATCCACGGCAACTCGCTGGAGCACGTGACCGACGCCTACAAGCGCTTTCTCGAAGCGCGGTTCCGCAAGGAGTTCGAACTGGTCGGAACGCCCATGCGCATCGAGTTCAAGACCTCCACCAACCCCTACGCCGACAAGCCCGGCCAGAAGGGTTGACGCCGGAAGACGGCAGTTGAACGATCGCTCGGCGCAAAGTTCCGCCGAATAAGAGACGTTATTTTTCCAGGGCCATTGCCGCGCTTGCTGCAGCGCGGAAACCCTGTGTTAAGGTCTCCTTTCCTATAACTCTTCCTTGAACACGGAGAATATCGTGAGCAACAAAGGGCAACTTT
>JBDUCH010000139.1:0-9829 GCA_040003555.1 Variovorax sp. | reverse complement strand
GGCACCAGCGGCTGGATCTCGTGCGCCTCGCGCACCAGCGTGTACCAGAGCAGGAAGCCGACTGCGGCGCTGACCACCAGCATCACGAACGCACCCAGCGAGCGCGTCTTGTAGCGCGACTCAAAGTACAGGTAGAACGCCGTTGTGATCCAGCAGAACAGCACGAACACTTCGTACAGGTTGCTGACCGGGATGTGCCCGATGTCCGGGCCGAGCTGGTGGCTTTCATACCAGCGCACCATGCTGCCGATCAGCGCCATCGTCACCGCAGCCCAGGCCACGCGCGAACCGATCAGCTCCATCGCATCGCCCTGCTTGCCGCCGAACAGGCCGAACCAGTAGAACGCCGTGCTCATGAAGAACAGCACGCTCATCCAGAGGATGGCCGACTGGCTCGACAGGAAATACTTGAGCTGGAACACCGTGTCGGCGCGCGAGAGGTCGCCCTGGTAGGAAAAGATGGCCAGCACGGAGGCCGCGCCCACGACGATCGCCAGCACCTGCAGCGGTCGCCAGAACCAGCCGAGCGAGATGCCGGCCAGCACCGCGGCGGCGAGGATTGGCTTCTCGTACGAATCCATCGAGCCCGCATAGCGCGAGAAGGCGAAGGCGCCGGCGGCCAGCACCAGCGCCGCGAACACCCAGTCGAAGGTGTTGCGGCGCGAGCGCCAGCTGTCGTTGAGCGTGAGGGTGGTGGTGGTCATGACGCCGGATCCTTGTGGGTGGCGAGCAGCTTGTCTTTGAGGTGCTCGAATTCGCGGTCGCTGTCCATGGTCTTGCGGTTGACCGAAAACGCCATGGTGGCCGAGGTGTCGTTGGCCTGGTCATCGGCCTCGCCGGCCGGCGTGAGCCAGACCCAGAGCCGGCGCTCGCGCACATACAGCATCGCAAAAATGCCGACGATCAGCAACAGGCAGCCCAGGTAGACCACTTTCTTGCCGGGCGCACGTGCCACCTGGAACACGCTGGCCTGCACCTGCTTGAAGTCGGTCAGCATCAGTGCCATCGGTGCCGGGTAGAAGGCCGCATCGCTGATCGCGAGCACGGCCTGGGTCAGGAAGGTCTGCGATTTCTCGTCCGGCGGCAGCGCCGCCAACCCGGCCTTTTCGCGGCTCAGGTTGAGCGTTTCGAACAGCACGTCGTTGAGGATGCGCACCAGCACCGTGCCGGCGCGCTCGCGCTCGGCCTCCGGCACGTTGGCCTCCATGAACTCGGCGATCGCCTGCCAGCCGCCGCTGCGCGTGCTGTCGGGCTTCACACGCTCGGCGCCGGCAAACAATGCAAGTGCACGGGTGGCCGAGGTGCGCAGTTGCTCGGCCAGTTCGGGACGCTTCGGGTCGCTCGCGCGCACGACGTAGCGGTCGACCGCTTTCGCACGCATGTCGGCGTCGCCCAGCGCGGCGCGCATGTTGACAAAGCCGTCCATCGCGCCGTTGTCGTCGGCCGGCACGCGCAGGTAGCGAAACGCCTCTTCGGGCTTGTCGCGCACGCCGAGCAGGAACACCGCGGTGCCGTCGCCGGTGTCGACCGGCACCATGTAGTTCTGATACTCGCGGGCCTGGCCTGCAGCGTCGCGCAGCTTGTAGCCAATGCTCGGGCCGATGTTGCGCAGCACCTTGGGCTTGTTGACCTTGTTGGCTGCACCGAGGCGCGATTGCAGTTCGTGGCCGAGATCGACCTTGCGCACGTCGGCACCGCTGCCGCCCTGGGGGCCGCCGAAGTTCTCGACGTTGATGAGCCGCAGCGCGGTGTACTCGAGCGTGAGCTTTTCCTGGCCGTTGCTGAGTTCGGAACTGCTGCCGATGGTGCCCTCGACCTCGAACGGCCTGGCCGCGGCGGCCATCGGCACCGACTTGAGCTTCACCGTGGAGCCGCCGTCGTCGAAGCTCGACTGGTAGATCTCGATGCCTTTCCAGCTGGCCGGATGGTTGACCTCGATGCGTGCGGGCTTCTGCTCGCCGGTGACGCGATCGTGCAGCACCACCTCGCTGGCAAACAGCTTGGGCATGCCGGTCGAGTAGTAGTCGACGATGAACTTCTTGAGCTCGATCGAGAACGGCAACTCTTGCAACAGCACGCCGTTGGACTGGTTCAGGATCGCGGTGCTTGCCTGGCCGCCTTCGGGCACCAGGATGTTGCCGCGGAAGGTCGGATTGTTCGGCGAGAGGCGGTGCTGCGGCGCCACGTCGGAAATCATGCCGCCGCCGGTGAACACGCTCTTGCCGTTGAACCAGGTTTGTGCACGCACGATCAGGTCGCCGTCGAGCAGGCCGCCGATGCACACCAGCACGATCGCGCTGTGCGCCGCGATGTAGCCGAGCTTGTGCGCACCGCCGGCGCGCGCCGCCACCATCCAGCCGCCCTCCTTGCCCGGCAGGTCACGGCGCTGCAGCTTGACCTTCCAGCCACCGCCCGCAAGCAGCTGGCCGATGCGGTTGGCCGCCGTCCCGGGCGTCTCGCCGAGTACGGCTTCCGCGCGCTGCCCGAAGGCCTTCAGGCTCTGGGCGCGGATGTCTTCCTTGTAGACCTTGAAGTCGGCCAGGATGCGCGGTGTGTTGCGTGCGACGCAAAGCGAGGTGCTGATCACCAGGAACAGCAGGATCAGCAGGAACCACCAGGCGCTGTAGACCGCGTCGAGCAGCGCCGTGCGGAACACCTGCGCCCAGAACGGGCCGAATTGGTTGACGTAGTTGCCGAAGGGCTCGTGCTGTTTAAGCACGGTGCCGATGATCGAGGCGATGCAGATGACAGTGAGCAGCGCAATCGCGAAGCGCATCGACGAAAACAGCTCCACCGCTGCACGAACTGCATGGGGCCCGCGACGAACGCGCAAACCGTGGGTGGAGACTGACACAGACATGGATCGATAAAAGCGCAGGGGCCAAAGGACAAGGGCGGGCTGTCCGGATGAACAGGCCCGCCCTCGTTGGGTTGATTACGCGGCGTTTGGTTCTCGGCCTGCTTGCGGCAGATCAACGCAAACCGGCGATGTAGTCGGCCACGGCCTTGATTTCGCGGTCGTTCAGTTTGGCGGCCACGCCGGTCATCTGCGGGGCGTTCAGGCGGCCGCCATCGCGAAACGCGGTGAGCTGCGTCACGATGTAGTCGGCGTGCTGGCCCCCCAGGCGTGGATACTGGGCCGGGATGCCGGCACCGTTCGGGCTGTGGCAACCGGCGCAGGCGGGAACCTGCCGGTCGGCAATGCCGCCGCGGTAGATCTTCTCGCCCATCGCGATGGTGTCCTTGTCTTTCGAGAAGCCGGTCTTGACCTTCTTCGCGCCGACGAACCAGGCGATGTCGCGCATGTCCTGGTCGCTCAGGTGCGACGCCATCGGGGTCATGACTGCATTCTTGCGCTTGCCCGCCTTGAACTCCTGCAATTGCTTGAGGATGTATTCCGGATGCTGTTGCGCCAGCTTGGGGTTGGCAGGAATCGACGAGTTGCCGTCGGCGTTGTGGCAGGAGGCACAACTCTGGATGGTCGGCGTGCTCGCGTTGAAGAGCGTGTCACCCTTGGCCGGGTCGGGCTTGGCCGGCTTGGCAGGCGCTGCAGCCGCCGGTGCGGCAGCATGCTCATCGGCCGCGAGGCTCGCGCTGGCGGCGACGCCCATGAGGGCTGCAAGCAGGAATTGGGCAAACAACTTCATATCGGGGGCTTCGATTTATGGCGCAAAACCCCGCGATTCTACAATGGCGCCCCGTACCGAAAGCTCACCGATGACCTCCCCGCCGCGCAAGCCGGCCGCCTATCCGCCCCATCCGGGAGCCGCCACCGACCCCGAGACCGCCGAACGCGCCCGCGTCGCAATGGGCTGGCTGCACACCGCCCATTTTTTGACCAGCGCGCCCCAGCTCGAGCATTTGCCACCGCTCGAACTGCCCGAGATTGCCTTCGTCGGCCGCTCCAATGCGGGCAAATCGACCGCCATCAACACCCTCACGCAGCAGACCCGGCTCGCGTTCGCGTCCAAGACGCCAGGCCGCACACAACACATCAACCTGTTCGGCGTCGGCAAGCAGAAAGTCGACGACGCGGTGCTGGCCGACCTGCCCGGCTATGGCTACGCGGCCGTGCCCAAGGAAGCCAAGCTGCGCTGGCAGCGCGTGATGGGCAACTACCTCATGACGCGCGACACGCTGCGCGGCGTGGTGCTGATGTGCGACCCGCGCCACGGGTTGACCGAACTCGACGAGATCCTGCTCGACGTGATCCGACCACGTGTCGTCGAGGGCCTGAAGTTCCTCGTGCTGCTGACCAAGTCCGACAAACTGACCCGCTCCGAAGGTGCCAAGGCGCTGTCGATTGCGCGACTGCAGGCCGGCGGCGGCGAGGTGAAACTGTTCTCGGCACTGAAAAAGCAAGGCGTGGACGAAGCAGCCGAATTGCTCTGGCGCTGGGCGCACCCGGTGGAAGCGCCCGTCCCGGATGCACCATAAAAAGAGGCTTTGACGCTCGCTGCGCTGCGCAATTCGCTCTCAAAAAGATAGCAAAACCAAGGAGACAAACCGATGATCCAGACCTTCCAGCGCAGCCTGCCGAACGGCATCACCCTGAGCTGCCGCGCGACCGGTGAGGCCGGCCGGCCGCTGATGGTGTTTCTGCACGGCTTCCCGGAAGCCGCCTTCATCTGGGACGAACTGCTCGAATACTTCGCGCAGCCCGAGCACGGCGGCTACCGTTGTGTGGCGCCCAACCTGCGCGGTTTCGAACAATCGAGCGCGCCGACCGAAGTGGCCGCGTACAAGGCGCAGTTGCTGATCCAGGACGTCCAGCAGCTGGTGGCGACCGAAAGCGCCGATGGCAAGATGGCCACGCTGGTCGCCCACGACTGGGGCGGCGCGTTCGCCTGGGGCTATGCCAACGCATTCCCGGATCAGGTCGGCAAGCTCGTGATCATCAACTCGCCGCACCCCGGCACCTTCACGCGCGAACTGCGCGATAACCCGGCGCAGCAGAAAGCCAGCGCCTACATGAACTTCCTGGCCCAGCCCAAGGCCGAAGAATTGCTCTCGGCCGACGACTACAAGCGCATGTGGCCCTTCTTCACGCTGATGAAGGCCGGCCCCGAAGGTTTCGGCTGGCTCACCGACGAGGTCAAGCAGCAATACCGCGACGTGTGGAACGCCGGGCTCACCGGCGCCTGCAACCTCTACCGCGTGACGCCGATGAAACCCGCCCTGCCGGGCCAACCCGGCTCCGAGATTCCGACGCTGCCGCGCGAGCGGCTGGTGGTGAACGTGCCGACCTTCGTGTTCTGGGCGCTCGACGACGCCGCACTGCTGCCTGGCCTGCTCGAAGGCCTGGAAGACTACGTGCCGAAGCTGGAGGTCAAGAAGGTGCCGAACGCGACCCACTGGATCGTGCACGAGCAGCCGCAGCTGGTCGCGCGCGAAATCGAAGCGTTCATGTCGCGGAACTGATCGCGGCTCGCGGCTTCAATAGAGCGGCGGGGTGCCTTCGGGCCGTGTCTTGAAGCGCCGGTGCACCCAGTAGTACTGCGAAGGCATGGTTCGGATGTAGCCCTCGAGTTGCTGGTTCATGTGGGCCGTGTCGGCCACCGCGTCGTCGGTCGGGAAGCCCTGCCAGGCCGGCAGCACCTCGATTTCGTAGCCGCTCTTGACCACCCGCGACAGGATCGGCACCACCTTCGCGCGGCCGAGCCGCGAGAAGCGCGAGAGCGAGGGCACCGTTGCCACCGGCACGCCGAAGAACGGCACGAATACTGACTGGTCGCGCCCGAAGTCCATGTCGGGCAACAGGTACAGCAGCCCCCCCTTGCGCAGGCCCGCGACGATCGGCTTGATGCCGTCCACGCGGTTCAGCGTGATCACGTTGCCGAAGCGCGCGCGGCCCACGCGAATCCACTCGTCGATCATCGGGTCGCGCTGCGTGGTGTAGATCGTGGTCGATGGCCGCGACGTGTGCATCGTGAGGCCGGTTGCGGCGGCATCGAGGCCGTAGAAGTGCGGCGCGAACAGGATCATCGGCGCCTTGCCGTGCGCGATCTCTTCGATCTCGGCCGGTGCGCCGATCACCTTGATGCGACGCGCCACGACGTCGGGCGGTGCATGCCAGAGCCAGCCGCGATCCAGCCATGACTGCGCAACGAACACGAAGGTTTCGCGCGCAATGCTGCGCCGCTCGGCGGCCGACTTGTCCGGGAAGCAAAGCGCCAGATTGGTATCGACCACGCGCCGACGTGGCAGCGCCACGGTGTGCAGCAGCCGGCCGAGGATCGCGCCGAAGCCGCGCACGAGCGGCAGCGGCACATGCGAGAGCGCGCGCATGAAACCGATGCCCAGCTGCGCCGAAATGCTCATGCCGCCACCTCCTGGGGCTCCGCGCGCGGCTGCTTGTAGCGCGCGTAGTCCCACACATATTGCCCCGGCAGACCGCGAATCAGCCGCTCGATGCCGGCGTTCAGCGCCGTCGCGGCGGCTTCGGGTGTGGCCGCCGGATCGCTGAACGCCGTGCCATCGAAGGGTTCGAAGCGGATCGCATAGCCGGCGCCGCGTGGCAGCCGTTCGCACACGCCGAGAAACACGCGTGCGCCAGTCTGCTGCGCCAAGCGGGCCGGCAGGGTCATCGTGTACGCAGGCCGGCCAAAGAACGGCGCCCAGACGCCCTGCCCGGCCGGCGGCACCTGATCGGGCAGGATGCCGGTGTAGCCGCCGGCGCGCAACGCGCGCATCAGACCGCGCACGCCCTTGACGGTGGTGGGCAAGGTTTGCAGGCCGGGCCGGTCGCGCGAGCCATCCATCAGCGCCGCCATCCACTTCTTGCGGGGCGGTCGAAAGAGCGCGGTGATCGGGCCATGACTGGCCAGGAAGCGTTCACCGACCGCCTGGCCATACAGTTCCCAGCTGCCGACATGCGGCGCCATGATGATCACGCCCTTGCGTTCGGCCAGCGCGGCTTCAAGTGCCGGCAGGCCATCCCAGCGAATCACCTTGGGCAACACGCTCTCGCCTTTTGGCCGTGACCAGAGCCAGGGCAGCTCGGCCGCCATCGCGCCCGCCGCACCGATCGCCGGGCGGTACTGCGCGGGCGTAAAACCGGCGGCTTCGGCATTGGCCTTGAATCGGCGCCGGTAGTCCGGCGCGCACCACCAGACCAGCCAGCCGAAGGCCACGCCGAACGCATGCATCAGAGGCAGCGGCACGCGGGCGAACAATCGGAACAAAGAAGTAATCAAGGCAGTGGGGATCGAAACTGACGCGCGCGCAGCGTACCGCGCGGCTCGAATAGAATGCAAATTGTCGCCGAGTTATGGAACTACTTGCAGGGCGACGTTAAACAGTACTGCTAAAGCGTTCGCCAGAACTCCCCCAGGAATCGGCAACGCGCCTTTTCACCTTCACGGAGCTTCAATCCCATGGCGAACGACTTTCTCTTCACTTCCGAATCTGTCTCCGAAGGCCACCCCGACAAGGTTGCCGACCAGATCTCCGACGCAATCCTCGATGCAATCTTCGAGCAGGATCCGCGCAGCCGCGTGGCCGCCGAAACGCTCACCAACACCGGGCTCGTGGTGCTCGCCGGCGAAATCACCACCAACGCGCACGTCGACTACATCCAGGTCGCGCGCGACACGATCAAGCGCATCGGCTACGACAACACCGACTACGGCATCGACTACAAGGGTTGCGCCGTGATGGTCTGCTACGACAAGCAGTCCAACGACATCGCCCAGGGCGTCGACCATGCATCGGACGACCACCTGAACACCGGCGCCGGCGACCAGGGCCTGATGTTCGGCTACGCCTGCGACGAGACGCCCGAGTTGATGCCCGCGCCGATCTACTACGCGCACCGGCTGGTGGAGCGCCAGGCGCAATTGCGCAAGGACGGCCGGCTGCCGTTCCTGCGGCCGGACGCCAAGAGCCAGGTCACGATGCGCTACGTCGACGGCAAGCCGCACAGCATCGATACCGTGGTGCTCTCGACCCAGCACCATCCCGACCAGAGCGAGACGCAGACCAAGATGAAGGCCTCGTTCACCGAAGCCATCATCGAGGAAATCATTAAGCCGGTGCTGCCCAAGGAATGGCTGAAGGACACCAAGTACCTGATCAACCCGACCGGCCGGTTCGTCATCGGCGGCCCCCAAGGCGACTGCGGCTTGACCGGCCGCAAGATCATCGTCGACACCTATGGCGGCGCCTGCCCGCATGGCGGCGGTGCGTTCTCGGGCAAGGATCCGACCAAGGTCGACCGCTCGGCCGCATACGCGGCCCGCTACGTCGCCAAGAACATCGTGGCCGCAGGCCTGGCGCGCCAGTGCCAGATCCAGGTGGCGTACGCGATCGGCGTGGCACACCCGATGAACATCACGGTCTACACCGAAGGCACCGGCGTGATCCCCGACGACCAGATCGCCAAGCTGATCAACGAGCATTTCGACCTGCGACCCAAGGGCATCATCCAGATGCTCGACCTGTTGCGGCCGATCTACCAGAAAACCGCCGCCTACGGCCACTTCGGCCGCGAAGAGCCCGAGTTCACCTGGGAAAGCACGAAGAACGCGCCCGCGCTGCGGGCCGCTGCTGGCCTCTGAGCTCTTGGGGGCGCGATGGCGCCCTAGAAGCTGGCATGTCGATGTTTCGCAATAGGGGTATTCCCTTGTTGTAGTCGCACGAGCGACCGGTCAGGATTCGCCATCCGACACTGAAACAAAAAGATACATTTGTGAATCATCTTGACATGCTTTTCACTGCCCATGGCGCGGGCGAGGCCTCTGAACCCGGCTGCTTCCCGACCCGCCGCAACTGGATGCAGTGGATGGCGACGGGCGCACTCGGCGCCGCCATGCCCGCCGCATGGGCGCAAGCCTCCCCGCCCGTCCTCGGGAACCTCCGGATCGTCATCCCTGCCAACGAGGGCGGCGGCTGGGATCAGACCGGCCGCGCTCTCGGCGCCGCAATGCTTGCTTCCGGCGCAGTGGCCCAGGTCAGCTACGAGAACGTCGGCGGCAAGGGCGGCACGATCGGACTGGCCCAGTACGCCCAGAAATACAACGCTGCACCCGATACGCTGCTGATGAGCGGAATGGTCATGGTGGGCGCGGTCGCGTTGCAAAAAAGCGCCGTTGACCTGCGGGCGGTGCAACCGGTGGCGCGATTGACCAGCGACTACGAAGTGGTCGCGGTGCGGACGGACTCCGCGATCCAGACGCCCAAAGACCTTATCAACCGCTTGCGCACGGAGCCGGGCAGCACGCCCATTGCCGGGGGCTCGGCGGGCGGCGTCGACCATGTGTACGCCGGGATGCTGGCCCGCGTTGCCGGAAGAACCGCCGATCTCACCTACCAGCCCTATCCGGGTGGCGCGCAGGTCGTGGAGGCGCTGCTGTCGGGCAAGGCGGCCGTCGGCATTTCGGGCCTCAGTGAGTTCAGCGACAGCATTGCCAGTGGCAAGCTGCGCGCCATCGGCGTGTCGTCGAAGCGGCCGTTCCTTGGCATACCGTCCATCCGCGAGCAAGGGGTCGACGCCGATCTCGCCAACTGGCGCGGCGTTTTCACCGGCAAGGGTGTGCCGCCGGCCGCCGCGGACGTGCTGCTCGAAGCGGTACGCCGGGGCGTTGCGCACGACGCCTGGCAAAAGGCGATCAAACGCAGCAACTGGGACGCCTCCTGGATGGAAGGCAAGAACTTCGCCGGCTTTCTCGACCTCGACATCTCGATGGCCGGTGTGATGATCTACCTGCTCAAGCTCAAACAGGGCTGAGCGCCCACCAGCGCCAACCTCAGAACCGATACGCGGCGCCCGCGCCCACCGTCCAGGTGCGGCCCGGCGCGGGTTCGAAGTAGCGCGCATTGCCCTCGTTGA
>JBDUCH010000138.1:0-9834 GCA_040003555.1 Variovorax sp. | reverse complement strand
GACACGCCGCCTGGTCAACGACTACCTGCAGCCGCCCAAGATCACCAGCAAGTACGAGATCGGCCTGCGCCGCTTCGGCGAAATCCGGGAGGACATGGACTCGATGTCGGCCGGCGATGCGCACGAGCTCATGCGCGCGATGGAAGCGCACTCCATCCTCGACTGCGCGGAGATGGCGGCGCATGCATCGATGTTCCGCACCGAGAGCCGTTGGGGCCTCTACCACAACTATGTCGACCACCCCGAGCGCGACGACGAGAACTGGTTCTGCCACTCGCTGCTGAGCCGCGACGCGCAGGGCCGCATGGCACTGCGCAAGAAGGCGATCGAGCCCTACATCGTGCCGGTCGACGACGAAGAACGAACCGCCTACCAACGCCTGCGCGTCGCAAGCAGTGCCGAAGCCGCCTGAACAGGAGCCCTGAAATGACCATCGCCACCACCCTCACCCAGGTCCCCGTGCGCGTGGACGAATCCAAGTGCATCGCCGAGAAGGGCTGCACCGTCTGCGTCGATGTCTGTCCGCTCGACGTGCTCGCGATCGACATGCTGACCAAGAAGGCCTACATGAAGTTCGACGAGTGCTGGTACTGCCTGCCCTGCGAGCAGGACTGCCCGACGGGCGCCGTCACCGTCGACATCCCCTACCTGCTGCGCTGAGGGGCTGCCATGGAAACCGGACTCAACACCTTTGCCGAGCGCCTGGCCGATGCCGACGCCACCGTGCGGCGCCTCGCGGTGATCGACCTGCCCTACAGCGACGAGGACGATATCGTGCCGCTGCTGCTGCCGTGCCTGGCCGACAGCGACGCGCAGGTGCGCACCGAGGCCGTCCGCGCACTTGAAGGCTTCGAGGAACCCGAGGTGGTGCAGGCGCTCGCGCCGATGCTGCTCGACCCCGATGCCGAGGTGCGCAAGGCAGCCGGCGAAGTGCTGGCCGAACTGAAAGAGGCCGCGTCGGCCACGCCGCTGCTGCCGCTGCTGCTCGACGGCGCCGCCGAAGTGCGTGCACTCGCGTTCCATGCCATTCGCGCGCTGCGCTCGCCGCAGGCTTTCGAGCCCGCCATGCAGTCGCTGCGCGACCCCGATGCGGCGGTGCGGCGCGAGGCGGTGGGCGTGCTCGGCTACCTGAAGGACCCGGCGGCGATCGGCGACCTGGCCGAAGTGGCGGCCAACGATCCCGACATCGAAGTGCGGCGCATCGCGATCGGCGCGCTCGGCTATGCCACCTCGGTCAGCGTGCTGCCGGCGCTCACACGCGCGCTGGCGGACAGCGGATGGATGGTGCGCGAGGAGGCAGCGCAGACGGTCGGAAAGCTGCGCCTGTCGCTGGCCATCCCCGACCTCGTGCACGCGATGCAGGACGACTACTGGCAGGTGCGCATCAAGGCCGCGCGCAGCCTCGGCCTGCTCAAGGCCGAGCCCGGCCTGCCCTCGCTGGTGGCTTCCCTGACGCACACCATCAGCAACCTGCGCAAGGAGGCCGTCATCGCGCTGGGCGAGATCGGCGACACGCGCGCGATCGCGCCCTTGGAGGCGGCACTTTCCGACCCCGACCCCGACGTGCGCAAGCTGGCCCGCCTGGCGCTGACGGCCATCGGCCTGGCGCAAAAAGCAAGGCGCGAAGGGGTTGCGCCATGACCTTCGTCGTCACCGAAGCCTGCATCCGCTGCAAGTACACCGACTGCGTGAGCGTATGCCCGGTCGACTGCTTTCACGAAGGCCCGAACTTCCTGGTGATCGACCCAGACGTGTGCATCGACTGCGCCGTCTGCGCACCCGAATGCCCGGTCGGCGCGATCGTCGCGGACACCGACGTGCCGGCCGGGCAGGAGCACTTCGTCGAAATGAACGCCCGCTATGCCGCGCAGTGGCCCGTGATCAACAAGGCGCGCGAGCCACTGCCCGATGCCGAGCAATGGGCCTCGGTCAGCGGCAAGCTCGACCATCTCGCAGAACCCGCCTGAGCCCCTTCGAACGTCTTTCCAATCCCCACGGAGAACCAGTCCATGAAGCACATCATCTTGCGAATCGGCGCGATCCTGGCACTTGCAATGGCCGTCGCCCCGCCGGCCCTGGCACGGCAGGAAGTGGTCATCGGTATCGGCACGCAGAACACGACGACCAACACCGTCACCGGCGGCGTCGTGCTCAAGGAAATGAAGCTCATCGAGAAGTACCTGCCCAAGACCGGCAAATACAAGGACATCGACTTCAAGCTCGACTGGCAGAACTTCACCTCCGGCCCGCCGATCACCAACGGCATGATGGCCAAGAAGCTGCAGATCGGCATGATGGGCGACTACCCGTTGCTGGTGAACGGCGCCACCGGCCAGACGCAGCCGGGCAACGAAACGCAGCTCGTCGCCATCATCGCGTACAACGCCTTCGGCTCCGGCAATGGCGTGGTGGTGCACAAGGATTCGCCCTACTACGAACTGGCCGACCTCAAGGGCAAGCTGGTCTCGGTGCCGTTCGGCTCGGCGGCGCACGGCATGGTGCTGCAGGCCATGCAGACCCGGGGCTGGAAGGACGACTACTGGAACCTCGTGAGCCAGAGCCCCGAGGTCGGCACCACCAACCTGCAGGAAAAGAAGATCGATGCGCACGCCGACTTCGTCCCCTTTGCCGACCTGCTGCCCTACCGCGGCTTCGCCCGAAAGATCTTCGACGGTGCCGAGACCAAGGTGCCGACCTTCCACGGCGTGGTTGTACGCAAGGACTTCGCGACCGAGTACCCGGAAGTGGTGGTCGCCTACATCAAGGCATTGATCGAGGCCAACACCTGGGTGCGCAGCAACCCGACGGCCGCCGCCGCCAAGATCGAGGAGTGGACCAAGATCGAGAAAGAAGTCGCCTACCTCTACCTCGGCCCGGGTGGCATCCACACGCTCGATCCGACCCTCAAGCCGCGTTGGCTGGACACCATCAAGACCGGCCACGAGGTGCTCACCCGGCTGAACCGCGTCAAACCGCTCGACATCAACGCCTGGGTCGACGAGAGCTACGTGCGGCAAGCCTACAAGGAACTGAAGCTCGACTACGACGCGCAGAAACAGACGCTCGCCAACTACGACATCAGCGGCACGGATCCGCTGTGCAAGACGCCGATCACGCGGCCAAGGGAAGCCGGTGAAGTCTGGGTCGAGGGCGCACCGATCGCCGCCTACGCCTCGCCGCTCTGCACGCTCGCCGCAATCAACAAGGCCCAGAGCGAGAACAGGAAAGTCAGGGTCGCCTACCTCAACGACAAGACGCTGGGCATCAAGCTGTTTGCCGACAAGGCCTTCTATGCGGTGAACACAAGCGACCCGCGCAAGCCGCAGATCGTGCCCTTCTTGCTGAGGAAGGACGCGCAGGCCGAGGCAGCCGCCATCGGCGGCAAGCTGGCCACCTATCCTGAAGCGCTTGCTGCAGCCAGCCTCTGACACCAAGGAACCACGATGCCCACCGCCACGCAACGCCTGTTCCATGAAGTGCCGGCGACCAGCGATCTCGCGCAGGCCGCGCCGGCACGCGGCCTGGCCCGCCCCGAGGAGATACTGCGCCCGCCGTTGCCCGTTCCCGTGTCGGCCACGGTGGCACTGAGCCCGGCAGAGCGCGCATGGCAAGCGATCCGCCAGCACGCACCGGCCTACCTGATGGGCGCGTGCTCGCTCCTGGGCATCGTGCTCTTCTGGCATGTCGCCACGACCTACCGGCTGGACTTTTACATCCGCTTCGCCAACATCCCGACGCCGATGGAGGTGCTTTCCAAGGTCATCGAAGTCAACGGCTCGCCCAAGTTCATCAAGAACGTGGGCATGAGCTTGCGGCGCATCTTTATCGGCTTTGCGATTGCCACCGTGCTCGGCGTGGCGCTCGGCATGCTGATCGGCCGGTACCGCCTGACGCGCGGCTTCCTGTTTCCGGCGATGGAAGTCTTCCGTCCCATACCGGCAATCGCCTGGGTACCGATTTCCATCATGCTGTGGCCCGACAACGAGGTGAGCATCGTCTTCATCACCTTTATCGGCGCGTTCTTCCCGATCCTGTTGAACACCATCAGCGGCGTGCAGGCGGTGGACGGCGTGCTGCTGCGCGCGAGCCAGTGCCTGGGTGCGCGGGAGCGCCAGATCATGTGGTACGTGGTGCTTCCCGGCGCGGCGCCGCAGATCTTCACCGGCCTGGCGGTGGGCATGGGCGTGGCCTGGGTCTCCCTGATCGCCGCCGAGATGATCTCAGGCCAGTTCGGCATCGGCTACTTCACGTGGGAAGCCTATTCGCTGATCTCGTACCCGGAGATCGTGCTGGGCATGATCACCATCGGGGTGCTCGGCCTCATGTGCAGCGGCCTGATTCGCTTCGTCGGCAAGTCCATGATGCCCTGGCTGGGCTATGGCGCGCGCGCCGGGAGCAATCAATGAGCACCAACCCAAGCACCCCGCGCAAGGGGCACGTTCAGATTCGCGATGTGTCGGTGCGCTTCGCCACCAAGGGCCAGATGACGGAGGCCGCGAGCCGCGTGTCGCTCGAAGTGAAGCCCGGCGAGTTCGTCAGCATCATCGGCCCCTCGGGCTGCGGCAAGTCCACACTGCTGAACATCGTCGCGGGCTTTCTCCGGCCAAGCGACGGCGAGGCCCTGCTCGACGACAAGCCCATCGGCGGGCCCGGCGCGGACCGCGGCGTGGTGTTCCAGCAGTACTCGCTGTTCCCGTGGATGACGGTGCGCCGCAACGTCGAGTTCGGTCTGAAGATGCAGGGCCTCGGACGCAACCAGCGCGAATCGGCCGCGCGCACGCTGCTTGGCATGACCGGCCTGCTCTCCTTCGAGAACCACTATCCCGACCAGCTCTCCGGCGGAATGAAGCAGCGCGTGGGCATCGTGCGTGCGCTGGCCACGAGCCCGCAGGTGATGCTGATGGATGAGCCCTTCGGCGCACTCGACTCGCAGACCCGCGCGGTGATGCAGGAAATTCTCACCAACATGTGGCAACAGCTGCAGCTGTCGGTGCTGTTCATCACCCACGACATCGAGGAGGCGATCTTTCTTTCCGAGAAGGTCTACGTGATGACGGCGCGCCCTGGACGCATCAAGGCCGAGGTTCCCATTCCCTTGCCGCGACCGCGCACGCCGGAGATGACGGCGTCGCCCACCTTCCAGGCGCTGGTGCGCCAGCTCAAGGCGCTGATCCGCGAGGAGAGCCTGGCCGCCATGGGCGGCGAGCTCGACAACGGCGGGCTGCAGGGCATGGATCGCCACTTCGCCCGCGATGGCATGAAGGCGCTGACATGAGCGCGGCCATGAGCGCGGCCATGAGCACAGCGCAGCCTTCACTCGAGCGGCACGAGTTCCCCGTCGACATCGTCGACCACCAGGCCAGCGGCGTGCTCGAACTTTGCTGGCGAGACGGCAGCGCGAGCCGGCTGGCGCACGGGCTGCTGCGCGCGCGCTGCCGCTGCGCCGCGTGCGAGCAGGCCTTCCGCGCGCACGGCAGCCATCCTGAGCCCGATGCGTCGATCCGGCTCGCGGCCATCCACCCCGTGGCAGACAAGGGCCTGAACCTGGTGTTCTCCGACGGCCACGGGCGCGGCATCTTTCCGTGGGCCTACCTGCGCGGCCTCGGCCTGTCCACCACCTGCTGACCCCCACCACCCCCATGTCACAACTCGCCACCGAACGCGTTCTGCATGTCCATCACTGGAACGACACGCTGTTTTCATTCCGCACCACGCGCGACCCAGGATTGCGCTTTCGCAACGGCCACTTCGTGATGCTCGGGCTGCCGGTCGAAGGCAAGCCGCTGATGCGCGCCTACAGCGTCGCGAGCGCCAACCATGACGAGCACCTGGAGTTCTTCAGCATCAAGGTCTCCAACGGGCCGCTGACCTCGCGCCTGCAGCACCTGCAACCCGGCGACGAAGTGATCGTCGGGCGCAAGCCGGTCGGCAGCCTGGTGTTGGACGACCTGCGGCCCGGCCGTCACCTCTACCTGCTGTCCACCGGCACCGGGCTGGTCCCGTTCATCAGCATCATCCAGGATCCCGAGACCTACGAGCGTTTCGAGAAGGTGGTGCTGATCCATGGTGTGCGGCAGGTCAGCGAGCTGGCCTATGCGCGGTTCATCGAGCACGATCTGCCGAACAACGAATACATCGGCGAGCTGGTGCGCGGCAAGCTGATCTACTACCCCACCGTGACGCGCGAGCCGTTTCGCAATCAGGGCCGGCTCACCGAGGTCATCGAGACCGGCCGGCTGTTCAGCGACACAGGGCTGCCGCCGCTCGACCCCGCGATGGATCGCGCCATGATTTGCGGCAGTGCCGCGATGCTGGCCGACAGCTGCAAGCTGCTCGATGCGCGCGGCTTTCACATCAGCCCGCGCCAAGGCGAGCTGGGCGATTACGTGATCGAACGCGCCTTCGTCGAGAAGTAGCGCGCACCACGGCCGAGCAGATTGCCGCAGCCGGCGGTTCAGCGCCCCTGCGCCGCCTGCGGCTGCCGTGCGGCCCACAGCCACAGGCCGATGCCGAACACGATCATCGGCAGGCTCAGCCACTGGCCCTGGCTCAGGTTGAGCGCCTGCAGGCCCAGAAAGTCGTCGGGCTCCCGGAAGAACTCCGCGATGAAGCGGAATGCGCCATAGCCGACCATGAACATCGCCGCCACCTGCCCCTGCCTGCGCTCCTTGCGGGCGTACAGCCAAAGCAGCCCGAACAGCAACAGCCCTTCGAGCAGGAACTGGTAGACCTGCGAAGGGTGCCTGGGCAGCATCGAACCGCTCTGCGGGAACACCATGCCCCAGGGAAGTTCGGGGCTGCTGAAGCGGCCCCAGAGTTCGCCGTTGATGAAGTTGCCGACGCGGCCGGCTGCGAGCCCGGTGGGCACGCAGGGCGCCACGAAGTCCATCACCTGCCAGAACGGCCGCGTGCGCGAGCGCGCAAACCACACCATCGACGCGATCACGCCGAGCAGCCCGCCATGGAAGCTCATGCCGCCCTGCCAGACGAAGAAGATCTCGAGCGGGTTCGTGAGGTAGTAGCCCGGCTTGTAGAACAGGCAGTATCCGAGCCGGCCACCGACGATTACGCCGACCACGCCGAGGAACAGGATGTCTTCCACGTCCTTGCGGCTCCAGGCGCCGGGCCCCGTGATCGAGCGGAAAGGCTCGTGGCCGAGGCGGCGCGTGCCGAGAAAGAAGAAGAGCCCGAAAGCAGCCAGATAGGTCAGGCCATACCAGTGAATGGCGACCGGCCCAAGCTGCAGTGCGATCGGGTCGATGTGGGGGTACATGAGCATGGGAGCGATTGTGCCGCGCGCGGCCGAGGGCGAAGGTGCGTGGCCGAATCTGTGGGGCGATTGTCATTGCGGCCAGCCTGCTGTCCTTGCACACTGGCCGCATGGAACCCGTTCGCGCCATCGCCTGCCTGCTCTACCCCGGCTTCATGAGCCTCGACCTGGTCGGACCGATGCAGGTCTTAGGCTCGGCCAATGCCGAGCGTGAGGGCCACGGGCTGCCGCCGGCCTACACGCTGCACCTGCTGGCCGAGCAGGCCGGCCCGGTGGCCTGCTCGGCGGGGTTTGCGATCGTGGCCGACAGCGCGCGCGAGGCCTGCGACCCGGGCCGCTTCGACACCGTGCTGGTGCCGGGCGGCATCGGCGTGGACGCCCAGCTCGACCACGCTGCGCTGCTGGACTGGCTGCGCGCCGCCGAGCCGCGCGTTCGCCGCCTCGGCTCGGTCTGTTCGGGCGCCCTGCTGCTGGCGACCGCCGGGCTGCTCGACGGGCATCGCGCGACCACGCATTGGTCGCGCGTCGATGCGCTGCGGCGCGGGCATCCGCAGGTCGTGGTCGAAGGCGACCGCCTCCACACCTACGACCCGCACAGCCCGCGCGAGCGGCACCTGTTCACCTCGGCCGGCGTCACGGCCGGCATCGACCTGGCACTGGCCCTGGTCGAAGCCGATCTCGGGCGCGCCATGGCGCTGGCCGTTGCGCGCCGGCTCGTGATGTTCATGCGCCGGCCCGGCGGCCAGGCCCAGTTCAGCAGCTTCCTGGCCCCCGAAACAGCGCATGCGCCGCGGCTGGCGGCCTTGCTCGATTGGATTCCGGGCCAGCTCGGCAGCGACCTGTCGCTCGATGCTCTGGCCGGACGGGCCTGCATGCCGCCGCGCACCTTTTCGCGCGTGTTCCAGCGCGAGATCGGCATGACGCCGGGGCGCTATGTGGAACGCGTGCGGCTCGAGGCTGCCGCCACCCTGCTGGCGCATGCGCAGGCCTCGATCTCCACCGTGGCCCGGCTCTGCGGCTTCGAGCATCCGGAGAACCTGCGCCGCGTGTTCCACAAGCACATGGCCGTGAGCCCGCAGGCTTATGCCGAGCGCTTCGGCTTGCGCGGCAACGGCCTGGCGGGCTGAGGCCAAACATGCTGCTGTTGATCCGCAATCCCGCCGTACGCCTCTTGTTCGTGGGCCAGGCGCTCTACTGGTCATGTTCGATCATCGGCATCACGCTGACCTCGCTGGTCGGCGCCCGCCTGAGTCCCTGGCCCGTGCTGGCCACCCTGCCGCTGGCGCTGCTGGTGCTCGGGAACCTGATCGCGGTGCAGCCGCTGTCGATCTACATGCAGCGGCGTGGACGCCGGCCGGGGCTGGTGCGGGGCGCGCTCTGCGGCGTGGCCGGCGGGCTGGTCTGCATGGCGGGCGTGCTGGCCGGCAGTTTCGGGCTGTTCTGCACCGGCTCGCTGCTGATCGGGGCCTACCAGGCTTCGGTCGCCTACTACCGCTACGCAGCACTCGAAGCGGTTGCAGCCGCACAAAAGGGCCGTGCGGCCGCCTGCGTGGTGGGTGGCGGCGTCTGTGCAGCTTTGCTGGCCCCACCGTTGGCGCTCTGGTCGCGCGATGCGCTGGCCACGCCGTTCGCCGGCGCCTACCTCGCGATCGCCGTGCTGGCCGCGTTCGCTATGCTGCTGATGTCGCGCCTGCGCGAGGGGCCGGTGCCGCCGCCCGCCGGCGGTGGCCTGGCCGCGTTGCGCACCCTGCTCGCGCGCCCGGGCCTGCGTGCCGCCGTGGCGATGACGGCAATCGGACATGGCTCGATGATCCTCGCGATGAACGCGACGCCGCTCGCCATGGACGTCTGCGGCCTGTCAGCGGCCTCGGCGGCGCGGGTGATCCAGTGGCATGTGCTGGGCATGTTCGTGCCGTCCTTCTTCGCCGGCGCGCTGGTGGATCGCTGGAAAAGCCGGCGCGTCGCCGTGCTCGGCGCCGCGGCACTGGCCGTCAGCGCCACGATCGCCCTGAGCGGCGTCACGCCAGAGCGTTTTCTGCTCAGTTCGCTGTTGCTTGGTGTCGGCTGGAACCTCATGATCATCGCCGGCACCACGCTGCTGGCCGAGAGCCACGAGCCGGCCGAGCGTGGCCATGCGCAAGCGCTCATGGAACTCGGCAACGGCAGCGTCGCGGCCTTGATGTCACTGGGCTCCGGCGCCCTGCTCGCCGGCGCGGGCTGGAGCGCGATCAATGCGCTGATCCTGCCTGCGCTGGCACTGGCGATGCTGGGGTTGTGGCGCACGGGGCGCCCGGTCGCGGTGCAGGCCTGATCCTGGGTCGCGTTCAAAGATAGGAGCCCTGGTGTTTGCGGGCACGGGCATCTCGCTGGCGCTTCGTGCTTGAGGTTGCGGGGGTAGGCCTCTGGCGGCGGGTGGCCCCTTCCGCGAATGTCCCCCGCCTTCGGCTCCTTCTTTATTTCGCTGCAGGGGCCACCCACCGCCAGCGGCCTTGGGCACGCTCGTGGTGTTCAGCGCGAACCGGACACGCCGCGTCCAGGCTCAGGGCGGTGGGGCACGCTGCGCA
>JBDUCH010000137.1:0-9841 GCA_040003555.1 Variovorax sp. | reverse complement strand
CGCCGCTGGCCGACATGTTGATCGTGCCGGCAAGCTCGAACGTTGCGGCGGCGATGAGCGGCTGCCCGTCCTTGAGCACGGCGCGAAAGTAGCGTTGAACCGGCGCGGGAAGACCGTCGATTTCGCGTGCGTCGTAGTGGCCCGCAGCCGCCGGCAGCCTGGCCGCTTCGAGCAGGGCCATCTTCAGCTGTGTCGCGCTGGCCCAGCGTGAGCTGCCGAAAGCGGCCAGCCCCGCGCCCGCGGCCAGCAACAGGCCGATGCCTGCAGCAGTCCAACCCATCCAGTTCATCGCTTTCCTTCATTGGTTTGAACTTCACGCCATCAGACCAGAACCGCCTGCACCGGCCGCCGCATCGACAGCGGCATGGCGGGGCCACGCCCGAAGCGCACGACAAGGTCAGGGCGTTCGTTGGGTCCGATGCCCAGCCAGCTCGCGAACTGCGGCCGGATGGCGCCGACCTCGACGGGCTGGTTCAGAAACGCATTGCGGATGCCTAGAACGGTGGCCTGCAGCGCGAAGCGCTCGTAGCAGCGGCCGGCCTCGACCCAATGGGCCTTGTCGTTGCGCTCGGAGACGAAGACTGCGATGCCGGCCGAGTTGCGAATCTGCCGCGCGTAGCGTTCGTTCTCGGATTTCGGCGTGAAGAACAGGCTCAGCAGCGGGCTGCCCAGCCACCGGGGCAGCGCGGGGTTGCCCGAGGCGCCGGCGAACAAGCCATCGCCCGTGCGCAGCGCTTCGTCGGCGCCGAAGCGGATCCATGCCTTGAGTTCTGCGACGAACGCGGCATCGTTCATCTGTGCCGTGTTGCCCGCGACGACGTACTCCAGCACGCTCTCCATAACGGGGCGAGCGGTCAACAGCCGCACGCTGACGCCATCCCCGGTGCCCGCCTGTTCCAGCAGGCGCAGCTCGACCGGTGAAATCGCTCGGCCGTCGTAGTCGCCGCGGGTGCATTGCCGCTCAGAGATGGCCCGAAACAACGGCGAGACCCGCTTTTGCGTCGCCTCCAGGTTCACCGCAATGAGCCCGTCGCCGCTGGGATCGAACCTCGGGTCTGCATGGAGTCCAGCGGCCAGCGCGGCGTGCACCATGTTCTCCGCCGCGCAACCCAGCGAGACGAAAAGGTGATGGTCGTCTGGATCGACGGCCGGGCATCGGCGCGCGAGATCAGGGGCAATCGAGATCGATTTCTCGGCGACCTGGAAGCGCCAGCATTGCGTGTTGTGGCTCGAAGGCGCCAAAACAGCCTGGCGCACCAGGTCGTGCATTGGGAACCCGGCTGTGCCAGAGGACGGCACCTCCGGGCTTCTCAAAGCGCGAGCGGCGCTCTGCTCGGCCTCGCCCGATGAACAAGCCACTAGCGATGGCGTGGCAGTGGCGCAAGCAGCTGCCAAAAGCAACTGCCTTCTAGATGTGATTCGGGACGCGCTGATTGGATGTTTGGCCATGGGTCGATCCGCTCCAACGATGTCCGATCCAGCCAAACCAGTCTGTTCGCGACCGCACGCTCCAGTCGGCAGCTGGCCGAGGCGATGGAGCTTCGGATTACATCTTCAAACGGGGGAAGACATCGGTGGCACACAAGCGCGCGGCTGCCGGACACACAAGACTGCCTGCGGGCGGGCCCAGTGCTACGAGCGTGTGGTACAAAGAACTCGCCCGAAGATGCCCGCAAAGGGATGAATTTCGAGTTCCTATCAATGACTTGCGTGCGCGGTGAAACTATGGATTCGATTCCCTTCACCACTCCAGAACTTCGCCCGGACAGCGAAATATCTCTGGGCCTCGGAGACAAGAGACTCGCATGAAATTTTCTGCCGTTGCCTTGGCCGCGACCCTGTCGCTTTCTTTCATCTCGCCGCAGGTCGGTGCACAGGCAAGACCTGCGCATGACGAGTTCTTCTGGCTCGGTGAGATCAACAAGGCCACAGCGGTCATCAACACCGACGAAGGCCTGCTCGACCGGTCGATGACGTCACTGGTCTACTCTGGCATCACAAAGGTGCTGGCCGAGGGCGACAAGCCGGGTGGCAAGCGCCCCACCAATGTCATCACCTTCGAGCCGCTGCTGATCGACGCCGCCGGCCCTGAGATCACCCTGCTGCATGCCGGCCGTTCCAGCCAGGACATGCTGGCGACCCTGCGCTCGGCCATGCTGCGCGACGACATGCTGGCCCTGGCCGATCAGCTCAACAAGACGACCGACACGATGGTGAAGCTGGCGGGCCAGCACAAGGCCACCATAGTGCCCAACTACACCAACGGTGTAGCTGCCCAGCCCAATAGCTACGGCCACTACCTGCTGGGTATCGCGGCCGGCCTGGATCGTGACGCACAGCGCATCCGCGAGGCCTATGCGCGGATCGACCGCTCATCCATGGGCACCACAGTGCTCAACGGCAGCAGCTGGCCGCTGAATCGCAAGCGCATGGCTGACTACTTGGGCTTTGCCTCCACGGTGGACAACGCCTATGACGCCTCTCAGGTCTCGTCGGTAGACGAGCCCGTCGAGGCCGGTGCCATCGTCAGCGCCATCGCGCTGCATGCTGGCACCTTCGTTGAAGACGTCATGACCCAGTACTCGCAGGCCCGCCCGTGGATTCTGCTGCGAGAGGGCGGCGGCAACACCTACGTGTCCAGCGCCATGCCACAGAAGCGCAATCCGGGCCTGCTCAACAGCACTCGCCGTGACGCATCGGCCGCACTGACGCTAGGCCTGGGGGCCGCCCTTCAGGCGCACAACATTCCGCCGGGCATGAGCGATGCGAAGGAGTCCAGAGCCACCAGCGCGATGGTGCGCAGCGCCATCGGCGTACTTGGCAACTGGGACAAGATTCTGACTGCGTTGGTTATTGATCCGGACCGGGCGCTGGAAGAACTCAACAGCGATTGGACCGCATCGCAGGAACTCGCCGACGTTCTGATGCGCAAATACAAACTGCCCTTCCGTGTGGGGCACCATTTCGCGTCGGAAGTGGTGGAGTACGCCAAGGCCAAGAACATCAAACCGCTGGACTTTCCCTACGTGGAAGCGCAGCGCATCTATGCCGAGACGGTGAAGGGCACTGGCTCCGCGGCCGCACTGCCCATGTCTGAGGCAGAGTTCCGCTCAACGCTGGATCCGGTCGCCATCGTCAGGAACCGCCAGACCGCTGGCGGCCCGCAGCCAAGGGAGATGGAACGGATGCTCAAGGAATCGGCGAAGCGCATAGCCGATCAAGAAGCCTGGATCAACGCACGCCGGATGTCCATCTCGTCGGCGCTGGCACGACTGAATTCAGATTTCGAAAAGCTGGGTGCGGCGGCGCGTTAGGGCTCCACGGCAGGCGCCGGCATCGACAAAACCCAGGCCGCCGCCTTACGGAAGCACAGCAATGCGGGCATCCTTGCTCGCATTTTCCATCCAGCGCTCGGCATCCTCGGCCAGCATCAGGCCGTCTGCCTGCAAGCGCTGCACCTCGCTTCGCACCTTCGTCAGGTAGGCCTCGCGGCTGGCATACCGCTCGGCAATCGAGCGCCGCGGGTCGCGCTTGGCAGCAGCTTCACTGGCATCAGCCGCAAATGGCAGGTAGCTGCCGTCGAGGCCGCACAACTGGCCTGGCGCAAAACCGGTCTTGCGCCGGTTCCAGCCGGTGTAGGTCGCCAACGGCACTGCAATGTCGGGCAGGCGGATGCCGGCCACGTCGTTGCCGTCGGCGTCGGTTCTTGGAACAAGCACGGTGTATGCGCGCGCCGGATCGGGCCTTGCGGGAACGGTGCCGTAGTCGATCACGGTCAGGGCATTTGGAGCAGGCAGCGCCATGCCGAGCGCCGAGAGATCGGGAAACCGCATCGCCGCGGCAGTCGCCGGCACCAGCGTGCCGTCGCGCACGGTGGGATAGCGGCTGGCGGGCGGCGCCTTTCTGTCGCGTGCCCACTCGACCATGCGCGTCAGCAATGCGCGGTAGACCGGCTGCTGTTGCGCCGGGTTGATGGGCACTTCGCAGAGGGGCGCTGTCGGCGAGCGTGCAGTGACGTGCTGCGTCGACGACATCAGATACACCCGCACGTCGTCGGGCAGCGCAATGTCGTGCCCTGCCCCATCGGTGGCGACCAGTCCGGCACGGCCCTGCCAGTATTCGATGCCGCTGTCGAGATGAAAGACCTTCGGGCACGTGCTGTCGGCAGCGCAACGCGCAAACAGGCCGTCGCGCCTGCCGCTCAGCGGATCGGTGGTTGTCGCATAGGTAAACGGGAACTGGTCGCCGTAGAAAAAGTGATCCTCGTGCTGGCGGGAGTAGCGGCCGGGCTGGGCCCAGCGCACGTTGGTGTATGTCTTGCGCGAGCCTGCAATGGTCGCGACCATGCCGTCGAACACGCGCTGGCCGCCCGGGCCGGCGTTGAAGCCTTGCCATACCCAGTCGCGCAGGAAGCGTCCCGATTGCGAGATGCCGATCGCGACCGTGACCTTGGGCTTGAGGTCTGCCACCGGACTCGCCCGCCCGCTCGCGTCGGGCAGGCCGGTCTTGAGATGCGACACGATATCCCGCAGCGAGGCCATGCCCAGGCCCATGGGGCGCGGGTCGCGGGCCGTGTATCTGAACTGGTAGATCGCGCCGGCGTCGAAGCCGGTCGGTCGGTCGAGTTCAATCGACTTCGCATCCTTGTAGCGCCACTGCGCCGGGGCGATCACGGTCGGGGGCGCTTCGGGCCGCGCACGCACGGTCAATTCGCCCAAGGAGGGATCGAGCGAGGCGGCCCGATAGCTCAGCGGCAGGATGCCGCGCTGGCCCGGCGCGTCGAACACGATCTCTTCGAGCGCCGTGCCGGTGATCGGTTGCCCGCCTTGCGTCGCAGTGGACAGCACCATGCCGACGGTCTTGCCGGTCGGGTCGGCCGGCATGTCGCCTTGCCAGCCGATCCACAGCAGCGTGTGGCCCTGGCGCATCAGCCAGCCCGTGCCGGCTTCCTCGGCCTGGTCGGTTTGAAGGCTGCCGCCATTGACGATTTCGAGCATCAGCTTGCGGCCGCGATTCGCGACATCGAGCACCCATGTTCCCGAGGACTTGGCGCTGTCGCGAGGTCGCAGGATGACGACGTCGGCCCGATAGCGAACCTTGCCGTCGGCGGACGCGGCGGCCGCCGCATCGACGATGCCGCGGTTCGCCGGGTGCGCCGGGTCGAGTGCAACCTGGGCTTGCGCCACCACGCGCTCGTACGGCCCGACATCGCCGAAAGCACGGCCTGCGAAGGCCGGCTGCCGCTCGCGCACAAGCAACTGCTCGACCACCGCGGGCGCGCCACCCGTAGTGGGTACCTGTGCGCACCCGGCAAGCGCGGCGAGCAGCGCCGCCATGATCGCGATTCGCCAATGCGGGCCCCACGCTGGGGCTACCAGTCTTTTCATTGTCTGTCTCCGGAATTTGTCGGCGATCATTTGCCATCGCACCGCCTTGTGCCATTCGCCTTTGATTGAGGCCGCCTTCGACGTTCATTGAGGAAGCGCAAAGTGATCAACCTGAACCGATTCGACCTCGTCTCGCTGCGCCTTTACGTCGCCGTGGTCGACGCCGGAAGCCTGACTGCCGGCGCGGGCCGTTTCGGCATCTCGCTGGCGGCCGCGAGCAAGCGCATCGCCGAACTGGAGCTGCATTGCGGGTTCACGCTGCTGCAACGAGGGCAGCGCGGCGTGGTCGCGACCGCGAACGGACAAGTCCTGCACCGCCTTGCGATCGAGGTCGTCGCGCGCCTCGAACAGCTGGTGCTGGAGATCGACGATCTGCGCACCGGCGCCGCGGGCCATCTGCGTCTGTGGGCGAACCCCTCGGCCTTCGGCGGGTTCCTGCCACGGCTCTTGTCGGCCTACGCCGAGCAGCACCCGGACGTGCGCATAGACCTGGAGGACGCACTCAGCGAAGACGCCGTGCGCGCAGTTCAGAAAGGCGTGGCCGAGCTTGCGGTGATCGGCGACAACGTGCCTTGCGAAGACCTGGAAACCTTCGCCTGCAATGTCGACCACCTGGTATTGCTCGTTCCGGCTGACCATGCAATGGCCAATGCCCAGAGCGTCCGGCTGGAGCGGGTGCTCGACAACGACCTGATCACGCTTGCGCGCACGGCTTCACTCACTCGCAAGGTGATGGCTGCTGCCGAAAGCCTTGGCTGCGCGGTGCGAATCCGCGTGCAGGTGCGCAGCTTCGATTCGATGTGTCGCATGGTGGCATGCGGGCTCGGCCTTGCCATCCTCCCGCGCGCTGCGGCTGTGCTCTACGCCGAGGCACTGGAGCTGCGCATCGTCGCCCTCGAAGGGCTGGACGTTCAGCGTCGGCTGCTGGTCGCAATGCGGAGCCGATCGCTGCTGTCACCGGCCGCGGCCGCGCTGGTGGACATGATCGAGCGGGAATTGGCCGAGTGACTGCTGGAGGTTGCCCACCAGCTCCGCGCAGTACGCAAGCAACTCGTCGAGCTCGGTGGATTTGTCGAACACCCCGTCCGCACCGAGTTCTGCCGCACGCAGCCGGATTTCGGGCGTTGCGTAGTTGGTCAGCACCACGATCTTCTGATACGGCTGCCTGTTCCGGCAGCCCGCCAGCACGCCCAGGCCGGTTCCGCTTTCAAGCTGCAGGTCCACGATCGCCAGGTGCCAGTTGCCGTTGTGCGCCGCCAGCCAATGATCGGTCTCTGCCTGGGTCGCGGAATGCGCGACCACGCGAACCTCGGCGATCTCCTGAAGGGTCTCGATCAGATTTTCCAGAATGACGGCGTTGTCTTCGGCCAGATAGGTGATGAGAGTTTGCTTTTGCATGCCGGTTCTCCTTCCGGCAGTGTCCATGCCCCTACCGCCCGCGCGCTGCCGTCAGCCTGCGTCTCGCCCCGTAGGACAGCGCGCGCCTGCGGTCGATCGCCGCTGCGTGAGCGTCGATGCCGGTTAATACTTTCTTGTTCTTGCGTGTTCGCGCGGTGTCCGCACAATCCTCGCCAGAACAACCAAGAGGAGTCGAGGTGAACGACGATGCATCGCTGCGCGCGCGAATCAAGCTTGAATGGGAGGCCGCTTGCGAAAAGCTCGGCAACGCGTTGGCGCCGCCATACAAAGACCTGCCGTCCAGCAACCGGGACGAGATCGTTGCGTACTTCGACCAGGTCCAGCAGCGGCTGGATCAAATGAGAGCCGTGTACGGCATTGAGCCGAGGCCCGAAGCCGCGCCGTAACGCACGCCTACGTATGCAAGCCTACGCGTGGGCTGGCGCGCGCGATTGCCGCTCTTCGCCGGTTGCCTGCAGCGCCGTAGTCTGTGCGAGGTGCAGGATCTCGTCCACCTGATCGATCCAATCGAAGTCGGCGCTGGTCAGGAACACGGGTTTGTGGGGTGCCGGAAGGTAGCGCACCATGGCCTTCGCGCAGATTTCATCGCTGTGCAATTGGTACGCTTCGAGCAGCGATTCGCCGCCGCCGGTCGCGCCAAAATGATCGCGCAAGGGATCTTCCCCGATATCCACGATGACACGGGTCGCGCCAAGTCCCGGTGGATAGATCGCAAACCGCACGCTGGCGGTGTCAAAACAAAAAATGGCTTCGCTCACAGCTGTCTCCTCAGGTTGTCTCCTACTTTTTGAGCGTCAGTATCAGATGCCTCTGTGAAAGCGGTGGAGGACGGCAAATCGAGCAAGGTTCTGTAGGATGCGTCCTACGTTGTGGTGGGCCGCTACGAGCCCAGCAGATCCTGCGCTTCGTCGTCGAAACCGGGCACCGGTTGCGCCCTGGCCAGCGCCATCCACACTCCGAACGGAATGCGCTGCACCGGCCGGTGCAAGGCGGCGCGGGCCACGGCGAGGTGGCCCTCTTCGAGCACCAGCACGCCGCAGCCTTCGGGAACCTCGTCGGGCGACGCGATGCAGCGGCCCCTGGCGTCGTTGCCCAGCACGTACCAGCACTCCCCGCCCAGGTCGAGGTAGGCGGCGCGCTTGTCGGGCTTGCGCAGGTCGCCGAGCAGGTCGGCGCGGCTCACCTTCACTTCGTGCACGACCGGGTGGGCATAGGCCTCGACGCTGGTGTTGCGGATCGAGAACACGTCGGGCCGCGCGATGCACCAGCGCGGCTTGCCACCCTCCTCTTTCGGCGCGAGCCGGGCCCGCAGGCTCAGGCCGCGCCAGGCGATGCGGCCGTTGCGCGTCATTTCGCGCGCTACGCGTTCGACCAGCGCCTCGTGCGTGGACAAGGCGCCGCGGTTGACCACGAGCGAATCCGCGATGTGCGCGATGCCGCGGTCGGTCACGCGCAATGTCTCGTGGCCCTGCGCCGAGCGCACCCGCGCGAGCAAACCGGCAGCCAGCAGGTCGACTTCGATGGCGTCGCAGCAAGGCCAGCCGGCCGAGCGGTACACCTCGCGCAGGCGGCGCGCATGCATGCGGCCCAGCAGGAGGGCGTTGAGCGGCGGGTCGGTCACCGGCGGCGTGACGATCGGGTCGATGATGGGCGGCTCGACCGCGGGTGGGTCGCCCTCGGGTGGCGGGCCGGGCGGCACCGTCGGCGGCTTCGGCGGCACGCCGGTGGGCGGTGGATCGACGGGCACCTCGTGGGCAGTGATTTCGATAGCGCGCATAACGACAGATTAAGGGCTAATGGAAGTCGCGGCTCGTGTGGTTGTGCGCCAGTCGGCCCATCAGCGGGGTCAAGTCCCTGAAGCCGGTGGCGACCAGGTGGCAGACCTTGCCGCCGCTGTCGACATCGCGCTGCCAGGTGCCCTGCACGGCAAGCAGATGCGACTGCAGCAGCGGATCGCGCCAGGCCTCGACCACGTGGTTCCAGACGATCACGTTGACGTTGCCGGTCTCGTCTTCGAGCGTGACGAAGATGGTGCCCTTGGCCGTTTGCGGGCGCTGCCGCCCCATCACGATGCCGCAGGCGCGCGCGGTGCGGCCGTCCGGCAATGCAAGCAGTTCCTGCGCGCTCAAGAGCTTCATGCGCGCCAGCCGCGGACGCAGCAGTTCGAGCGGATGGCGGCGCAGCGTGAGGCGCAGCGCGGCATAGTCCCCGACGATCTCCTCGCCCTCGGGCGCGGCGGGCAACTGCAGTGCGCGCTCGTGGATCGGCACGCCCTTGAGCAGCGCGGGCGCGCGGCGCTGCGCGGTCGCGTCCCAGACTTGCTGGCGGCGGTGGCCCGACAGCGCCATGAGCGCGTCGGCACCGGCGAGTGCGGCCATGTCCTTGCCTTCGAGTTCGGCCCGCACGGCGAGGTCTTCGGTACTGGTGAACGGGGCTTGGGCGCGGGCATCGAGCAGGCGTTTTGCGCCGGCTTCGCTCAGGCCCACGATGCGGCGCAGGCCGAGCCGCACGGCCGGCTGACCGGGGTTGCCTGGGCGGTCGAGGAAGCGCGGGTCGACCGTCACTGCCGCATCGGGCGCACGCGCCTCGATCGTGCAGTCGAGCGCGCTCACCATCACATCCACCGGGCGCACTTCGACCCCATGCCGCCGCGCGTCCTGCACGAGTTGCGAGGGCGAATAAAACCCCATCGGCTGCGAGTCAAGCATGGCAGCGAGGAAGCAGGCGGGCTCATGGTATTTGAGCCAGCAGCTCACCACCACCAGCAGCGCAAAGCTTGCCGCATGGCTCTCGGGAAAGCCGTACTCACCGAAGCCTTCGCACTGCTTGAAGATGGCCTCGGAAAACGGCCGGTCGTAGCCATTGGCTTCCATGCCGCCCACCAACTGCTGGCGGAATTTGTCGATGCCGCCAGTACGCTTCCAGGCCGCCATGGCGCGCCGCAGGCGGTCGGCCTGATCAGGCGTGAACCTGGCCGCGATCATCGCGATCTGCATCACCTGCTCCTGGAAGATCGGCACGCCGAGCGTGCGGCC
>JBDUCH010000007.1:0-31333 GCA_040003555.1 Variovorax sp. | reverse complement strand
AAACCGATGCGTTGTCGCAGAGCCTGCTGCCGCCTGTTCTCGGCGATCCCGGCGGCCTTGTAGGCGGCTGCCATGGAGGGATCCCGCAGCTCCTCGCGCTGGATCAGATCGGCATTGATGAACGGCGCCTTGATGCGCGGCGCGATGACGATCTCGTAGAGGGTGGATTTGCCGGCGCCGTTCGGGCCGGCCAGCAGGATCATCGTGGGCCGGCTCACCGGCGGCCAGGTGCCTTGACCGCGCTGCCCAATACCAGGTTGTCCTTGTCATCGAGGCCGACGCCGACGCCCCGGCGCTGGCGGTTGCGCCAAAAATCCTGTTCGACGCTCGTGGGCTGCGCCTCGCCCATCTGTTCGAAAAAGGCGTTCTGCGAGGCCTCGTCGAGCGTGTCCAGCACCAGCGGCTCCAGCCCTCGCAAGGCCATCTCGATGCGCGAGTAGCCGATCGCAGGATCACGTTCAATGGCCCGTCCGATCCGGATCCAGTGCTCCGCCTGACCGGAAATCGACCGGCTGCTCAAACGCGCCGCGTCTCGCAGTGCATTCATTTCAACGTCGGAAATCTTGACGGCTTGGGCCATGGCTGCTCCACGGAGGTTCCGAAATGAAACCCATGGTTGTCATTATGCGACCGGCCGCGGTTTTCTGCACGATATCAACTGCCGGCCTATTCAGTCCGCAAACTCCACGACGACCCGCCGCACCTCGCCGGCAGGAACGGCTTCTCCATCAGCGGGCGACCGCTGCATGCGACGAATTCGCGCAATGCGGTCGTCAACATATCGCCGGTGACGAAGACGACGCGCCCGGCCTGGTGCGGCCAGCGCTTCTCGATTTCGCGGTAGAGCGCACGGCCGTCGAGGTCGGGCATTCGCATGTCGGCAAAGACAACGTCGTAGCGCTGCGAGGCCATGCGCTCGAGTGCCTCGCGCCCCGAGGCGGCGGTTACGACGCGATGGCGCGCGCCTGCCAGTATCTCGGCCAGCGTCTCGCGAACCTCTTCTTCGTCGTCGACGACCAGGATCGTGCGCGCATGCGCGATGGGGTGTGCGGGCGGATCATCTGCAGGGCCGTCCGTGCCGGCTTCGCCGACTGGCAGCGAGATCAGGAACGCGGCGCCGAATTCTTTCGGTTTCAGAGTGAGCGTGCCGCCGTGCGCCTCGACGAAGGCCAGGCTGACCGCAAGCCCGACGCCAGTGCCCACGCCGGTGGGCTTGGTGGTGAAGTACGGCTCGAACACGCGCGCACGTGCCGACTCGGGAACCCCGGGCCCGTTGTCGGCCACGGCGATCAAGACCTGCTGCATCGCGCGGTCAAAGCTGCCGGAGATGTCGATGCGGCGTGGTCCGTCGATATCTTGCAGCGATTGCTGCGCGTTCAGGATCAGATTGAGCAGCACCTGATGAAGCTGATCGGCATCGGCGTCGATCATCGGGACGTCGGCGGACAATTCGACGGTCACCTCGATTCCGGTAGCGCGTATGGCCTAGCTTGCGATGTCGAGCGCCGCGACGCTTCGGCGGGAGCTACAGCGTGCGCCAGAGGTTGGAGACGGGCGGAATCGAATGGACGGTCCCCGACGGTGGGCGGGATCTCCGGATGACGCGCGATCCAGTGATTGGCTGGGCACAGCGGTTCGGCTGGTCACTGCTTTCGTCGTTGATCGATGAAGACTATCTGTAAGCCTGAGCGGAAGGATTCCCGGCCTCTGCTGCCAGCGCACCTGACGGTAAACCTCACCACTTGCCATCCTTGGGCAGCTTCTTTTGCATGGCTGCACCGATCAGCGTGGCCGCATCCATGCGATTGGCACGCCGGGCGAAGTCGGCGGCGGTCAGGCCCTGCTCGTTCTTCATCATCGGATCGGCGCCTTCGTCGAGCAGCAGCTTGACACTGTCGATCGAGCCGTACATCGCGGCCATCATCAGCGGCGTTGTGCCGTTCGGCGACTGGGCATCGATGAAGGCGAATTTGTCGAGCAGCAACTTCATGATCGCGACCTGGCCGCTGCTGGCTGCGTAGTGCAGCGGCGCCCAGCCGGTCTTGTTGACGTCGGCATCGCGCGCCAGCAGGCGCACCACGATGTCCTGCTGGCCCTTGATCGCGGCCAGCATCAGGGGGCTTTCGTCCTTGCTGGTGCGCACTTCGACATTGGTTTGAGGCGCATCGAGCAACACCCGGATCACCTTGGGCGACGGCTCGCGCAGAGCGATCAGCAGCCCGGTCTGGTTGTGCTCGTCCGGTGTGTTCGGATCGAATCCGCGCGCGATCAGGTCGCGCACCGCGCCGGCGTTGTCGCTGCGCACAGCGCGAAAGAAGTCGTCGTACGTTCCCGCACTTGCCGCGAAAGAAAATAAAGCAAAAACAAATAGATATGAAAGCTTCTTAAACAAGTACTTCATGTATTGATGGCACTGAAAAGGGTTTCGAAATTACGGCTGGTGGCTTCGGCCACGGCCTCGACCGGCATTTGCCGCAGTTCTGCAATCTGCTTCGCCACGAAGGGCACGTAGGACGGGTTGTTGGTCTTGCCGCGGTACGGCACCGGCGCCAGGTACGGGCTGTCGGTTTCGATCAGCATCCGATCCATTGGCACGAAGGCCGCCACATCGCGCAGATCCTGCGCCTTCTTGAAGGTCAGGATGCCCGAAAACGAGATGTAGAACCCCAGATCGAGCGCTGCGCGTGCCACCTCGGCGGTTTCGGTGAAGCAGTGGAACACGCCGCCGGCCGCATTGCCGGCGCCGGTCTCGCCCTCCTCCCTGAGGATCGCCAGCGTGTCGGCCGAGGCTTCGCGCGTGTGGATGATCAGTGGCATGCGCGTCTGCTGCGCGGCGCGGATGTGCACGCGAAAGCGGTCGCGCTGCCACTCCATATCGGCTACGCTGCGGCCGCCCTTGCGCTCTTCCATCTGGTAGTAGTCGAGGCCGGTTTCGCCGATCGCCACCACCTTGGGCAGCGCTGCGCGGCGCACCAGGTCGTCGACGCTGGGCTCCAGGATGTCTTCGTTGTCGGGATGCACGCCGACGCTGGCCCAGAAGTTGTCGTACTGAGCGGCCAGTGACTGCACCGCATCGAATTCCTCGAGCTTGGTGCAGATGCAGAGCGCCCGATCGACCTGCGCGGCGGCCATCGCGGCGCGGATCTGCGGCATGTCCTCGATCAGTTCAGGAAAAGTGAGGTGGCAATGGGAGTCGGTGAACATGCCTCATTGTCGCCAACTCCGCAGACCCGGCCGGGCGTGCGGACGGGCCTCAGATGGTCTGCGTGGGCCGGTCGGAAGCCATCGTGCTGCCGAGCGCTTCTTCGATGCGCGCCTTAAGCTGGCGCGATTTCTCGTCGGACGGAAAGCGGATGCCGACACCCGGCGCCCGGTTGCCGGCTGCGCGCGCCGGCGTGATCCAGGCAACCTTGCCGGCCACTGGATAGCGTTGCGGATCGTCCGGCAGCGTGAGCAGCACGTAGACGTCGTCGCCCAGCCGGTACTCGCGCGAGGTCGGGATGAAGATGCCGCCTTCGGCAAACAACGGAATGTAGGCAGCGTAGAGCGCGCCCTTTTCCTTGATTGCCAGCTGGATCACGCTGGGCCGCGGGGCATTGGGGGCTGAGGGTGCGGTGGTGGTGTTCATGGACGGCGTGGGGACGAGTGTAGGGTGGTTCGCGCCTCGCTCACAAGCGCCTCCAGCATCAGGCCCGCGTTGAACGGATGTTCCGCGGTTCTGGCCGCATTCGCGAGTGACTTGGACCAGCGAGCAAGCGCCATGCCGGTCGGTGCCGGCGGCAGATCGGCCGGCTCGAAAAAGCGCGGCGCCGCGCCCTGGCCCACCGCCATCAGGTCGTGGCAGAGCTTTTGCAGCGCATCGATGGCCTGGGCGGGTGCCTGGTCGGCCAGTGCCGCCACGTCGCCGCGCACCATGGCTTTGGGCAGCAGCGACCACGCCTTGGGCGAGCCACCGGCGCGCGCCTGGCGCAGCGCGTCGCTGGGCCGGCCCCCGGCAGCGCGCAGCAAGGCATTCGCGTCGTTCGCGGGAACGCCCTGTTCCACCAGCCAGGCCTGGCCTTGCTCGGGTGCGGGCCAGGGCAGCGTGAAGCCGATGCAGCGACTGCGGATGGTCGGCAGCAACTGCCAGGCCGCCTCGCTGGCGAGCACGAAGCGCACGTCGCCGACCGGTTCTTCGAGCGTCTTGAGAAGTGCGTTGGCCGTGATCGCGTTCATGCGCTCGGCCGGGTATACCAGCACGACCTTGCCGCGACCACGCGCGCTGGTGCGCTGCGCGAAACCAACCGCCTCGCGCATCGCCTCGACGCGGATTTCCTTGCTGGGTTTGCGTTTCTTGTCGTCGATGTCGGCCTGCGATTTCTCGTCGAGCGGCCAGCCCAGTTCCATCATCGCGACCTCGGGCATCAGCACGCAGAGGTCGGCATGGGTGCGCACGTCGATCGCATGACAACTGGCGCAGTGGCCACACGCGCCCTGCTCCGTTGGCTGTTCGCAAAGCCAGGTGGCGGCGAGCGCAAGTGCCAGTTCATATTGGCCCAGCCCCGAGGGGCCTTGCAGCAGCCAGGCGTGGCCGCGCTGGCGCAGCAGTTCGACCAGCGGTGGATGCAGCCAGGGCGACAGGGTGCTTGTTGGCGTGGAGCTCATGCCAGGCCTCGCGCTGCAAGGGTGGCTTCGATCTGCTGCCAGACCTGTTCGCGCGGGCGGTTCGCATCGATGCGCGCAAAGCGCACGGCGCCGGCCGCACGATCGGCATAGCCCTGCGCCACGCGGCGGAAGAACTCGACCGGCTGCGACTCGAACTTGTCCGGCAGGCGTGCGCCGGCAAGCCGTTCGGCCGCGATTTCCGGCGGCAGGTCAAACCACAAGGTGAGCGCAGGTTGCAGCAGCGCATCGGGCTGCGGTCCCTGTCCTGCCTGCACCCATTGCTCAAGGGTCGACAGCACGCCAAGCTCGAATCCGCGCCCCGCGCCCTGGTACGCGAAGGTCGCATCGGTAAACCGGTCGCACAGCACGACATCGCCGCGCGCCAGGGCCGGCGCGATCACCTGAAGCACATGCTCGCGCCGCGCGGCGAACACCAGCAACGACTCGGTCAGCGCGTCCATCGGTTGCGTGAGTACCAGCGTGCGCAGGGTTTCGCCGAGCGGCGTGCCGCCCGGTTCGCGGGTGCGCGTCACCGCGCGGCCACGCGCCCGGAACAGCGCCTCCAACGCGTCGATATGGCTCGACTTGCCGGCACCGTCGATGCCTTCAAGCGTCAGGAACAGGCCTCGGGTCATTGGCGGTTGCGCTGGTAGCGGTTGACTGCGTTGTTGTGTTCTTCGAGCGAATTGCTGAACTGGCTGGTGCCGTCGCCGCGCGACACGAAGTACAGCGACTTGCCCTGCGCCGGCTGCACCGCGGCCAGCAGCGCGGCCTTGCCAGGCATCGCGATCGGCGTCGGCGGCAGGCCGTTGCGGGTGTAGGTGTTCCAGGGCGTGTCGGTCTGCAGGTCTTTCTTGCGCAGGTTGCCGTCGAAGCGCGCGCCGAGGCCGTAAATCACGGTCGGGTCGGTTTGAAGCGGCATGCCGACGCGCAGGCGGTTCGTGAACACCGAGGCGATCTGGGCCCGATCGCCGGCCTTGCCTGTCTCTTTTTCGACAATGCTGGCCAGAATAAGCGCCTCATCGGCCGATTTCAGCGGCAGATCGGAAGCGCGGGCGGCCCAGGCGGCGTCGAGCTTGCGATCCATCGCCCGCATGGCGCGCTGCAGCAGGGCCAGGTCGGTGGAGTTTTTGGAGTAGGTGTAGGTGTCCGGGAAAAAGCGGCCCTCGGGATGCTGGCCCGAACGGCCGAGCTTTTCCATGAGTGCGTCGTCGCTGAGTCCAACCGTTTCCGGCTTGAGCTGGTCGGCCTTGGCCAGTGCCGCGCGCACCTGCCGGATGTTCCAGCCTTCCACCAGCACCAGGCTGCGGGTGGCTTCCTCGCCGCGCACGAGAACATTGAGCAGCGTGCGGGGCGTGATGCCGCGTTCCAGTTCGTAGCTGCCGGCACGGATCTGCCGATCCTGCCCGGAGAACCGGAACCACCAGTAGAGCAACTGCGGCTCCACGGCGGTGCCCGTTTCGGCCACCGCCTGCGCGATGGCGCGCGGCGTGCTGCCGGGTTCGATCGACAGATCGACATTGGGGGCTGGCAGCTTGAGCGGCTGGTTCACCCACCAGAGCCCGAACGCGCCCGCGCCGAGCACAGTCAGCGAAACGAGCAAGAACAGGGTAAGAAAGAAGCGGCGCACGGTGGAGGATGGAAAGCGGCTGGAGCGGCTCGATTGCAGGTCACGACAAGGTAGCCCTGCAAGCCGAAAGGAACGGGGCCGGCCATGATAATTCAGCGATGAGCTCCCCCCTCCTCCAAGGTGTCACCCCCCTCCTTTCCCATCTCGGTGTGATCCGCGCCGAAGGGCCCGACGCAGCCAGCTTCCTGCACGGCCAGCTGACGCAGGATTTCGCGCTGCTGGGAGCCGACGAGGCTCGGCTTGCGGCGCTCTGCACGGCCAAGGGCCGTATGATCGCCAGCTTCATCGGCATCCGGCCGGAACCCGACCGCGTGCTGCTGGTCTGCAGCCAGGACATCCTGCCGGCCACGCTGAAGCGCTTGTCGATGTTCGTGCTGCGCGCCAAGCTCAAGCTCAGCGATGCGAGCGCCGAGTTCGCGCTGCATGGTTTGGCCGGCAGCGCATTGACCGCGAACGGCGTCGACGCAATGGCCGCACCGGGCCAACGCACTGCTGTCGGCAACGCCAGCGTCGTCGCGCTCTATCCCGCCGACGGTGTGCCGCGCGCGCTGTGGATCGCACCGGCCGGCAGCGCCGCCCCCACCGGTGCCCCCCTCGATCCCGCGCTCTGGCATTGGAGCGAGGTGCGCAGCGGCATCGTGACGCTGACCACGCCGGTGGTCGAAGCCTTCGTCCCGCAGATGCTCAACTACGAGTCCGTCGGCGGCGTCAATTTCAAGAAGGGCTGCTACCCGGGCCAGGAGATCGTCGCGCGCAGCCAGTTTCGCGGGACGTTGAAGCGCCGGGCCTACCTTGTGACGGCGCCAGCGCCGCTGAGCACGGGTCAGGAGGTGTTCGCCCTCAACGACGCCGAGCAACCGGTCGGCACTGTCGCGCAAGCGGCCCCGGGCCCCGATGGCCAATGGGCCGCGCTGGTGTCGATGCAGATCGCGGCGCTCGACGCAGGCGGACTGCAGGCCGGCGGCACCGCGCTTACGCTGGAGCCGCTGCCCTACCCGCTGCTCGAAGACATCTAGGCCGGGTTGGCCAGCGATCGGCGCATTTCCTGGTGCGCGATACCGGCCTCTTCGAACGGCGCACCATGCCGCAGATAGCCCAGCCGCGCGTAGAAGCGCTCGGCCGAGCGTTGGGCGTGCAGCATCACCGCGGTGTCCCCGCGCGCAGCCGCCGAAGCTTCGAGCGCGCGCAGCACCGCTTCGCCATGCCCGCCGCTGCGCAGTGCGCGATGCACCGCCATACGGCCGACCCGCGCCAGGCCCGGCGCCTCGCTGACCAGGCGTCCGGTCGCGATCACCTGCCCCAGCCTGTTGCGCGCGACCGCATGCACGGCCGTCAGATCGTGTTCGTCCCATTCGAGCTCGGCCGGGATGCGCTGCTCTTCGATGAAGACCGTGCGCCGCAGCGCGCCGGCACCCTCGCCCAGCGCGGCCCAGTCGCCGGTGGTGACATCGCGCAGGGTTTCGCCGGCCTCGTAGGCCGCGAAGATCTCGCGCAGCGCGGCGGGCACCGGCCTGGAGGTCTGCGTGGCTGGGTCGGCGAACACGTAGACCAGCTCACAGCTCACGAGCAGCTCGTCGCCGCGGAACAGGCCGCCATGGAACACGATGGACGAATTGCCCACGCGCATGCACTTCATGCCCACATCGAGCACGTCGTCGACGCGTGCCGAGGCGGCGAACTCGATCGTTGCCTTGCGCACGTAGAGATCGCCGCCGAGGCTCGCCATGGCGTCTTCGTAGGGCAAGGCCAGCGCGCGCCAGTAGTCGCTGATGGCGGTGTCGAAGTACATGAGGTAGTGCGCGTTGAACACGATCTTCTGCATGTCGACTTCGGCCCAGCGCACGCGCAGGCGATGGAAAAAGCGGAAATCACTGCGGGGCATCGATGTCTCCAGAGGCTCGGGGTTGTGGCAAAGCGCGGCCGATTTTCGTCGAGACCACAATCGGCGGCACGACAAAGGAGACTACACACATGCTGAAGAAGATCATGGCCGCGATCGGCCTGCTGTTGTTGGCCGCCATCGCCTATCTCGCGCTGTGGCCGGTGCCCGTGAAGCCGGTCGCATGGGTTGCGCCGGTTGCACCGGGCTATGTGGGCGTGCATGCCGTCAACGACCGGTTGGCGCATCTCAACATGATCGACCTGGGTCGCGAGGAAGGGCCGGAGCACATTGCCATCGGCCCCGAGGGCAAGCTCTACACCACGGTGGCCAGCGGCAACATCCTGCGCATGAACACCGACGGCAGCGGTCAGGAGGTGTTCGTCAACACCGGCGGCCGCGTGCTGGGCTTTGACTTCGACGCCGCGGGCAACCTGGTTGCGGCCGATGCCGTCAAGGGCTTGCTGTCGGTGAGTCCGGCAAGGCAGGTCACGGTGCTGACCGACAAGGTGAACGGCCAGCCGATCCGCTACGCCGACGGCGTCGTGGTGGCGCGCAACGCAGGCGGCAAGATGTACTTCAGCGACGCGTCGACGCGTTTTGCGCCGGCCGACTGGGGCGGCACCTTCGAGGCAAGCGTGCTCGACATCCTCGAGCAGGCCGCCACCGGCCGCGTCCTCGAATACGACCCGGCCACGAAGGCCACGCGCATCGTGGCGCGCGGCCTGGCGTTCGCCAACGGGGTGGCGTTGAGCGCTGACGAAAAGAGTGTGTTCGTCGCCGAAACAGGCAAGTACCGCATCTGGAAAATCGACCTGCAAGCCCGCGATCTCGACCTCGGTGCCGGCACCAGCCCTCAAGCCGTAGTGCTGCTCGACAACCTGCCCGGCTACCCCGACAACCTGATGCGCGGCCTGGACGGAAAAATCTGGGCCGGCCTGGTGAAACCCCGCAACCCGACCATCGACGGGATGGCCGACAAGCCCTTCCTGCGCAGCATGACCTTGCGCCTGCCGCGCGCGCTGTGGCCAGTGCCCAAAGCGTACGGCCACGTGATTGCGTTCAACGAAGACGGCAAGGTCGTGGCCGATCTGCAGGACGCGACCGGCGCCTACCCCGAGACCACGGCCATCACGGAAACACGCGAACGGCTTTATGTGCAGAGCCTGCACGCCAAGGGGCTGGGCTGGTTGAAGCGTTAGGGCGCTAGCGCGCTAGGGCGCGAGCGCCTCGCGCAGCGCTCGCGCCGCGTGGGCCTGCGCAGTCAGCGCCTCGGGAATGGCGCGGCCCATCTTGACGAACTCGTGGATCACGCCGCGGTAGATCTCGAGGTCGACCGCAACGCCGGCGGCGCGCAGCTTGTCGGCGTAGGCAATGCCTTCATCGACCAGCGGATCGCATTCGGCCAGGCCGATCCAGGCCGGCGCAACGCCTTCCACGTCGTCGGCATGGAGCGGTGCAAAGCGCCAGTCTTCACGGTCGGCCCGACTGCGCACATAGCCGGCAAAGAAGTAGCTGATCAGCGCTTCGGTCAGCAGGGGGCCGTTGGCAAAGAGGCGGTGCGAGCGGGTGTCCTGGTGCGCTGCCAGGCCCGGGTAGAGCAGCAGTTGCAGCGCGACCGGCAATCCGGTGTCGCGCGCCATGATCGCGCCCGCCGCGGCGAGTGTTCCGCCGGCGCTGTCGCCGCCCAGGGCGAGCCGGCGGCCGTCGACGCCGAGCATTGCGCCCTGCTTTGCGATGAACTGCACCGCATCCCACGCATCGTCCGACGCGGTCGGAAACTTGTGCGCCGGCGCAAGCCGGTAGTCGACCGAGACGACGGCGCAGCCGCTGTCGCGGCTCAACACGCGGCACAGCGTGTCGTGCGTGCGGATGCTGCCCACCGTGAAGCCGCCACCATGGAAGTACACCAGCACCGGCAGCGCGGCGTGCGAGGGCGCATAGAGCCGGGCCGGGATCGCGTGGCCGTCGCGCGCCGCGATGCTGAAATCGTCGACCCGCTCCAGCGCGGGCTTCGGAACCTCGAGCACGCCCGCGCCCTTCTCGTAGGCGGCCTTGGCCTGATCGGGCGTGAGTGCGTCGAGCGGCGGATGGCCAGCGCGCGCCATGCGCTCGACCACGCCGGCCATCTTCGGCGTAAGAGGCGGAATCCGGCCGCTCACCTGAAGTTCACCACCACCGGTTGCGCGCCCGGCAGGCCGTCGTAGGTGGCCTGCACGCTGAGTCCGGGCCTGGGCGGCGTGAGCGGCGAGAACGAGCCCAGGCTGATCAGGTCGCCCGGCTTCATCGCCAGGCCTTCCTTGCCCAGGGCGTCGGCCAGCCACACCACGGCGTTGAGCGGGTGCCCCAGGATGTCGGAGCCTTTGCCGCGCGAAATTTCGGCGCCGTCCTTGCCGTCGGTCAGGCGCACTGTCATGTCGCGCAGCGCATCGAGCAAAAAGGCCTGCGCGAAATCGGCTTGCGGCACCAGGAGCGGCAGACCCTTTACGCCCAGCCGCGCGCCCACGTTGATGGCCGCCACGCCGGGGCCGTTGAGCTTGGGTGGCGCCTGCACGGCGAGATCCGGCAACTCGATGAAAGGAATGATCTGGTCGATCGCGGCCAGCACCTCGGCCGGTGTCCTGGCGCGGTTGATCGCCTCGCTTTTCACGCGCACCAGCAAGTCGGCCTCGAACAGCGGACGCGCGCCAAAGGCGGCATCGACCACCGCGCCGGTGTCGAGCAGCATGCCCTGGTAGAGCGCGCCCCAAACCGGCTTGTCGTAGTTGAAGCGCTTCTGCACGGCAGGGTTCGTGAGCCCGGCCTTGTAGCCGATCACCGCGCCGTATCGCGCCGCCAGCAGCTTGTTGAGCTTGGCGCGCGTGCAGGTTCCGTCGGCCTCGCTGAGATCTTCGGGCGGGTTGGCAGCCGGCGTCTTCGCGGCGATGGACGCCGCCAGCTCGCCCACCCGGGCATCGCTCAAGCATTCGGCCCGGGCTCCGGCGGCAAGAAGTGTTCCGAGCGCGACAGCGGCAAGGGTATGTTTCAGGTTCACGCCAGCCTCCTCTTTGTTAGATTGGACGGCCCGCATCGTACCGTTCAGCCACCCCACATTTCCCATGGCCCTCATCCAGTACCTCACCCAGATCCAGTTCGAGTTCGGCGCCATCAAGCTGCTGTCGTCCGAATGCGCGCGCATCGGCATCAACCGGCCGATGATCGTGACCGACGCCGGCGTGCGCGCCGCGGGCGTCCTGCAAAAAGCGCTCGATGCATTAGGCGATCTCGAGGTGGCGGTGTTCGACCAGACGCCCTCGAACCCGACCGAAGCCGCTGTACGCGCGGCCGTCGGCTTGTACCGCAGCCAGCGTTGCGATGGACTGATTGCGGTCGGGGGCGGCTCGGCCATCGACTGTGCCAAGGGCGTGGCGATCGCGGCCACGCACGAAGGCCCGCTCACCACCTACGCCACCATCGAAGGCGGCTCGCCCAAGATCACCGAGCGCGTGGCCCCGCTGATCGCCGTGCCCACCACCAGCGGCACCGGCAGCGAGGTGGCGCGTGGCGCCATCATCATCGTGGACGACCACCGCAAGCTCGGCTTCCACAGCTGGTTCCTGATGCCCAAGGCCGCCATTTGCGACCCCGAACTCACGCTCGGCCTGCCGCCCCGGCTGACCGCCGCCACCGGCATGGACGCGATCGCGCACTGCATGGAAACCTTTATGTCGGCCGCCTTCAACCCGCCGGCCGACGGCATTGGCCTCGACGGCCTCGAGCGCGCCTGGCTGCACATCGAGCGCGCCACCAAAGACGGCAGCGACCGCGAGGCGCGCATGAACCTCATGAGCGCCTCGATGCAGGGCGCGATGGCATTCCAGAAGGGCCTGGGCTGCGTGCACTCGCTGAGCCACAGCCTCGGCGGCGTCGACCCGCGCCTGCACCATGGCACGCTGAACGCCCTCTTCCTGCCTGCGGTGATCCACTTCAACGCGGGTGCCGAGTCGGTGCAGAAAGAGCAGCGCCTGCTGCGCATGGCGCAAGCGATGCACCTCGACTCGGCGGGCGATCTGGGTGACGCCATCCGCGACATGAATGCGCGGCTCGGCCTGCCGGGCGGCCTGGCCGAAGTCGGCGTGACCAGCGAACTGTTCGAGAAGGTGATCGACGGCGCGATGGCCGACCACTGCCACAAGACCAATCCGCGCCTTGCGACGCGCGACGACTACCGGCAGATGCTCGAAGCGTCGATGTAGCCGATCAGGCGGCCACGCCGAGACCGATCGGCGCCGGCACCATGTTCACGATGCGCGTGAAGAGCGCGCGATAGTCGGTTTCGGGTTCGCAGCCGGTCATCGGATCCCGGTTGGCAATGAACGCGGCGTCAAGCTCCGACCAGTCCGCATCCGTCAGCACGCGTTCGGCCAGCGGCAGGATCTCGCGCTCTTCCAGCGCCATGTGGGAGAGGTAGAAATCGGTGTAGCGCTCCATCGCCTCTTCGAATGCCGCGCGGCGCGGCTCCCCGAGCATCTCGAAGCCCAGCAAGGCGTGTTCGACGTTGCGGATCTTGCGCTCGCCGCGTTCGTGGTCGTCGTCCAGGCGGTCGAGCAACTCGCGAGAGAGCGGCGTGCGCGCGCGCAGCTTCGGGAACAGCAGTTCCGACTCCTTGCGGTGATGGCGCTTCTCGGGAAATTCGTCGACGTAGAACAGCATGGCCCGCAGCGCCGCGAAGTCCGGCAGCGTGCCTTGCCGGCGATGCTGGTCCAGCAGCAGCAGGATGGAACGCAGCATCGCCGCCAGGGCGGCATGCTCCTCTCGGATGATGGTCGTGGCGCGGTGGGTCATGGCAGGTCTCCGGCTGTAGACCACAGCCTCGCAGATCCGTTGTCTTGCGGTACTGCGCAAGATCAACAAATGAGCTTGTGGCCGCATACAAAAGCCGGCATGTTCCACGACACTGTCGATGGCGAGTATTCGCCCGTGATTGCCATCAAGGAAAAGCAGTGCGTCAACTTCTCGCGGCCGTTGCGCTTGCCTGTTCGCTGGGTGCGTGCAGCACCGGCACGGCACCGCGAGGGCGCGATGCGCCCCGATTCGCGGCGCTGGTCGAAAGCCGCAGGGCCTCGGTGGTCGACATCACGGCCCTGCGCTTCGCCCGTGGTGCGAGCGCACCGGACACCGACCTCGAGATTGCGCCCGAAAGCGACTTCGCCGACCGGCTGGCGTCGCCCTTGCCGGCCAGCCTGGCGCCTGGCCAGATCCGCGATCTCGCGTCCGGCGTCATTCTCGCCAGCGACGGGCTCATCCTCACCAGCGCCCACGTGGTGGCCGACATCGACGAGGCGCAAGTCCGGCTGGCCGACGGGCGCCGCTTCACCGGGCGGGTGATCGGCGTCGACAGGCGCACCGACGTGGCGCTGCTGAAGATCGCGGCGGCCGGCCTGCCGGTCGCGCCGTTCGGTGACTCGGCCCGGCTTGCGGCGGGCGACTGGGTTGCTGCGATCGGCGCGCCGTTCGGTTTTCGCGGCAGCGTCACGGCCGGCGTCGTCAGCGCCACGAACCGGTATCTTGCCGGTGGCGGGGACATCCCTTTCGTCCAGACCGACGTGGCCATCAATCCGGGCAGCTCCGGCAGTCCGCTTTTCAACGAGTGGGGCGAGGTCGTGGCGCTCAATTCGATGATCTACAGCGGCAGCAGCGGCGGCTACATGGGCTTGTCTTTTGCGGTGCCGATCAACCTCGCGCTAAAGACGGCCGGGCAGTTGCGAAGCGACGGACGGGTGCGCCGGGCCTGGCTCGGCGCCGAACTACAGGAAGTCACGCCCGCGCTGGTCGGCGCGTTCGGGCTGACCGACGCGGCGGGCGCGCTGGTTGTGAAGGTCGACGCACGCAGCCCGGCACAGGCGGCCGGGCTCGCGCAAGGCGACATCGTGACGGCGCTCGACGGCGTGCGCGTCGATCAATTCGCCGACCTCGTGCAACGCATTGCCGATCGCCCGCCCGGCAGCCGCGCCGTGCTCGGCGTCTGGCGCCGGGGAGCGGCACTCACGCTGTCGGCAACGCTGACCGAGCAAACGACGATCCGGAACCCGGCGCGCCCGGACGCCGTTCGCATCGGCGACGACGGTCTGGGCCTGACCCTCGGTGAACTCTCGAAGGCGCAGCGGCAGTTGCTTCGCATCGAATCCGGCCTGCTCGTGCGCGAGGCATTCGGAGCGGCTCGCAGCGAAGGCCTGCGCTCTGGCGATGTCGTGGTGGCGGTCAACACCGTGACGCTCGAACGCGTGGATGACTTCGTCCGCGCCGTCGCGCTCACCCCGGTGGGGCAGTCGGTCGCGCTGCTGGTGCTGCGCGACCGGCGGCTGGCTTATGTGGCGGTGTGGGTTCCGCCGCGGTGAACCTGGCGCCGGCCTCGGCTTCGGCTTCAGGCGGCCCGGCGCGCTGCACGGATCGGCGTACGAACCGGCGCGTCGAACGTGCGGCCCGTCATCACCCAGAAGATCAGGATCAGCACCGCGCCCGACATGCCGAACACGCCCAGCGCGATGTTCGAGCCACCGATGACGAACGGGTTGAGCGGGGCCTGCGCCGTGCAGACCATGTTGGCCGCCATCATTCCGACATAGTGCATCGAGCACACCGCCACGCCCATGACGGCGGCGGCAACCACCTGGTCGAGCACCTTCGTGAGGTTGAAGGCCAGCCACAACGCGGCACCGGCCGCGCCGACGGCGATGACCGCCGAGCCTGCGACGATCATCGGGTCGAGCGTCATGGTCGCCCGCATGTTCATGGCGAACATGCCCATGTAGTGCATCACGCACACGCCCACCCCGGCCAGCAGGCTGCCCAAGAGCCAGCCCTTGCGCCGCCCGAGGCCGTGGCCCGACGCCAGGTACAGCGCGATGCCGGAAATCACGATGGCCGCCACCAGCGACAAGGCGGTCAGCGGGATGTCGTACGCGATCGAGACAGGCAAGCGGTACGCGACCATGCCGATGAAGTGCATCGACCAGATTCCGATGCCCCCCAGCGACACCGCGGCGCAGGCCAGCATGCCCTTGTCGAGCGATCCATCACTGCGCACCAGCCGGTGTGCGCACAGCAGCGCAACCAGCGAGCCGAAGAACGAGATCACGTAGGAGAGAACCGACGTCCCAATGGAATATTGGGGCGTCAACACTTGACCGATGAGAGAGTCCACGGGCGTTCCTTTCGAGGGTGACAGGAGCAAGGCAAAGCCAGTCTGTAACACTTGTAAATGAAAGGCAATTAAGCCGTTGGAACTCAAACCGGCGCCAATGTGTGACCTATTCCTCGCTTTTGCTGGCGCGCCGCCCTTTACAGCGGAAGAATTTCACCGATGTCGTTGTTTTGCAGGCGCTGCGCGAGTTCGTCGGCAAGCCGTTGTGCCTCACGCGCGGCACGCGCCCAGGCGTTGATACGCGCACCGGCGTCGTTCGCGAAGCGGATGAAGTCGTTGCGATCCGGCAGCTTCCCGTTGGGCAAGGTGCGGATCCATTCGGGGTCGGGCGCGAGCACCACCATGCGGTTGAGGAAACCGGTGGAGCGGTGCCGCCATTTCAGGCCCTTGTCGAGCCAACCGGGCACCACCGCCTTCTGGAAGTGCGGGTAGAGCACGATGCCGTCGGCGTTGTCGTAGTCCAGGTGCAGGTGGTAATCGGTAATGCCGCCATCCCAATAGGCACCGGGCGGTGCGCCCGGGATGTCGTGCACGGCTTCGAGCATGAACGGGATCGAGCACGACGCCTGCAGCGCCGGCGCAAAGTTGGCCTCCTGCAAGGCAACCTGCCGCGTGCGAAAGTCGCTGGTGCCGAACGGCAGCGCCGCGCCGGGGCTGGAAAACACCACGCGCTCCAGCCAGGCACCCAGGCTGCGGCGATGCAAGCTGTTAGTGGCAAACGCGCCGAGGTAGCCCACCGGCGTGCGCACCCTGCCCTCGCGCCCCAGGATGTGGCGCCCGCGCGAGGCGATCACGTGCAGGCGAAAGCGCGGATGGCCCAGCACTTCGGCGGCTCGGCCGCCGTAGAAGCTGCGCAGCCCTTCGCCGAACTGCACGCTCACCTGCCTGGCCGTCATGCGCTTCTGGCCCGCCGGCACCTCGAAGTGCTGATGGATATAGCCATGTTCGAACTGCTCGAACGCGGTCTTCGCATCATTCAGGCAGGCATTGGCCAGCCGCCAGGCGCCGATGGACGCGCCCACCAGGTGTACGGGTTGCGTCGATTGCGGCAGCCATTCACCGAACAGGAAACGGTCGATCGGCCCGAGGATCAGGCCCTTGGGGCCACCCGCCGCACCGGGAATGGTGCGCACGTGTTGCGGCAGCAGGCCGTGCCGGGCAATGTGCTCGCGGGCCAGCGGGCCGGCGTAGATGCGGAGCGCTTTCATCGAAGTCTTCTAGCAAAAATCGTGCGCCGGTGCACCACTGGCCGGCCTGCGCTGCTATCGAATGCATAGCAGATCACGGGCACGGCAACATGACCCGGGCGCACAGTCCGCCACCGTGGCGGGCCAATAGGTCGAGGCGCCCGCCGTGGGACTGAACCACGCGCTGCACAATCGCCAGGCCGAGCCCGGCGCCGGCCGGGCCGCCGCGTGCATGTTCGCCGCGCCGGAACGGTTGCTTCAGTGCCTCGGCCTCGGCCGGCGCGATGCCGGCCCCGCGATCGCGCACCTCGAACCAGACCGTGGCTCCTTCCGCTCCCGTGACAAGTTCGACCGGCCCGAGGCCATGGCGCCAGGCGTTCTCCACCAGGTTCGTCATGACGCGCCGTACCGCAAGAGCCCGCAGCGGCACCGCGGGTACGCCGCCAGCGACCAGTTGCAGCGGCTTGCCGTGGTCGGCGCTGGCCACCGCGACCTCGGCGGCCAGCGCGTCGATCGAACACGCTGCCAACGCTTCGGCACTGTGGTCGCTGCGCGCGAAGTCGAGGAACTGGCCGACGATCGCATCCATCTCCTCGACGCTGCGGGTCATGCTGGTCGTGATCGCCCGCTCGGCCGTGGGCCCCAGGATCTCGATGCCCAGGCGCAACTTGGTGAGCGGCGTGCGCAAGTCGTGCGACACACCCGCCAGCATCAACGCGCGCTCGCGGTCGGCCTGCTGCAGGCTGCCGACCAGCTGGTTGAAGCTGCGGCCGAGTGTCGCCACTTCGGTCGGCCCGTCTTCGGGCAATGCCGCGGGCGTTTGCCCCTGCGCCAGCGTGCGAGCCGCTTCGACCACGCGCGCCAGCGGCCGGTGCAACCTGCGCTGAAGCCACAGTGCACCGCCCAGTGCCAGCAACGCACTGACGATCGACACCGCGAGCCATGCGCCGGTGAACTCGCGCGCCGGCAGCATACCGGGCATCACGACCCAGTGGTCGACACCGTCGAACGACAGCCGCAGCGCCAGGCTGCCGCCGGCCTCCCGACGCCACACCGCCTCGGCACCTTGCTGTGCGATGCGGGCCGACACCGACTGGACGAAGCGGCGTTCCAGCGGCCGCAGCAGAAGACGTGTACCAGTTGTCGGCGCATCGTTGTCGCGCGCGCTCGCCGCCAGCGCCCGCTGGTTGAAGGCGTCGACGAAAGCCGTGCGCTGGGCCGGCGGCAACACCGCCAGGCCGGCCCGCACTGCGCCGACATTGCGCGCGACGCTGTCGGCAACCTGCTCCAGCCGCGGCTTGAGCACCATCTGTCGCACCACCAGCGCGCTGCCGAGCTGGCCGATCACGATCAGCGCCACCAGCAACAGCGCGTTGCGGCCGAACAGGCTGCGCGGTCGCCAGTTCATTCGCGTGCCTTGCCCGCGGGCACGAACACGTAGCCCACGCCCCAGACCGTCTGGATGTGGCGTGGCCGGGACGGGTCGACTTCGATCAGCTTGCGCAGCCGCATCACCTGCACGTCGATGCTGCGATCGGTGGCCTCGTGCTCGCGGCCGCGCGCCAGTTCGATCAGGCGGTCGCGTCCCAACGGCCGGTTCGGGTGCCGGGCCAGCGCCAGCAGCAGCGTGAACTCGCCGGTGGTCAGCGCCACGTCGATGCCCCCGCGCGCCAGCCGGCGCTCGCCCGGATAGAGCACGAACGTACCGAACGCCAGGCTGTCTTGTTCAAGCGCCGGCCCGCTGTGGACGCCGAGCATGCGCTGGCGCCGCACCAGCGCCTGGATGCGCGCCAGCAACTCCCGCGGGTTGAACGGCTTGGGCAAGTAGTCGTCGGCGCCCATCTCGAGCCCGACGATGCGGTCGACCGGATCGCCGCGCGCGGTGAGCATCACGATCGGGATCGTCTCGCCCTGTGCGCGAAGCCGGCGGCAGACCGCCAGACCGTCCTCGCCCGGCATCATCACGTCGAGCACCAGCACGTCGAAGCGTTCGCGCGCGAGCAGCTTGTCGAGCGGCGCTGCGCTCTCCACCGTGCGCACCGCATAACCCTGGTCGCCAAGGTAGCGCTGCAGCAGCTGACGCAGGTCGGCCTCGTCGTCGGCAATCAGGATGCGGGCCAGCGGATCTGTCATGTTTCGATCGTAGTCGGGCGTGACGCCCCGGCGCTGCGGCGAACTCGTGACAGACCATGACAGGCCTCCGCACGCTGTCACGACTGGTCATCAACACGGCCGGATCTGCCATGCGCGGCTCACATCTGGCCGCCACAGTGACTGCATGGCGCCGCGCGGTGCGGCGCCGCCACCAGGAGTTTCACCATGAACCGGATCCTTTCTCTTGCAGCGTCGGGCGCCCTGCTCGCTTCGGCCGGCTTCGCCGCGTTGCCGGCCGACGCGGGCAGCGTGCGCGGAGCCCGAGCCAATGCGGCCGCAGGCACCACTTACGGCGCCGCGGCCGCCCGCCAGGGCCCGAACGGCGGCACCGCCCGGCGCGCCGGCACCACCACGGTGAACCCGGATGGTTCGGCCAGCCACCGGAGCGGCCTCCAGGCCAGCGGCCCCCAGGGCAGCCTCCAGAGCAGCGGCAGCGCGACGCGGGATGCCTCGGGCAACGTGACGCAGAGCCGCAGCACCAGTGCCACCAACGCGGCCACCGGCAACAGCGTGCAGAGCAGTAGCGCGTACAACAGCGCCACCGGCCTAACGCGCAGCTCCACCTGCTACAACGCCAGCGGCGCCGTGATCGCCTGTCGTTGAGCCGGGCGCGCCGACCATGTCCTTCGATGCCCTCCGCCAGGCCGGCGGCACCGACTTTGCGCCCTGGCTCGCAGGCCTGCTGCTGCTGGTGCTGGCTGCCGCCACGCTCGAAGGCCTGGTGCAGACTTTCCTGCGGCGCGCGAGCTACGACTGGCGGGCCTATGCCGCTTCGCTGGCGGATGCCGTCGGCCGCCGGGCGGTCGATGCAGTCGGCCTTTCGATCGCCGCGCCAGTGCTCGCCTGGGCGCATGCCCACCGCGTCCACTCCATCGAACTGGCAACGCCGGCGGCGTTCGCGCTGCTGTTCATCGGCCAGGAATTCTTCTATTACGGCTACCACCGCGCCGCGCACCGGGTGCGCTGGTTCTGGGCCACGCACGCGGTGCACCACTCGCCCAACGAACTCACGCTGGCGGCCGCACTGCGCCTCGGCTGGACGGGCAAGCTGACCGGCGCCACCCTGTTCTTCGCGCCGCTGGTCTGGCTCGGCTTTCCGCCGCTGGCCGTGGTCGGCGCGCTCGCTGTCAACCTGCTCTACCAGTTCTGGCTGCACGCGCCCTGGCTGCCGCGGCTGGGCTGGTTCGAATGGGTGTTCAACACGCCGACGCATCACAAGGTGCACCACGCCTCGAACCCCGAGTACCTGGACTGCAACTACGGCGGTGTTCTGATCGTGTTCGATCGCCTGTTCGGAACGTTCGTGGACGAGCGCGACGACGTGCAGATCCGCTACGGACTCACAACGCCACTGAACACGTACAACCCGCTGCGGATCGCCTCGCACGAGTGGCACAACCTCGGACGCGACCTCTGGTGCGCACGAGGGTGGCGCGCCAGGTTCGCCGTCGTCTTCGGCGCGCCGAAAGCATCGCCATGATGAAAGCGTTGTATGCCCTGCTAGTCGCATCCGCACCGCTGCTCGGGTTCGCGCAGACACCCGACCTGCCCGACCTCGCCTACGGCCCGGCGCCCCGGCAGCGCATGGATGTCTACCTGCCGGCCAGGGCAGACCGGGCGCCGGTGCTGCTCGTGGTGCACGGCGGTGCCTGGATGATCGGCAACAAGGCGCTGCCGCAGGTGGTCGAACAGAAATTCGCCCACTGGGTGCGCGACCGGGGTTTCATCCTGGTGTCGGTCAACTACCGCCTGGTGCCCGAGGCCGATCCGCCGACGCAGGCCGCAGACGTCGCGCGCGCGCTGGCCACGGTGCAACAACGGGCGCAATCATGGGGCGGCGACCCTTCGCGGGTGGTATTGATGGGCCATTCGGCCGGCGCTCACCTGGTTGCGCTGCTGAGCGCCCGTCCGGCGCTGGCTGCGGCGCAAGGCGCGGCGCCCTGGCGCGGCACGGTGGTGCTCGACAGCGCCGCGCTCGACACCGCAGGCCTGATGCAGCGGCCGCACCTGCGCTTCTACGACCGTGCCTTCGGCGCCGACCCGGAGGTCTGGCGCAGTGCGTCACCCACCGCGCAGCTGTCACGGGGCGCGTTACCGATGCTGCTGGTGTGTTCGTCGCAGCGGCGCGACGACCCGTGCGCGCAATCACGCGCCTTTGCCAACAAGACGATCGCATCCGGCGGTCGTGCCGAGGTTCTGCCGCAAGACCTGTCGCATGCGCAGATCAATGCCGAGCTCGGCCGGCCCGGTGCCTACACCGCGGCGGTCGATGCCTTCATCGCCTCGGTCGGAATCGCGCGCTGAACGCTACTTGCGCAGCCCCTGCAGCTTCGCGAACGCGCTTGCCATCTGCCCCGCGGGCGGCGGCGCGTTGTCGCGGCGCGAACCGGGCTGCTGCTGGCCGCGGCTCGCACCTTCGAAGCGGTTGTCGCGCGGGCCGTCGCGGCGCGCCGGCGCGGCGTCGAGCCTCATCGACAGGCCGATGCGCTTGCGCGCGACGTCGACCTCCATCACCTTGACGCGCACGATGTCGCCGGTCTTGACGATCTCGCGTGCGTCTTCGACGAACTTGTTGGCGAGCTGGCTCACATGCACCAGGCCATCCTGGTGCACGCCGATGTCGATGAAGGCGCCGAACTGGGCGACGTTGCTCACCGTGCCTTCGAGCACCATGCCTTCGACCAGATCCTTGATGTCTTCAACGCCGTCGTTGAAGCGCGCCACCTTGAAGTCGGGACGCGGATCGCGGCCGGGCTTTTCGAGTTCGCCGAGGATGTCCTTGACCGTGACGACGCCGAACTTCTCGTTGGCGAACAGCTCGGGCTTGAGTGTCTTCAGCATGTCGGCGCGGCCCATCAGCTCGGAAATCGGCTTGCCGGTCTTGGCGATGATCTGCTCGACCAGCGGATAGGTTTCGGGGTGCACGCCGGTGACGTCGAGCGGATCGGCGCCGCCGCGGATGCGCAGGAAGCCGGCGCTCTGCTCGAAGGCCTTGGGACCGAAGCCGGTGACGTCGAGCAACTGCTTGCGCGTGGCGAAGGCGCCGTTGGCCTCGCGCCAGCGCACCACGGCTTTCGCCACGCTGCCCGACAGGCCGGAAACGCGGCTCAGCAGCGGCACGCTGGCCGTGTTGAGGTCGACGCCGACCGAGTTCACGCAATCCTCGACCACCGCATGCAGCGTGCGGGCCAGTTCGCTTTGGTTGACGTCGTGCTGGTACTGGCCGACGCCGATGCTCTTCGGGTCGATCTTCACCAGTTCGGCCAACGGATCCTGCAGGCGCCGCGCGATGCTCGCGGCACCGCGCAGGCTCACGTCCACGTCGGGCATCTCCTGCGAGGCGAACTCGCTGGCCGAGTACACCGAGGCGCCGGCTTCGCTCACCACCACCTTGTCGATCTTCATCTCGGGTGCGCCGGCCTGCGCGGCCATCTTGCCGAGCAGCTTGATCAGGTCGCCGGCCAGCTTGTCGGTCTCGCGGCTTGCGGTGCCGTTGCCGATCGCAATCAGGTTCACGCCGTGTTTGGCGCACAGCTTGCCCAGCGTGTGCAGCGAGCCCTCCCAGTCCTTGCGCGGCTCGTGCGGAAAGACGGTGGAAGTCTCGACCAGCTTGCCGGTGCCGTCCACCACCGCCACCTTGACGCCGGTGCGAATGCCCGGATCGAGTCCGAGCACGACGCGCGGGCCGGCCGGCGCGGCCAGCAGCAGGTCGCGCAGGTTGTCGGCGAACACCTTGATCGCCACTTTCTCGGCGTCCTCGCGCAGCCGCGTGAACAGGTCGCGCTCGGTCGAGAGCGACAGCTTGACGCGCCACGTCCAGGCCACCGCCTTGCGGATCAGGTCGTCGGCCGGCCGCGCCGCGTGGCTCCAGCCGAGGTGCAGCGCGATCTTGCCTTCGGCGATCGACGGCTTGCCCGGCTCGGGCTCGACCGGCAGCACCAGCTTGGCATCGAGGATTTCAAGCGTGCGCCCGCGGAACACGGCCAGTGCGCGATGCGACGGCACGCGGCCGATCGGCTCGTCATAGTCGAAGTAGTCGCGGAACTTGGACACGTCGGCGTTGTTCTCGTCCTTGCCGGCCATCAGGGTGGACTTGAGCAAGCCTTCGTTCCAGAGCCACTCGCGCAGGCTTTGCACCAGTGCAGCGTCTTCGGCCCAGCGCTCCGAGAGGATGTCGCGCACGCCATCGAGCACGGCCGGCACGGTCGAAAAATCGGGGCCCGGCTTGCCGTCGTCCAGAGTGGTCGCCGGCTTTAGGAAGGCCTTCGCCTCGGCAGCCGGGTCGAGCATCGGGTCAGCCAGCAGCTTGTCGGCCAGAGGCTCGATACCGAACTCGCGCGCGATCTGGCCCTTGGTGCGGCGCTTCTGCTTGAACGGCAGGTACAGGTCTTCCAGCTCCTGCTTGGTCGGCGCGAACTGGATCGCGGCGCGCAGTTCGGACGTGAGCTTGCCCTGCTCGTCGATGCTCTTCAGAACCGCGGCACGGCGGTCTTCGAGCTCGCGCAGGTACGACAGGCGCGCCTCGAGTTCGCGCAGCTGGATGTCGTCGAGGCCGTCGGTGGCCTCCTTGCGGTAGCGGGCAATGAACGGAACCGTGGCGCCGCCGTCGAGCAAGTCGATGGCGGCCTTCACCTGATGCTCGCCGACCTTGATCTCGGCCGCGAGCTGGCGAATGATTTTCTGCATGTCTGAGGCGTGTCCCTGGGCGCGCGCCGCCAATCGCAGCGCGGGTAAAGCGCAGAAGTTTGCCATACCCATCCTGCCCGGCGGCGCCCCCTGTTCGGGGTATGAATGAGTTCACCGGCAACCGCTCCTGAGCGCTAAAGTGTTCGTTCGACCTTCTGAAGGAGCGCGCAATGAGCAAGAAGATGATCGGGCTTCATACCGAGCGTGTGGCTGCATGGGTTGGCACCGGCGCATTCGTCACGCTGCTCGCGCTGGCGGGGTGCGCGGCCAAAAAACCGCCTCCTCCGCCGCCGGCACCGCCGCCGCCGGTCGCAGCCGTGGTCACGGTCGCACCGCCCCCGGCGACGCCAGTTGCTCCGCCGCCACCGGTCGCGGTGGCTTATGAGCAGGCGGTGGCGCAGGCGGCCCGCGAGGTCTTCGGCAATGCCCAGCTCGCACCCGGCCAGACCTACACCGTGGTGGTGGATCCACTGGTCGATGGCACCACCGGCATGCAGACCGTGGGCACCGCGGCAATGGAAAAACGCGTGGCGGGTATCGTCGCCAGCGACTATCCCCGCTACGAGATGAAGCCCTTCAATGCGGCCAACGTGGCTGCCGCGCCGCTGATCTTCATCGGCACCTTCACGCCGATCAACCTGCTGGGCAAGAGCGATGGCGAGAAGGATGCCTACCGCATCTGCTTTGCGCTGGCGGATCTCAAGACCGGCAAGATCGTCAGCAAGGGCTTCGCACGCTCGCAGACGGCGGGTGTGGATGCCACGCCGCTGGCCTACTTCAAGGATGCGCCCATCTGGGTGGCCGACAAGATCGTTGAAGGCTATGTCAAGACCTGCCAGGGCACCAAGGCAGGCGACCCGATCAATGCGGCCTACTACGACAAGATCAGCGCCGCCACGGCCATCGACGGCGCCATCTCGGCCTACAACAGCAGGCAGTACCGCGAGTCGCTTGCGCTGTTCACCGCGCTGCTGCGCAACCCGGCTGGCGACCAGCCGCGCGTGCACACCGGTCTCTATCTCAGCAACTACCGGCTGGCCCGGCGCGAGCCGGCCATGCGCTCGTTCGCACGGCTGGTGGAGTACGGCGTCGTCAACAACCGGTTTGCGGTGAACTTCAACTTCGAGGCCGGCGCGGCCAGCTTTGCGCACGACCGTGTGCCTTATGACAGCTGGCTGCGCGAAGTGGCCCGCCAGACGACACGGGCCACCCCGGGCTGCTACGAAATTGCGGGCCACACCAGCCGCACGGGCTCGGCGGAACTGAACCAGCGTCTTTCGCTGCAGCGCGCCGAATACGTCAAGCAGCGGCTGGTGCGCGAGCGCAGGGATCTCGTGACGCGCTTCAACGCCCAAGGCTACGGCTCGCGGCAACCGTTGGTGGGCACAGGCAAGGACGACGGCTCGGATCTGCTGGATCGCCGCACCGAATTCAAGCCGCAACCGTGCACAGCAACATGACGTGACCCACCTTGCCATGCATTCACCCCTGCTGCGCCATTGGCTGGCCGGGGCATGTCTGGCCGGCACGGTAGCCCTAGGCCTGGCGCAGACGGGCAGCAGCGCCGGGGCACCGCCCCAGTTGCGCATCGAGACCGGCGCGCATTCGGGCGCCATCCGGGCCATTGCCTCCGACGCCGCCGGGCGCTACGTGGTGACCGCTGGCGAAGACAAGACGGCCCGCATCTGGGAGAGCGAAACCGGGCGCCTGCTGCGAACCCTGAGACCGACGTCGGCGGCGGGCAGCGACGGCAAGCTCTTTGCCGCAGCCATCACGCCGGATGCGGGCGTGGTCGCGGTGGGCGGCTGGTCGGCCACCAACGACGTGTATGTGTTCGACCGCGGCACGGGCGGGCTGGTGCAGCGCATTACCGGGTTGCCGGACGTGGTGACCCGCCTGGTCTTCGCGCCGGATGGGCGCGCACTGGCCATCAGCCTGTGGGGCCGCAACGGCGTGCGTCTGTACTCGAGCACGGACGGATGGCGCACCAGCCGCGAAACGGCCAGCGACGCCGCCTACGGCGCTGAATCCTATGGCAGCGCTTTCTCCGCCGATGGCCGCCAGTTCGCCACCACCAGCTTCGATGGCCAGGTGCGCAGCTATGCGGTCTCGGGCGGTGCCGAGCGGCGCCTGGCCCTGGTCAAGGCGGTGCGGGTCGAAGGCGGCATGCAGCCTTTCGGGATCGCGTTTTCGCCGGACGGCCAGAGCCTTGCGCTGGGCTTCGGCGACGCCTCGGCCGTGCGGCTGCTCGCGTCATCGACCCTGGCGCCGCTACCGCCTCCTTCTGCCGCCGGCAGCACCGAAGGCAATGCCGGCGGCGCGCTGAGCACGGTGGCCTGGTCGGCCGACGGCCGCACGCTTTATGCGGCCGGCACCTGGAAGCGTGGCGATGGGCGGCATTTGCTGCGACGCTGGCCCGTGGCCGGCGCGGGTGCGTTCGGTGTGCCGGCCGACACGCTGATTGCGAGGGATTCAGTGGCCGGCCTCGCGCCGTTGCGGAACGGCCGCATCGCGTTCGCGGCGACGGATGCGTCCTGGGGCCTGCTGGGCACCGCTGGCGAACCTGTCGTGTTCCAGACGGCAACTGCCCTCGCCGGCGCCGCGCCGCAGGCGGGCACGGTGGCCAGTGGGCTCACCGATCTGCGCGGCCCGCGCTCGGGCTTTCGCGTCGCCCGCGATGGCGGTGCCCTCGCCTTCCCGGTCGGCACCGCGGGTACGCGCGCCTTCGACCTGCGCAATGCCGAATGGTCCGAAGCCGATCCGCAGTGGAGCGCGCCGCAGGCCAGTGTGCGCGGCGTTGCGCTGGAGCAGTGGTTCGAAAGCCAGCAGCCCATGGTGAACCGCAAGCCGCTGCCGCTGGCCGACAACGAACTGTCGCTGAGCGCCACGGTCGCGGGCGACGGCAGCGGCTTTGCCCTGGGCACCAGCTTTTTCCTGCGCTACTACCGGGCCGACGGCACGCTGCAGTGGCGCACCCCCGCACCCGGCAGCACCTGGCAGGTCAACCTCAGCGCCGACGGGCGCTGGGTGGTCGCGGGCTTCGCGGACGGAACGGTGCGTTGGTATCGCACCAGCGACGGCAGCGAGCAGCTGGCACTGCTGCCGCACGCCGACGGCAAGCGCTGGGTCGCATGGACGCCGCGCGGCTTCTACGCCGCCAGCCCGGGCGGTGAGGATCTGTTCGGCTGGCAGGTAGACAACGGCCCGTCGCGTGCCGCCGATTTCTTTCCGGGCTCGCGCTTTCGGGCGAGCTACTTTCGCCCCGACGTGATCGCCCGGGTGATCAGCACCAGCGATGCGCAGACCGCGGTCGTCACCGCCAACCAGGAGGCCGGCCGCAAGCAGCCCGTGGCCGTCGCGCCGACTCCGGTGGCCGAGGTGCCGCCCGTGGTGACGGTGCTGTTGCCGGGCGACGGCGGCGTGTTCAACAGCCGCGAAGTCGTGCTGCGCGTGGAGGTGCGCACCGTGCCCGGCGCGCCGGTGCTGGAGCTCGCCGCGCGGCGCAATGGCCAGATCTTCAAGCTGCCGGAAGCGAGCGCTGCGGGCTGGCTCGACAAGGCCGTCGATGGCGATGTGCTGCTGCGGCGCTACGAGCAGCGCATCGTGCTGCCGCCCGAAGACGCCGAGCTCATGCTGTTCGCCGAGAACCGCAACGGGTTCTCGACCCCCGCGACCGTGCGCCTGCGCTGGAGCGGTGCGCGCGCGCCGGCAGAGCCGGTTGTCGCTGCCGCACCGCCGGTGGCGGTGGCACCACCCGCTGCGCCACCCGCGGCACCTGCTCCCGCTGCTCCCGCTGCTCCGGTGCCGCCCCCGCGCGTCGCGCCGGCCGGCGACGCAGACCTGCGACCGGCGCTCTACGTGCTGGCCATCGGTGTCAGCAAGTACGCCAGCCCCGACTATCAGCTCGACTACGCAGCGAAGGATGCGACCGACTTCAGCCGCGTGTTCCAGCAGCAGGAAAGCCAGCTGTATCGCAAGGTGGAAGTGCGCCTGCTCACCGACGCCAAGGCGAAACGCGACGATGTGCTGGAAGGCCTGGAATGGATCCGCCGACAGGCCACCGCGCGGGACGTTGCCGTCGTGTTCCTGGCTGGGCACGGCGTGAACGACGACGACGGCGTCTACTACTACCTGCCGCAGGACGCCGATGCGGATCGCCTCAAGCGCACCGGCGTCATTTTCACCGAGATCCGCAACACCGTCACGGCGCTGCCGGGCAAAGTGCTGTTCTTCATCGACACCTGTCACGCGGGCAATGTCTTCGGCACGGCCCGGCGCGCCATGCCGCGCGATCTGACGGCGATGGTCAACGAACTCTCGAGCGCCGAGAACGGTGTCATCGTGTTCGCCGCCTCCACCGGCCGGCAGTTCGCGCAGGAGTCCACGCGCTGGGGCAACGGCGCCTTCACGCTCGCCGTGGTCGAAGGCATGAACGGCAAGGCCGACTTCGCCGGCTCCGGCCGCGTCACCCACAAGATGCTCGACCTCTACGTGTCCGAGCGGGTGAAGGAGATGACCCGTGGCAAGCAGTCGCCGGTCACCATCGTGCCGCAGGGCGTGCCGGACTTTCCGGTGGCGGCGGTGCGGCCTCGCGCAGGCTAGGCGTCCGACACCGGGTTTGGCGCGTACTTGTCACCCACCCGCTCGCGCAGCGGATGCGTGTCGTAGACGATGTGCATGCTGTCGATGCGATCGCTGCCGGGCCGAAAACCGAACACGTCCACGCAGGTGAAGTCGACCAGCCTTCCGTCGCTCAGCGTCCAGTCGTAGCGGAAGTAGGCCGCCACGCGCACTGTGCCTTCCACAGGCTGCACCGACGCGAACAAGTCGAGCAGCGTGATCACGCTCTGGCGCGATGCCTGCGCCAACTTGGGAAAGAAGTCGCGCGCCTTCATGCTGCCGAGAAACGGAGAATGCACGACGCCGTCGTCCTCGAAAGTGGAAACCAGTCCTGCAGTGTCGCTTGCATGCAGGTACCGCAGGTAGTTGCGCACCGTATCCAGTTGGCCTTGACTCATGTGTGAGCTCCTTGTCAGTTGTGAGGCCGAATCGTTCCAGACACTGCACCGGCCGACAAGTCAGAATGGCAGGCAATCCATAAGACGTGTTTATGAATTTGCGCTACTTGCAGTACCTCGGCCTGGTGGTCGAACATGGCAGCTTTGCTGCTGCGGCGCGGGCCGGCGGCGTGTCGCAGCCGGCGATCAGCCACGGCATGCGGCAACTGCAGCAAGAGTTCGACACGCCGCTCTTCGTTCCAACCGGGCGCAGGCTGCTGCCCACCGAGGCAGCGTTGCAGGCGGCGTTGAAAAGCCGGGATCTCGCAGCGCGGATCGACGCGCTTGGGACGGGGCCTGCCGTTCCGGCGCATCGCGACACGCTGCGCGTCGGGGCCACACCCTCCGCCGCCCTGGTCTGCGGCCCGGCCTTGCACTTCGGCTGGTGCCACGACCACCCTCGCCGTCGCCTCGACATGTCAAGCGCCGACGAAGGCCGCATGCTTGCAAAGTTGCAGGGTGGCGAACTCGACCTGGTGATTTCACCGCTGCCTCGTGGGTATCCCGCCACCGGCCTGGCCTGCCAGCCGCTGTACCAGATCACGCCGCTGGCCTACGCCTGCCGCGCGCACCCTTTGGCCAAGGCGCAATCACTGGAGGAACTGCAGGCCGCGTCATGGGCGATCGTCGGGCCCAGCGTGAGCGGGCCGGTGGACGTGCTGCATGAGGCATTTGCCGTCCGACGGATGCGGGTGCCCCGTGTGGTGGCGTCATGTCCCGACTACGCCAGCCTTCTGCACCTGATGGCCGACAGCGAATTGCTCGGCGTGCTCCCTCATCCGGCGCTGCTCGAGAGTGCGGCGAAAGGCAAGGTTGTGCCGCTGCGACTGCGCGAGGCCCTTCCGCGCTACGAGATGCATCTGTTCACGCCGATGCGACCGCGCCGACTGCTGGCGCCTGTCATCGCGAGCTTGCGGCAACGCCTGGCAGGTCCATGAAACCCTCGTCCCGCCCGTCGCTTCGCAGCTTGCTGCGCGCCCTGCTTACTGCCTTGCTGGTGCCGGTGTTGCTGTTCGAGGAATGGGGCTGGGCACCCTTGGCGGCCCTGGTGGCGCAACTCGGGCGGTTGCCGCTGTGGGCGCGGCTCGAGCGCAAGTTGGCCGGGCTGCCGCCGTGGGGCGCGTTGCTGGTGTTCTTTGCGCCGGTGGTCGCGCTGTTTCCGGTCAAGCTGCTGGCGCTCTACCTGTTCGGCCGCGGCCACTACACCAGCGGCCTGGTGCTGCTGATTGGCGCCAAGCTCGCGGGCACCGCGGTGGTGGCACGGCTGTTTCAGCTCACGCTGCCAGCGCTGATGCGAATTCCGTTGTTCGCGCGCTGGTATCCGCGCTGGAAAAACTGGAAGGACAACGTGCTGACCGCCTTGCGCGAAAGTGCGCCCTGGCGAACGGTACGCGCGCTCAAGGCCGGCGTGCGGCGCTGGTGGCGCAAGTTGCTCGGGCGCGCCGATTAATTAAGGTTGCATCTATTTTTACCCGGGTATATTGAATTTTGTGTTTTGCCCGGATAAAATTCGGCGATGTTGATCGATCCCACTTCCCCGACCTTCACCGCCTTCGCAGATTTCCAGCGCATTGCCGCCGGAACGCGCGCCGAGGTGATCACCCAACTGCGGCACCGCGCCGACACGATGCCGGTGTTCGTCTTCGATGACACCACCGGTGAACCCCTCGATCTCGATCTGCGCGTCAACGCGCCTCTTGCGGCGGCCGACAGCGCCGCCGAGCCCTCTGCCCGCGCGGTCGGCCGGCCCAAACTGGGCGTGGTGCCGCGCGAGGTCACACTGCTCCCGCGCCACTGGGATTGGCTCAATCGCCAGCCTGGCGGCGCCTCGGTTGCGCTGCGCAAGCTGGTCGAAGATGCGCGCCGCGTGCACGCCGACCGCGACACGGTGCGTGCCTCGCGCGAAGCCACCTACCGCTTCATGAGCGCCATCGCGGGCCACCTGCCGGGCTTCGAGGAAGCCTCGCGGGCCCTGTTCGCCGGGCAACGCGAACGCTTCGAGCCGCTCGTTGCGAGCTGGCCGGACGATGTGCGAACGCATCTGGACAAACTCTCGGCCGCCGCCTGGGGTGAGGCCGCATGAAGCGCCGCGACGAACTCGAGCCCGCTGACCTGCGCGTTGCCGGTAAAGCGGCCGCGCCGCCACGCGGCCGTGGCGACGTGGAAGGCCGCCCGCTCTGGAAGACTTTTCTGGTGTTCCTGGCGCCGATGCTGCTCAGCAACATCCTGCAGTCGCTCTCGGGCACGCTGAACAACGTCTATGTTGGCCAGATGATCGGCGTCGGCGCGCTGGCGGCGGTGTCCAGCTTCTTTCCAGTGATGTTCTTCTTCATCGCCTTCACGATCGGCCTTGGCGCCGGCGCGTCGGTGCTGATCGGCCAGGCCTGGGGCGCACGCGACATCGCCAAGGTCAAGGTCGTGGCCGGCACCACGCTCTCGGTCGGCATTGCCTTCGGCCTGCTGGTGGCGGTGTTCGGCGGTGCCTTCACCACGCCCTTGCTTGCCGCGCTCGGCACGCCGCCCGACATCCTGGCCGATGCGACGCGCTACGCCCGCATCATGCTGATCGCGATGCCGGGGTTGTTCGTGTTCCTGCTGTCCACGGCCATGCTGCGCGGCGTGGGCGACACGGTCACGCCGCTTTTCACGCTGCTCATTTCCACCTGCATCGGGCTGGTGCTGACGCCGGCACTGATCCAGGGTTGGGGCGGTTTGCCCCGGCTCGGTGTGGCGAGCGGCGCGGCGGCGACGGTTGTGTCGTTCGTGGTCGCGACCACCTGGCTGGGCTTTCGGCTGCGCGCCCGCAAGAGCCCGCTTGCGCCCGATGCCGAGTTTGCGCGGCACCTGCGCATCGACCCGAAGATCCTGAAGACGGTGCTGAAGGTCGGCGTGCCGACCGGCGTGCAGATGATC
>JBDUCH010000454.1:0-2974 GCA_040003555.1 Variovorax sp. | reverse complement strand
AAAGCCACCAGATCTTTCTGGAGCCCGAAGGCCTGACCACCAACGAGTACTACCCGAACGGAATCTCGACCAGCCTGCCGTTCGACATTCAATACCAGCTGGTGCGGTCGATGGCCGGGCTGGAGAATGCGCACATCCTGCGGCCGGGCTACGCGATCGAGTACGACTACTTCGACCCGCGCGCACTGAAGACGAGTTTTGAGACGCGGGCGATCCAGGGGCTGTTTTTCGCCGGCCAGATCAATGGCACCACCGGCTACGAAGAAGCGGCGGCGCAAGGCTTGTTTGCTGGCATCAACGCTGCACTGCGATGTCGCGGCGAAGAGGCGTGGCTGCCGGGGCGCGACCAAGCCTACCTTGGCGTGCTGGTCGACGATCTGATCACCAAGGGGGTGACCGAGCCGTACCGCATGTTCACCAGCCGGGCCGAGTTCCGCCTGCAACTGCGCGAGGACAACGCCGACATGCGTTTGACCGAAGCGGGGCGCAAACTGGGCCTGGTCGACGATGCGCGCTGGAATGCGTTTGCGCGCAAGCGCGACGCTGTTTCACGTGAAACAGAGCGGCTCAAGGCGATCTGGGTCAACCCGCGCAACTTGCCGGCGGCTGAGTCCGAACGGGTGCTCGGCAAGGTGATCGAACACGAATACAACCTAGCTGACCTGCTGCGCCGGCCCGATGTGAGTTACGGCGCCTTGATGTCGCTGGACGGCGGCAAGTACGCCGCGGAGGAGGGCGCAACCCTCGGCGCGACCGAAATCGAGCAGATCGAGATCGCAGCCAAGTATTCCGGTTACATCGATCGCCAGCACGATGAAGTGCAACGCGCGGCGCATTTCGAGAACCTGAAGCTCCCGGTCGACTTCGACTATGGCCAGGTTGCAGCCCTGAGCTTCGAAGTGCGGCAGAAGTTGACCAAGCATCGGCCTGAGACGCTGGGCCTGGCCTCGCGGATCTCGGGCGTGACGCCGGCCGCCATCTCGCTGTTGATGATTCATTTGCGCAAAGGCGGGCACCGCGCCTTCAACACGGCTGCGGCCGAGCTGACGGAATGACGCCGCAAGAAGCCGCGCTGCGCGAGGGCGCGGCGGCTTTGGGCTTGCTGCTGACCGACCGCCAGTCGGAGCGCCTGCTGGCCTATGCCGCGTTGATTCTCAAGTGGAACAAGGTCTACAACCTGACGGCGCTGCGCGATCCGCAGTCTGTGCTGACGCACCACCTGCTCGACAGTCTGGCCGTGATCGCGCCGCTGGGCCGAGTGTGGCCGGGCGCCGGCAAGCTCATCGATGTGGGCGCGGGCGCCGGATTGCCTGGCGTGGTCATCGCCATTCTTCGAGACGATATCGACGTGAGCTGCCTGGATGCGGTGGCGAAGAAGGCCGCCTTCGTTCAGCAGGTCGCGGCGGAGCTGGCGTTGCCCAATCTGCGCGGTCTGCACGCGCGGGTCGAATCCCTGCAAGGGCGGTACGACATCGTGAGTTCGCGGGCCTTTGCGTCGTTGGCCGACTTCTTCAACGGCTCCCGGCAGCTCGTCACACCGGGTGGCCTTTGGCTTGCCATGAAGGGCAAGGCGCCGACGGACGAACTCGCTGCACTGGCGGGCGGCGTCGATGTGTTTCACGTGGAACAGTTGACGGTGCCCGGGCTGGACGCCGAGCGTTGCATTGTGTGGGCGCGCCCCAAGCAGCCGTTGGCGGCCTGATTTTTCTCGCCTTTTAGCGTCTGGACGGGGTCTTCGCGAGGCCGGAGCACGGCGGCCTTGCGTACACTCCGGGTTCCCCCTTTCCTCCAGCCATTGAGGCCATCCCATGTTCGGCATCGCTGATTACGGCGCGTTCGTCGCAGCCATCGTTGTGTTTCTTGCGATTCCCGGCCCGGGCAATCTCGCGCTGCTCACTTCCACCAGCAAGGGAGGCATCCGCGGCGGCCTGGCCGCCACCCTGGGCGTGATCGCCGGCGACCAGGTGCTGATGTGGGCCGCCGTCGCCGGCATCGCCGCTTTGCTGGGCGCCTACCCGAGGGTCTTTCACGCCGTCCAGTGGTTGGGCGCGGCCTACCTGGCCTGGCTTGGCTTCAGGATGCTCACGGCCAAACCCGGCGCGGCGCCGATCCTGAACATCCGCCCGCGCCAGTATTTTCGGCAGGCGTTGACGATCACTTTGCTGAATCCCAAGGCCATCGTGTTCTACATGGCCTTCTTCCCGCTCTTCATCGAGCCGGCGCAGCACCAGGGCGCCACGACTTTCGGTGTGATGGCGCTGACCATCGCGGTGTTGACCTTCCTCTACGGGCTGGCCGCCACGCTGCTGACCCACTTTCTTGCGGAGCGGCTGCGCGCCAATCCGCGCATCTCGGCCGCGCTCGGAAAGCTGGCCGGCGTGTTCTTGATCGCCTTCGGCGTCAAGCTCGCGATCTCGCGCTGAAGGCAAGCATGGCCCGCATTTTCTGCATTGCCAACCAGAAGGGTGGGGTCGGCAAGACCACCACCACGGTGAATCTGGCCGCCGGCCTGGCCAGGGTCGGGCAGCGCGTGCTCATGATCGACCTGGATCCGCAGGGCAACGCGACCATGGGTTCGGGCATCGACAAGCGCAAGCTCGAACTCACCGTGTATGACGTGCTGCTCGAATCGGCGACCGTGGCCGAGGCCAGAATCCGGGCCGACAAGTGTGGCTACGACGTGCTCGGCGCCAACCGCGAGCTGGCTGGCGCCGAGGTGGAAATGGTTGCGCTCGACCGTCGCGAAAAACGTCTGCGCACTGCGCTGGCCTCCGTCGGTGCCGAGTACGACTTCGTGCTGATCGATTGCCCGCCTTCGCTGAGCCTGCTCACGCTCAACGGCCTGTGCGCCGCACATGGCGTGATCGTGCCGATGCAGTGCGAGTACTTCGCCCTCGAGGGGCTGACCGACCTGGTCAACACCATCAAGCAGGTGCACGCCAACCTCAACAAGAACCTGCAGATCATCGGCCTG
>JBDUCH010000453.1:0-2979 GCA_040003555.1 Variovorax sp. | reverse complement strand
GGCGCGGGCGGGCTGGGGCAGCTGATGGACCAGTCGATGAAGATGCTCAACGGCGGCGAGGCGAGCAGCATCCTCGTCGTGTTCCTGTTGCTGGTGTTGTTGGCGGATGCGTTGAGCGCGACGCTGCGCAAGGTGTTCGCATGAACGCACGCGGCGTGACGGTGCTGGTCTTGGTGGTGCTCGCGATCGTGTCGAGCTTCGCCTACCTGGCCATCGACGTGCGCGGGCTGGTCACCGGCGAGTCGCTGCGCGCCATGGCGAAGTTCGTGGCCGAGTTCTTTCCGCCGGATCTTTCGCCGGCCTTCCTGGCCAAGACGGGTTGGGGCGCACTGCAGACGCTCGCGATCTCGGCGCTCGGCACCTTGCTAGCGATGCTGGGCGGCGCGTTGCTTGCGCTGCCGGCCTCGGGCCGCTTCGGCAGCACGGCGAAGCAGGGCGCGCGCTTTTGCCTGAACGTGCTGCGCAGCGTGCCCGAGCTGGTGTGGGCCGCGCTGATGGTGCTGGCCGCAGGGCTCGGCCCGTTCGCGGGCGTGTTGGCGCTGGCCCTCCACACCACGGGCGTGTTTGGCCGGCTCTTCGGCGAGGCGCTGGAAAACGCACCGGCACTGCCAGAGCGCGCGCTGCGCGAAGCCGGCAGCGGCGCCACGACGGCCTTTGCCTACGGCAGCCTGCCGCTGGTGGCGCCGCAGTGGCTGGCCTACACGCTCTACCGCTGGGAGATGAACATCCGCATGGCCTCCGTGCTGGGCTTCGTGGGCGCGGGCGGGCTGGGGCAGATGCTGTACTTCCACCTCTCGCTGTTCCAGCAGGCGCAGGCGGCAACGGTGATCCTCGCGATGTTCGCGATGGTGGTCGCGGTCGACATCGCCAGCGGCCGGCTGCGGCGCGGGCTGGCGTCAGCTCACGCCTGAGGCACGTCGAGCGCGAGCACCGCGTTGGCCACGGCGGCAATGCCCGCGTCCGACAAATCGTCGGCTGCCACCGCGCGCCGCTGCGCCCAATGGCTGAAGTGCCGCTCCTGCGATCGGGCGTAGTGCGGGTCGTAGTGCAGGCGCATCAGCTCGTCGAACAGCGGTGACAGCTCACCCGCAAGGGCCCAGGCTTGCCAGCGGCCCACGGTTTCCTTGCCCTGCATTTCCTTCAGCAGGCCGAGCTGCGTGGCGAGCGCCTCGCGGTCGTCGCCGAGGTAGGCGTAGTCGCGCAGCAGGTAGGCCAGCCGCGCCGCGGGCGTGGCCTGCACCTCGATGCAGGCGCTTTCGCGCATGCGCGCCACCAGCGGAATCGGCAGCGAGATGCGACCGATGCGCGCGCTCTCGCCTTCGACGTACACGGTTCGCGAGAGGTCGAAGGGTTCCAGCACGGTGGCGATCTGCGTCTCGAAAGCTTTCTGCGAGGGCTGCGGCACGCCGGGCAGGGCGCCGAGCAGCGAGCCCTTGTGCTTCGCGAGTTCTTCCAGATCCAGCACCTGCGCACCGCGCGCCGCCAGCGCCTGCAGCACGCGCGTCTTGGCGCTGCCGGTGGCGCCGCAGATCACCTGCAGCTGCAAGCGCGGAATGCATTCGGCGAGTTGGTCCAGCACATGGTGCCGAAAGCTCTTGTAGCCGCCGGCGAGCTGCTGCGCGTCCCAGCCGACCAGGCGCAGCCAGGTCACCATCGAGCCGCTGCGCAGGCCGCCGCGCCAACAGTACACGAGCGGCTTCCAGGTGTGCGGCTTGTCGGCAAAGCGCTCGTTCAGGTGCCGCGCCAGGTTGGCCGCGACCATCGCGCCACCCACGCGGCGGGCTTCGAACGCGCCTTGCTGCTTGTAGAGCGTGCCGACGATGCGGCGCTCCTCGTCGTCGAGCACCGGGCAGTTGATGGCGCCGGGGATGTGGTCGAGCGCGAACTCGGCCGGCGAGCGCGCGTCGATCAGCACGTCGAACGCATGACGGTCTGCGACGCGCACGGGGCCGCGCTGGGTCATGGGTTTATTCTTCCGGGAATCATGGAACCGATCGCTCTCACACGTTTTTCACACGGAGGCGGTTGCGGCTGCAAGATTGCCCCCGGCTTGCTGGCGGAGATTCTGGCACGCGCACCGCAAGGCCTGGTGCCGCCCGAACTGCTGGTCGGCACCGAGACCAGCGACGACGCGGCGGTGTACCGCCTCAACGACACGCAGGCGCTGGTTGCCACCACCGACTTCTTCACGCCGATCGTCGACGACCCGTACGACTTCGGCCGCATCGCGGCGACCAACGCGCTGTCGGACATCTACGCGATGGGCGGCACGCCGATCATGGCGCTGGCGCTGGTGGGCATGCCGATCGACAAGCTGCCGCCGGAGGTGATCGGCCGCGTGCTCGAAGGCGGCGCCAGCATCTGCCGCGAGGCCGGCATTCCGATTGCGGGCGGCCACAGCATCGACGTGCTGGAGCCGATCTACGGGCTGGTCGGCCTCGGCCTGGTGCACCCGGACAAGGTGCGCCGCAACTCCGCGGCCGAGGCGGGCGACGTGCTGGTGCTCGGCAAGCCGCTGGGCGTGGGCATTCTCTCGGCGGCGCTGAAGAAGGGGCTGCTGGATGCGGCTGGCTATGCCGAGATGATTCGCCACACCACGCAACTCAACCGCGTCGGCATCGAACTCGCCGCGCTCGACGGCCTGCATGCGATGACCGACGTGACCGGCTTCGGGCTGGCCGGCCACCTGCTCGAAATCTGCAGGGGCTCCGGGCTGCGCGCCGACGTGTCGCTCGACGCGCTGCCGTTGATCGCGAGCGCAGTGCCGTTTGTGCAGCAGGGCATCGTGACCGGTGCCTCAGGCCGCAACTGGGCCGGCTATGGCGAACAGATCGAATGGCCCGGCACCGCAACCGACTGGCAACGCACGCTGGTGGCCGACCCGCAGACCAGCGGCGGGCTGCTGGTGAGCTGCCGGGCCGACACCGCGCCGGCCGTGCTGGCCGCGTTCCGCAACGCGGGCTTTGCGCAGGCGGCCGA
>JBDUCH010000136.1:0-10012 GCA_040003555.1 Variovorax sp. | reverse complement strand
TCGCGAAGCCACCATCGCAGGCCAGGACCTGCGCGAGATCATCTGTTTTGAGCCGGATCGCAAGGTGACCTTCTTCCAGGCCACCGGTCCGCGCGAAGGCACCATCATCAATGAGCTGTTTGAAGACGCATCCGGCCAGCTTCAGCTTCGCGTCTATTGCCACATCGGCCTGCGCGGCAAAGAGCCGAATGGTCCCGAGGAGCAGGCCGAACAGGCGCAGTTCGACAGCGACGAGGGTTACAAGGCAGCCCTCATGTCAACGCTCAAGCGTACGCGCGAGCTACTCGCCGAGGGCAGGCTCGGCGCCGCGCGCTCCTCATCGTCCAGCGCGACAAAGGAGAAATGACCTGACCGAAATTTGGGCCCCATCAAAGTCGGCAACATGCAGCTGGCCCACGGGCCGGCCATGGCACCGATAACCCGTAGATCGGGCATCCCGATTGATTGAACCGAAGCCTCGGACAACGATTCGGCGATGCGGCCTATGGATTTTCGATCGCGGGCAGATTGCTCAATGATCCATTGGCATGTCGGTCGCCAAGGTCGTGAGCCCGTAGAACTCGTGCAGCTTGGCGGCGAGCAGTTGTTTGTCGGGCAGCTGTGTCTGATATTGCGCCACGAGTGCCGGTGACAGCGTGCGGCTGAGCGCGTACTCGACGACTTCGTTGTCTTTGGAGGCACAGAGCAAGACGCCGATGGCGGGGTTCTCACAGGTCCGCTCCCGCCTGCCCATCAAGTTGTGTCACCGCCGGTGACACCCGAGCGGGCGTCAGCACGGCCTGCGCGAAAGCCGCCAGGCGAAACTGCCGCTCGAGTTCGCGTTTGCCCCAGCGCTCCTGGGCTGTCGCACGGGCTCGTCGCGCTGTACCACCCTTCAGGATGCCAATGTCTATTGCCGCACCCGCCCGCTTCGCGAATCACTCGCCGCCAGATCAGGTGGGTCTGCGGGAAGCATCTTTCTCGAGCCGGGTACTCCAAAAATGCTCGTAAAACCGCAGCCAGTCCTCAGCATCGCCCAACGCGTCTGCCTCTAGCCGGCAGACATGATTGCGCCCCTGTACCGAGCGCGATACCAAGCCCGCCTGCTCAAGCGATTTGACGTGCTTGGAGGCGCCCGCAAACGACATCGGAAAGGGCGCGGCCAGCTCACCAATGCTGCACTCGCCCTGCGCGAGCAGGCGCAGCATGGTGCGGCGGGTGCTGTCGGACAATGCATGAAAAACTGCATCGAGCCGGTCCTCTGAAATTTCAACCATCTGGTTTAGTATGTTGCATCAGGCGGCATGCTTCGATCGTAGTCGATGGATCCGCCAGCTCGGCCCCACAGACTACTTGGGGGCGGTGTGACGTCCAGGGGCCCTGGTCGCGGGGGACGGAGCCCGTTGCCGTGGCATGGGCGGCTGGCGATCAATCCGTGGCCTCTCGCGCCATGCCCGTTTTTGTGTCGCACGGCGGTCTGCGTGGTCGAATCCGAGGGGAAGCGTCATGGCGAAATGGATCGAGGAACTGCAAGTCGAAATCCACCGGGCGAGAGGCGCGCAGGAAGCCTTTGACCACATTGGCAAGGCCGCGCGCCACCTGGGTTTCGAGCGCTGGGCGTACGGCATGCGCCTGCCGTTGCCTTTCACGCGCCCCCGGTTCGTCACCATGAACAACTACGACGACCGGTGGGCCCAGCGCTACCAGTCCAAGGGCTACCTTGGGATCGATCCAACCGTCCTGCACGGCACGCGCAGCATGGTTCCGCTCGTGTGGAGCGACCTGCTGTTTCGGGACGCGCCGCAGATGTGGGCCGAGGCCCGCTCGTTCGGTCTGTGCGTTGGCTGGGCGCAGTCCTGTTTTGACGGCCACGGGCGCGTGGGCATGCTCACGCTTGCGCGCTCGCATGAGAAGCTCACGCGACGCGAACTGCTTGCGCACGAGCCGCTGCTCAGATGGCTCGCGAACCTGGCGCACATGACTCTTTCGTCACGGCTTCCGCGCGCGCGGCACGACGCTGCCGTTGCGCTCACGGATCGGCAGGTGGAGGTGCTGAAGTGGTCGGCCGATGGCAAGACCTGCGAGGAAGCGGCCGCGATCCTCGGCATCTCCGCGCACACGGTGCATTTCCACGTGAAGAACGCTGTCTCCAGGTTGGACGCCGCCAACAAGCTTGCTGCGGTGGCGCGTGCGACCAAGCTGGGATTGCTCAGTTGAGGCGCTGCACGCTGGGCGTTTTCGTATCGGTTGGCGGCGCGGCGGCAGTGGCTTCGCGCAGCGGGCGCCAGTCCCGCTGCACCTTGATCCAGCAAGCCACCAGCGGCCGCCCTTCGATGCGAATGGGCGGGCCGGCGCGTTCGTTGACCAGGCCCGCATGGCGCAGGATGCGTTCCACGCCCACGGGCGACACGCTGATCAATCGCGTGGCCCCCTCGTCCGCGGCCACCGACATCGCCACGGAGAGGATGTCGAGCGCCAGTGGCGACACGAAAGTGAGCTGTGCGCGTGAAGCGGTGGCTTCGGGATCCAGCGCGGCGAAGCGTGAAAGCTCCCAGACCTGCGGCGAGCGCGGCAAGGGGGCGCCGCCCAGAAGCTGCGGAAACACGTCCGCGAGCAGATACGGGCGGGCGGTCGGTAGCAGCCGTGTCATACCGACCAGCTTGCCCGCTGCATTGACGGCGAGCACATAGACAGTGTCCCGCCGGTCGAACTGGTCGAGTTCGAGCCGACCGGTCGGCTGCAGTTGCCAGCCAAGCCGCTCCACGAAGACTGCGTGACGGTAGCGCGCCATGTCGAACAGGAGACCTGCAGGAAGTTGATCGGCCGTGCCGGCGATGATTTGCATAGATGTGCGTGGTCGTGAAGGTGTGATTAAAGCGACACAGCGCCTGCTTCGGCACTACCGGAATGGGGAGGGGGAGAGGGAGAGGGGTGACGCAGCCGCCCGGCATTGCACCGGCGTACCTGCGGCGCTTGCGCCGGACGTCAGAACGTTGTGGCGCGCCATGCGCGATCCAAGGTTTTGCTTGTGGTGCACAGCGCATCGCTGTGGACGTCGTGCTCCAGGGGGCACATCCGCAGAAGCTGTCGGGCGCGCAGCGCGGTCTTGTTTCGCTTCACGCAAGTCTTGATGGACGGTGCCGGCGCGGAAAAACTGCAGTCTCTTTTCTGTACGCACGTCCACCATGGTTCCCTACCCGGCTCCCTCATTACGGGTGCGCCCGTCGCGTCTGCTCGGCGCTGCCGTGCTCGTCGGCGCAGCCAGCGCCGCCTCCGCTCAACTGGCGTCTGCGTCTGCGCAACTGCCTTGGCCCATCCGGCCGCTGCGCATCGTGGTGGGCTTCGCCGGCGGCTCCTCGCCCGACTTCGTGGCGCGCACGCTCGCCGAACCCATGGCCCGCGCGCTGGGCCAGCCGGTCGTTGTGGAAAACCATCCCGGCGCGAGCGGCAATATTGCCGCGGCCATCGTGGCCAAGTCGACCGACCGTCACACCATCGGCATGCTCATCAACGGCAACATGACGATCGCCAAGGTGCTCAACCCGGCCACCCCCTACGACCCGCAGAAGGATCTCGTACCGGTCAGCCTGATCTGCACGGCGCCGCTGATGCTGGCCGCACCCCTTGGCGCGCCGGGCACGGACGCCCGCGCGTTCCTGGCGGCAGCGCGCACCGGCGGCAGCACCTGGAGCTACGGCACGCCCGGCGTCGGCACGATCGGCCACCTCGGCATGGAACTGCTCAAGGCCCGCACCGGCATCGCCGCCGTGCACGTGCCCTTTCAGGGCAACCCGCAGGTCGTCACGGCCATGATCGGCGGCGAGCTGCAGCTTGCGCTCCTGCCGCCCGGCCTGGCGGAGGTTCAGGTCAAGGCTGGCAAGCTGCGTGCGATCGGCGTGACTTCGCCCGCCCGGTCGCCGCTGGTGCCCGACTATCCCAGCCTGCAGGAGGCGGGGCTTCAGGATTTCGAACTCGAGATCTGGACTGCCGCTGCAGCACCGTCGAGCCTGCCCGCGCCGATCGTTGCGCGCCTGGCTGCGGCGATCTCGCAGGCGACGCGCACGCCCGAGGTTCGGCAGAAGCTGTTCACGCACGGCTACCAGGCCGTGGGAAGCTCGCCCGAGGCCTTCGCACAGCGGCTCAGGAAAGACACGTCTGCGCTCACGCGGATCATCGCCGAGCAGGGCATCAGGCTCGAATGAAAAAGGAACCCGCCATGCACAACCCATCCACTGCGGCCAACGCGCCTGATAGTGCCCACGGCACCCATGCAGCCCATGCAGCCCATGCCACCGATTCAGCCGACGCCGGCCACGCGGCGCAAGTCCTGCAGGCGATGCGGGACGACCTCGACCGGATCGATGCGGCGCTGCTCGAAACGCTGCGCCAGCGCCTGGACTGCTGCTGCCGCATCGGTGTCCACAAGCGCGACCACGCGATCCCGATGATGCAGCCGCACCGCATCGGCGTGGTCCAGCTGCGCGCGGCTGCTTTCGCCGCCGTACACGGCATGAGTCCGGTGTTCCTGCGCAATCTCTACGAGCTGGTCATCGCGGAGACCTGCCGGCTCGAGGACGAGATCATCGGCCCGGTGCAGACCCCGAAATGATGGCCAATCGACTTATAAACCCCGCATGCTGACATTCAACACCCTGGGGCCCGAGAACGGCAACCACCACTTCGTGCTGCAGCAGTATCTGGCCGCCCATGGCCTGTCCGACGCGGCGCGCATCGCCCTGTTCGACGATTTCCATGCGGGCGCGCGCGACGTCATCGAGGGTCGCGTGGACTACCTGCTGCAGTGCGCGGTGCACCCTCAGGCCGCCGAGATCACCGGCAGCTACCGCGCAGCGATGGTGCCGGTGGACGCCTTCGTTTCCCCCAGCCGGCCCATGGCCCTGGTGCGGGCGCGCCATGCGCAAGGCGGGGAGGGCCGCGTGGGCGTGCAGCCTGCCACGGCCAGCTACGTCGACCTGTCACCCTGGGCGCACGTCGTGCACGAGCCGACCGTGCTGGCGGTGCAGGCCGGACTGACCGCAGGGCGCTACGCCGCCGGCATCGTGTTCTCGTCCTTTGCGCTGGCACACGCCGAGGCGTTCCAGGTGGTGGAGGTCATCGGGACGGTCTGTGATGCATGGATCGTGTTCGGGCGTACCGCGGTCGACCAGGGCGCTGCGGTGGTCTGGCGCGACAGTCCGGTGGCCCGTCAGTATTGGCTGCACATCGCGCGCACCTCGGGAGGCGCGAGCCCGGCAAAGCCTTGAACGGCGCGCGTGATGCGCGCCGCCGCCGACCGCCGCTGCGTCGCTGCGTCGCTGAGTCGTACTAACGCCGGCCAGCGTTCCGCACCGCATGCAGGCCTGCGCAGCAGATGAGGAGGATCCCGCCCAGCGAGAGCAGGTCGGGAAATTCACCCCAGACGAGGACACCGAGCAGCGCCGCCCATGCCACCAGGCTGTAGCGAAACGGGGTCACCACGGAAAGATCGGCCTCGCGGCAGGCGCAGATCAACGCGTAGTTGCCGAAGGCAGTGCATAGCGCGGCGAGCGCCAGGCAGCCGATCGCCGACGGCGACATCGCGTGCCAGTGCTCCGCGAAGCCGATAACTACACCGGCCAGGCACACGGCCGACGTGGTGAGCATCGCGACCGCTGCGGATGAAATCGCTGTGGGCAAGCGGCGCGTGACGAGGTCTCGGGCAGCCAGCGACACCGCGCACAGCAAGGCGATGCCGATGCCTGCGTGCGCACCCGAAAAGCCTGTCCACGGCCGCAGGATCATCAATACACCTGCGAAGCCGACCAGGGCAATCAGCAGGCGAGCGCCTCGCCACGGCTCCCAGCCAAGCGCGGCGGCAGCGACGCCGATCAGCAAGGGCGCCGACATCATCACGGCAGTGGTGGTGGCCAGCGGAGCGCGGGCCAGTGCCAGCACGGAGGCCAGGGCGGTGGTGATCTCCAGCAGGCAGCGCATGCCCAGCAGGAAGCTGAAAGAAAACGGCGCTCGCGGCAGCCTTGCAGACCACGCGATCAGCATCGCGACGACGGTGGCGAAGGCGCCGCGCACCGCGAGCACCTGCCCCGGCGGCAAGCCACCGGCGATCAGCTTCACGAAGGCATCGTTGACGGCGTAGCAGGCCATGGCCGCGAGCATGAGGACGATGCCGCGGCGATTGACCGCGGTGCTAGCCATCGTGCGTGTCGTGGGGTCGCTTCGCATCATTCGCGCCGACTGGTTCGATCGACGCACCGCAGCGCCGCAGCACGTCCACCAGCGCACGCGTCTTGAGCACGATCTCGTCGACCTCCGCGTCCGGATCCGACATGGCGACGATCGCGCCGCCGGTGCCGATCGAGATGCCGTCGGCGGTGACCACGATCGAGCGGATCACGATGTTGAGCTGGGCGGTGCCGCCGAACGACAGGTAGCCAAGACTGCCCGAGTAGATGCCGCGCGCTGCGCCTTCCAGGCCGTCCAGGATCCGCATGGTGCGCTCCTTGGGGGCGCCCGTCATGGAGCCGCCGGGGAACGCGGCCCGCACGCAGTCCACCACGCTGCGATCCTCGCGCAGCCGACCGCGGATGGTGCTGACCAACTGGTGCACCGTCGCATAGGACTCGACATGAAACAGCTGGGGCACGTGCACGCTGTCGATCTCGCACACCCGGTTGAGGTCGTTGCGCAGCAGGTCGACGATCATGAGGTTTTCGGCGCGGGTTTTCTCGTCCTGCGCGAGTCGCGCGGCGATCTCCTGATCCTCTTGCGGCGTGGCGCCGCGCGGCGCAGTGCCCTTGATCGGCCTCGAGTCGACCGTTCGGTCGCCGGTGATGCGCAGGAACAGTTCGGGCGAGGCGCACAGCACTGTCACGCCCCCGGCCCTCAGGAAGGCGGCGAACGGTGCCGGATTCGCAGCGCGCAACGCGCGGTAGACCGCGAGCGCATCGAGGCGGCCATCGCCCTGGAGCCGGTTCGTGAGGCACACCTCGTAGGTCTCGCCCTGCAGGATCTCCTGCTGGCAGCGCACGATCAGCTCGCGGTAGGCCGCAAGATCCGTGCGCCACGCAAGGCTGCGCACTTCCTGCGCGGCCTCCTGATGCAAGTGCGAAGCTGCTGGCGCCTCCCGGGGTTGCGCCAGCAGGGTGCGCATGCGCCGCATCCAATCGCGGTTCTCCGGCTTCAGTTCGTGCGCGTCGATGCACACGACCCATGCTTGCAATTCGGCGTGGTCGAACGCGATGAAGCGGTCGACCAGGATCCACACCGCATCCGGGGTCGCGGTTTCATGGGCGGCATCTCCACCGAGCTCGGCCTTGAGCTCGTAGCCGAAGTAGCCGACATAGCCCCCCGTGAAGTCGAAGGGCAGGGCGGGCTCGACCGGTCGCCGGGTGGCCAGGCTTTGCTGCAGGTAGTCGAACACACTCTGCTGGCGCCGCTCCGCGGCGTCGCCCCGCCGTATCAGCAGTTCGCGTGTTGCCGCCCGGTAGCTCAGCACCTGGGCGCCGGGCCCGGTGGCATCGCCCATGAAGGAGAAGCGGGCCCGCCCGCTGTCGGCCAGGCTGCTGTCCAGCCAGAACGATGTCTCGGCCTCGCCGAAGGCTTCCCCGAAAACCTCTTGTGCAGCGGCGAGCGTGTCCACGCATTGCGCATGGACCAGCAGGCGCGGCGCACGATCCGGTGCTGGCGCTGGATCGAGTTCGGGCCCGGACAGGAAGCTGCCCATGGTGGCGCGCCGCGGCTTGGCGGTGCGCCATTCCTCGGTCAGCTCGCGAAAGTTGCGCAGCAGTCGCGCACCGTACTCGGTGCAGATGGATTCCGGATGGAACTGCACCCCCCACCAGGGGCGAGTCACATGTCGCAGCGCCATCAGCGTGCCGTCGGACGTCCAGGCCGTGGCCTGCAGCGACTGCGGCAACTGCGTTACTGCGAGCGAGTGATAGCGAACTGCCTCGAAGCGGTCGGGAATGCCCCGAAACAGATCGCGTTGCGCGTGCGAAATCCGATCCAGTCGGCCGTGCATCGGCCGCACCGCCAGATCCACCGTTGCGCCGCAGAAATGCGCGATCGCCTGATGGCCGAGGCAGACGCCCAGCACGGGCACGCTCGCGTGCCGCAGCGCGTCAGCGGAGAGGCCCAGATCCGATGCCCGCTGCGGTCGACCGGGCCCGGGCGAGATGACGATGTTGTCGAAGCCCAGCTTCTCCACCTCCTCCCAGCGCATCTCGTCGTTCTTCACCACGAATGGCGCTTCCGCATTGCTCGCGGCCAGGTACTGGAACAGGTTGTAGGTGAACGAGTCGTGGTTATCGATGAGCAGCGTGCGCATGGCGTGACCTTCCTGGGAGCGTGGGAGTGGGCATGTCTGCATGCATCGTTGGTCGAGTCCAGGCTCGGAGCAACTGCCTGAACAGGCAGGGGAACTGATCCGAAGGGGGCCGGCGGAGTGGGGGCGATCGGATCGATTGGCAACCTCGGGGCCGGGTACTGCCGGCCAGAGGCGCTCCAGGTCGGGCGTGCTCTGACCGCGGTCGGGCCAGCGCGCCACCGCCGCCATTCACTCGCGCAGCGTGAAGACCACAGAGAGGTAGGAGACGGGCTGTGTGCCGATGGCCTGGATGCCATGCAGGGCGGTCGCGTCGAACAAGAGCGAGTCACCCGTGGCCAGCTGCACCACCTTCGCGCCATAGCGGTAGGTGACCTCGCCCGACAACAGGTAGATGAACTTAAGTCCCGGGTGCTGGAACGTCATGTAGGGCCTGGCATCTGGCAGGAGGGTGACCAGGTAGGGCTCCACGAACAGGTTGCCCGACAGCAGGTGACCCAGCAGTTCGTAGCGGTAGTCGCGCACGGCGCCGATGCGATCTACCAGGATGCCGCGCCCGGCGGGCACATGGCAGAAGTCAGTGCGGCTGGGTTGGTCGCTGAAGAAGCGGGAGAGGGGGACGTCCAAGCCGCTGGCGATGCGGTCGAGGGTTTCGACGGAAGGGGAGACCAGGCCGCGCTCGATGCGCGAGAGCATGGAGCGGGAGATCCCGGAGGACAGGGCGAGTTCGCCGCCGGAGGCACCCGCGGCCATGCGCAGGGCGCGCACCTGGGTGCCAATGCGTGAAGCGGGCCCGCTGCGAACGGGTGGCGCAGGACGCAGGGGCCGGGCACGCGTGACCGATGCTGGCAGCTTCAAGGGCTGGGCAGTGGGGAGGGGCGAGGCGAGCTGTTGATGGGGCATAGACCAGCGAGCTGGAAGAATGGTAACTATATACCGGCGACATTTATCCCGTGGTGCTTTATGCGAGGAATTGGGACGATCCTTGCATGATTAGCGCGGTTGCCCACGAAAAGAAGAAGGTGCCTGAGTTGGTACTTTTCGGCGAGAGCGTCCGCCGCCATCGCAAGGCGATGGGCTATTCGCAGGAGGCATTCGGTGATGTATGCGGCATCGATCGAAGCTACATGGGCGGCATAGAGCGCGGGGAGCACAACCTCGCGTTGATGAATATTCTGAAGATAGTGGCAGCGCTCAATATGCAGCCATCTGAGTTCTTTCAGTCGATGGATCGACCAAAGCCAAAGCCGAAGTCGAGGGCCAACTGACAGGTCGGCGCTGATCCGCTGCCGAAGGTTGCTTGATTTGCGCCCTGTCACACGTCGCGAATCAGCCCCGAGAACTCAGCACTCACGATGACCAAAGGCGCCTTGGCGCGATGGTGGGTTGATGTCCTGGGACGTGGTGTATGTCTTCTTTCACTCGTAGACACTCACTCGCGAGGGTGGATCACCGCTCCCCGCTGGTCTGAAAGTGCACTCGACCGCGGCTTCTACGACCAGACCCATCTGAATCGCGAGACCAGGGCGCTGGTCGAGAACTTGACTTCGAAAATGCTGAAGCCGCCGGCCAACCCGATCGCACAGGGCTTTCGGCAACTCGGGCGCAAGACGTCCCTTGTCACGACGCTGTTCCGGTATCGGGCCTGCTGACGGCAGAGAATCCTGTCGGTATTCGATCCTCTGTCATATTCGTCATGCTCAAACAACCTCG
>JBDUCH010000135.1:0-10171 GCA_040003555.1 Variovorax sp. | reverse complement strand
GCGGTCGAGATCGGCCCGCCGCTCGACACCACCAGCACCCGGGCGCCGTGGTGCCGGGCGCGCACATGGTCGAGCGCGGTCGTCACGCCGGCCAGAAAATCGACATAGCTCGGCATGCCTGCCGGCTCGGTCTTGCCCTGCATCCACGCGGCGAGCCCATCGCGCAGCAGCCGGAAATGCTTGCGGTAGAGCTCGGGCGTGTCGGCCTTGGGCAGCTTCTCCGGATGGATCGTCGCCACGATGGCTTCGCTGTCGTATTCGTTCAGGCCGGGCCACGGCAGCACGTCATCGCGGGTGAGTCCCAGGCCCCTGGCGATGCCCTCCCAGGTTTGCCGGTGCCGCTTGAGAGTGCCGGTGATCACCGCGTCGAAGGTCATGCCGCGCTCGCGCCAGTACGCGCCGAGCCGTTCGCTTTGCTGCTGGCCGAGCTCGCTCAGGTTGTCGTAGTCGGCCGCGCCGAAAGAAGCTTGTCCGTGGCGCACGAGGTAGAGGGTTCCCATGCGGACGATTCTGGCAAAGCGCGGCGCCGCCGCTTGTCCCGGCTGCGACGGGCGGAACTTGGGGCCCTGGCGCCGAGTCCCAATGCGATGCCCGCCAACACACCCCATCCTCTGCGGCGCCGCGCGCTTGGCGCCGCGCTGGTCGTCATGCCTGCGCTCTGGATCGGCGTGCGGGCGCAGCAGCCCGCGGCGCAGCGGCGGTTGTTGACGCCGTCGCAGACCGAGGGGCCGTTCTATCCGGTCGAACTGCCGGCCGATACCGACCCCGACCTGCTGCACAACGGCAGTCGTGCGCCGTATCGCGGTGGTCAGCCGGCCTGGGTCGACGGCACGGTAAGCGACATCGAGGGCCGGCCGGTCGCCGGCGCGCAGGTCGAGATCTGGCAATGCGATGAGCACGGCCACTACCACCATCCCGGCGACGGAAACCGGGCCGATGCGGCGTTTCAGGGGTTCGGGCGTGTCACGGTTGGTGCCGACGGGCGCTACCGCTTCCGCACGATCCGGCCGGTGCCCTATACCGGCCGCACGCCGCACATCCATGTGAAGGTGAAGCTCGGCACGCGCGAACTGCTGACCACCCAGCTCTATGTGGAGGGCGACCCCGGCAACGCGCGCGACGGCATCTGGCGCCGGCTCGACGAGGCGGGCCGCGCGGCCGTCACGGTGCCGTTCGAGCGCGGCAGCGACGGCTTGCAGGCGCGCTTTCCGATCGTGGTCGCAGCCTGAAGCTCAGCCGCCGTTCGACAACACACCGGCAAACAGCGGTGCATCGACGTTGCCGCCGCTGACCGTGATGCCCACGGTCTTGCCGCGCCAGCGTTCGCGCTGCTGAAGGGCGGCGGCCAGCGCCGCGGCGCCGGCGCCTTCGGCGACGTTGTGGGTGTCGGTGAAGAGCGCGCGCATCGCTTCGGCCACTTCGTCGTCGGTCACGGTGACCACGTCGTCGGCCTCGCGCCGGATCACTTCCAGCGCCTCGGGTACCGGCGTGCGGCAGGCCATGCCGTCGGCCAGCATGGTGGTCGCGGGCGCGTCGACCGCATGGCCGGCGACGAAGGAGTCGCGGTAGGCGGTCGCATGGGCAGACACCACACCGACCAGTCGTGTCGACACGCCGCAATGCGCGCGCGCCGCGGCGGCCGCGGCAAAGCCCGAGCCCAGCCCGATCGGCACGAACACCACGTCGGGCACGGCATTGGCGCGCTGCAACGCCTCGAAGAACTCGACCCAGTACGTTGCGACGCCGCGCACCAGGTCGCGCGCGAAGGAGGGCACGCGGTGCAGCCCGTCGCGCGCGGCCAGCACCGCCGCATGGTCGCTCGCGGCCTGGAAGTCGTCGCCATGCTCGACCAGCGCGATGCCGAGTGCGCGCATCGCCGCGTTCTTCTCGACCGAGTTGTGGTGCGGCACCACGATGGTCGCGGCGATGCCATGGCGGCGTGCCGCAAAACCCAGCGATTGGCCATGGTTGCCACGCGTGGCGCTGATCACGTGACGCACACCGGGCTGCTCCCGTGTCAGCGTCTCGAAATAGGTCAGGCCGCCACGCACCTTGAATGCCCCGGTCGGCGTGTGGTTCTCGTGCTTGGCCCACAGCGTGCAGCCGAGCCGTTCGCCGAGCAACGGCCAGGCGTACTGCGGTGTGGGCGGCATGGCCGCGTACACCGTGCGTTGCGCGACCTCGATTTCGTCGCGGGTGAACTTCATCTTTTCTCCGTGAGCGCAACGCGCACCGCCAGCGCGGCCAGCACGCTGCCCATGACGTAGCGCTGCGCGCGCAGCCAGCCGGTGCTCTGCGACAGCACCGCGGTGATGCTGGCGGCGCCGACGATCATCAGCGTGTTGACCAGGGCGCTGCTCGCGATCTGCGCTGCGCCGAGTTGTGCGCTCTGCCACAGCACCGAGCCGCGCTCCGGGTGGATGAACTGCGGGAAGAACGAGAGATAGAACATCGCGACCTTCGGGTTCAGCAGGTTCGTCAGGAAGCCCATGCGGAACAGCCTGGCCGGCGGGTCGGCCGGCAGCGCGCGGGGCTCGAACGGCGCCGTGCCGCCGGGTTTGACTGCCTGCCAGGCAAGCCACATCAGATAGGCCGCGCCGGCGTAGCGGATCGCATCGAAAGCCAGCGGCACAGCCAGCAGCAGTGCGGTGAGCCCGAGCGCCGCTGCGACCAGGTGCACAAGGAACGCGAGCAGCACGCCGCCCAGCGAGACCAGCCCTGCGCGCTGGCCCTGCACCAGCGTGCGCGAGACGCAATAGATCATGTTCGGCCCCGGCGTCAGCGCGAGCAGCAGGGCGGCGAGCGAAAACCAGGCGAGTTCGGAAGCTGCGAGCATGCTCAGAGTCCCTTCGATTCGAGCGTGACGAGGCCGCGTGGCGTCTGCAGTGTGGCCAGGAGATTCGGCGGGCCCTGGCGCAGGTCGATCGCGGCGAAGCCGATCACATCGAGCGCGGCGCGCAGCGTGTCCAGACGCGGATGCACCGCGGCCAAGGCGACCAGTTCGAGGCCCGATACCGGCATGGTGTCGACCGGGTGCACCGGGCCCCACTGGATCAGGGTGGGCAGCGCCCCGTAGAACAGGCGCTGTCCGTCGTCGCGCACGCTGATCTGCCATTCGAGCAGCCCCGCCGCCGTGGCGCGCGAGGCTTCGAGCAGATGGCCGCGGTCGATGTGCGCCTGCGGGTTCGCCAGCGCGTGCAGCGAAGCCTTCGCATCGGGCACCCGCGCCACGAAATGCACGAGTTGCGGCCCGTGCTGCGCGAGCCCGGCCTGCAGGGCCGCATCGTCGAGGTCGAACCAGCGGTGCAGGCCGGCCGCGCGCGTCGGTTGCTTCGACGGATCGATCGCGATGATCTCGAGGTACGCGCGCGGGAAAGCCGGTGCCGCGATGTTGAGCAACCGGTTGTGCGTGCCCATGAGCGGGTGCGCGCCGCCGGGGCCGGGCGTCACGCCGAGCGTGGCTTCGCACCACTGCACGCCTTCGTCGAGCGTGCGCGCGGCGATGACCAGGTGGTCGACTTCGGCGGTGGGTGGTGCGGTCATGGCTACAGCGCCACGTGGCCTTCGATGCACGCCACCGAATCCCCGCCGATCCAGACCTGGCCGGCCACGTCGCGTTCCACGCTGAGGCGACCGTCGCGCCCCATGCACTGCCCCTGTCCGGCGAGGTAACGCTCGGGCAGATGGCCGTCGGCGATGAGCCATTGCGCGAGGCTGGCGTTGAGGCTGCCCGTGACCGGGTCTTCCTCGACGCCGATCGGCGCCGCGAAGGCGCGCACTTCGAGGCCAATGGTGGTGGGCGTGCCGCCCGCGAAGGCCCTGGCCTCGCGGTTCGAGCGCGCGATCAGCGGGGTTGCCATCGGCGCCCGCGCGACGGCCGCGACGCCGACTTTTTGCCCCAGCTCCTTGAGCGTGCGGTGATCGGGCTTGAGCGCCAGCACCGCGTCGACGTCGTCCAGCAGCAGTCCGAGCCAGACCGGCCCGTTGTCCAGCAGCTGCGCGGCCACGATCTGCTGCGCTTTCAGATCCAGCGCGCTGGCCACCTTGGCCAGCACGCTCGGACTTGGTGAACTGCGCCGCAGCGGCGGCGCAGCAAAGGCCAGGCGTTCGCCCTCGCGGCGGATCGGGATCAGTCCGGCCTTGCACTCCTGCACGACAAGGTCGGCGGCCTTGGGCTTGCCGCCGGCCTTCAGCCACGCATGGCAACTGCCGAGCGTCGGATGGCCGGCGAACGGCAGCTCGCCGCCGGGCGTGAAGATGCGCACGCGGTAGTCCGCGCTCGGCACGGTTGGCGGCAACAGGAACGTCGTTTCCGAAAGGTTCGTCCATTGCGCAAAGCGCTGCAGCTGGGCGTCGTCGAGGCCGCTGCCGTCGAGCACCACGGCCACCGGGTTGCCGCGGTAGGGCACCGCGGTGAACACGTCGATCTGCTGGAAGGGGCGGGTTTTCATGTGCGACGTCATTCGAGGGGGAGATCCAGTACACCGCGTGCGCCGGAGCGGGCCTTCAGTTCGGCGAACCAGCGCTCCACGTTCGGCCAGGCCGGGTGCGTGTACTCGGCGGCCGGCAGACCGAACCAGCGGTGCGCCTCGCAGCCGAGCGGAATGTCGGCCATCGTGAAGTTGTCGCCGAGCATGAAGCGGCGCGTGGCCAGGTGCGCGTCGAGCATCGCGAACAGCGGCTCGGTGGCGGTCACCGAGCGCGCGATCACCGCGATGTCGCGTTCGGCCGGCGGCACACGAATCCATTGTCTGAAGGCGCCGGCGCTGACCGGGTTCAAGGTGGTCTGCTGCCAGTCCATCCAGCGCTCGGCATCGAAGCGTTCGGCCAGCAGGTCGGGGTAGAGCCTGCCCGAGGAGTGCTTTGCGCACAGGTAGCGCACGATCACGTTCGACTCCCACAGCACCACGCGCTCGGCGCCTTCGCCGTCGTCGATCAACGGCACCAGCGCGTTCGGATTCAGCGCAATGTATTCAGGCGTTTGCACCACGCCGTACTGGCCGCCGGCCTCGGTGCGCTGGAAGTCGAGCGCAAGCTCCTGCGCGCACCAGACCACCTTGCGCACGTTGATCGAGCTGATGCGGCCCCAGATGTTGAGCATGTCGTTTCCTTCTTTCGGGTCAGCTGGCGATCATGGCGCGGCTGCCTGTTCCGCGGGCTGCAGGTGCGGAGTGATGTGGGACAGCGCGCGGGCAACGTACGCTTCTTTTTCGCCCACGGGCGCGACGTAATGCAGTGCGCTGGCGGCTGCATCGATGCCCTCGCTGCGCGCAATGATCCATGCGGCGAGGTACGGCGCCGCCAGGCAACCGCCTGCGGTAGCGACGTTGCCGCGCGCGGTGAAGGGCTGGTTCAGCACCTCGACGCCAGCCTCTTGCACCCACGGCTTGGTCGTGAGGTCGGTGCACGCCGGCACCGTGCCCAGCAGCCCCAGTTTGGCGAGCAGCAGCGTGCCGGAGCACTGGGCGCCGATCAGCTGGCGCGCGGGGTTCATCTTGCGCAGCGCGTCCATGATCGCCGCGTTGGCCGCGATCTCGCGTGTGCGCACGCCGCTGCCGACGATCACTGCATCGGCCGTAACCGCCTCGGCCAGCGTCGCCGTGGCATGCACGGTGATGCCGTTCATGGAAGTGACGGTTGCGGCCGGTGCCGCGAGCGTGACGCGCCAGCCCGCCTTCTTGACGCGGTTCAGCACGCCCAGCGCGATCAGCGAGTCGAGTTCGTTGAAGCCATCGAAGGTGAGGATCGCAATGTGCACGGCAACGCTCCCGTGGTCAGCCGAGCGTGGGAGCGAGCTGGCGCTCCGATTGCGCGCCGGATTGGCCGAGCACTTCGCGCACCGTCGCCGCCAGTGCGGCGATGGCAGTGTCGATCTCGTTCACGTTGGCTGTCACGAACGACAGGCGCATGGTGCGCGGATCGCCCTGGCCCGCATAGAACGGCGCGCCGGGCACGAAGGCCACATTGCGCTCCACCGCGCGCGGCAGCAATGCCACCGTGTCGATGCCCTCGGGCATGCGCAGCCACAGGAACATGCCACCCACGGGCACGTTGAACTTCACGTCCAGCCCCTTCATCTCGCGCTGCAACGCAGCGACCATCGCATCGCGTTGCCGCTTGTAGAGCGCACGGATCGTCGGCACGTGGCGATCGAGAAAGTTGTCTTTCATCACCGACGACACCATGCGCTGCGTGAAGATCGGCGTGTGCAGATCGACCGCCTGCTTGGCCTGCAGCAGCTTGGGGTAGACGGCTTTCGGTGCGACCAGAAACCCGAGCCGCAAGCCCGGCGCCAGCACCTTCGAGAACGAGCCCAGGTAGATGCAGCCTTCCGGATTGCGCGCGGTCAACGGCAGTGGTGGCGCTTCGTCGAACCAGAGTTCGCCGTACGGGTTGTCTTCGACGATCGGCAGGCCCGCCCTCGCGGCCGCTTCCGACACCGCCACGCGACGCGCTTCGGTCATGGTGCGGCCGGTCGGGTTCTGGAAATTGGGCAGCAAGTAGACGAAGCGCGCATCCCTGGCCTTGGCGATCAGGTCGTCGACGATCACGCCTTCGTCGTCGCTCGCCACGCTCACCGGCACCGGCTCCATCGGGCCGAAGGCCTGCAGCGCGCCGAGGTAGGTCGGCGTTTCGACCAGCACCGTGCTGCCCGGGTCGAGCAACACCTTGGCCACCAGATCCAGGCCCTGTTGCGAGCCGGTGGTGATCAACACCTGCGCCGGGTCGACGTTCCACGGCAGCATGTCGGCCACCGCTTGGCGCAGCGGGCCGTAGCCTTCGCTGGCGGCGTACTGCAGCGCGGCCTGGCCGTCGTTGTGCAGCACCTCGGCGCAGGCATCGGCAAAGGCCTGGATCGGGAAGGTCTTCGGCGAGGGCAGGCCGCCGGCCAGGCTGATGATGCCGGGGCGCTCGGTGACCTTGAGAATCTCGCGCAGCACCGAAGGGTTCATCTTCTCGGCGCGAGCGGCCAGCTTCCAGTTCATGGTGGTCATGTGTTGTTCTCCGTTCGGCGGGTCAGTGAGTCAGCAAAGGATATAGCGAGGCCACCAGCGCCAGCGCGGCGAGGGTGTTGAAAACGCGCAGGAAGGTGGGCCGCTGCAGGTGGCGGCGCATGCTGCTGCCGAACAGCGCCCATGAGCCGGTGCTAGGCATGTTGATGATGCCCATCACGCCGACCAGCGCCATCAGTTGCCACAGCGAATGCCGGGCCGGCAGGTACGTGGTGATGGCGCCCAGCGCCATCACCCAGGCCTTCGGGTTGACCCACTGGAAGGCGGCCGCAGCGGCAAAACCCATGGGGCGCGCCTGCGGGGCCTCGCTTGCGGCCGCATCGGCGGCCGGCTTGCTGCGAAAAATCTTCCAGGCCAGATACAGCATGTAGGCACCGCCGGCGTAACGCATCAGGGTATAGAGCACCGGGTAGCGCTCGAACACCGTGCCGAGCCCCATGCCCATCAGCAGGATCATGAGACAGAAGCCCAACGTGATGCCCGTCATGTGCGGCAGTGAGCGGGCCAGGCCGAAGTTCACGCCCGACGCCAGCATCATGGTGTTGTTGGGCCCGGGCGTGATCGAGCTGACGAAGGCGAAGAGGCAGAAGGCCAGCCAGGTTTCGGCGCTCATGGTGTTGGCGCCTCCTCTGCCGGCTTGAAGGGCGCGCGCCGCAGCGCAGCGGGCGGCTGCGACAGCCGCTTGCCGGCCACCACAGTCGCCACCACCGCCGCCGCAAAGCCGAGCGTGACGACATCGAGCGGCTCGCCGAGCAACGGGATCGACGCCACGATCGAGAGAAAAGGTTGCAGCAATTGCGTCTGGCTCACGCGCAGCGCGCCGCCGAGCGCCAGGCCGCGGTACCAGGCGAAGAAGCCGATCCACATCGAGAACACGCCGACGTAGACGAAGCCGGCCCAGGCCGAGGCCGCCACCGGTTGCTGCGGCCACAGCACGAAGGTCGCCGGCAGGGTGACCGGCAGCGCCATCGCGCAGACCCAGCAGATCACGCGCTCGGCGCCCAGCGCCGGCGTGACCTGCGAGCCATAGATGTAGCCGAACGACGCGGCGATGACCGCCCCGACCAGCAGCAGATCCGCCCATTCCAGCCCGAAGCCGTGGCCGTGCTGTTGCGCGCGCAACACCGAGAACACCACCACGAGCAGGCTGCCGAGCACGGCGCAGACCCAGAAGCCGAGCCGCGCGCGCTGGTGCAGCACCCAGGCCGCGACCATGGCCGACACCAGCGGCAGCAAGGCAGTGATCACGGCGGCATGGCTGGCCGTGACCACGCGCAGCGCGTAGCCCAGCAGCAGCGGGTAGCCGACCGCGTTGCCCAGCAGAGCCAGGCCGAGCGGTTTCCAGTGCTGCGGTGCGGGGCGCGGCGAACGCGTGGCAACCAGGAAGATCACCGACAGCACGCCGGCCAGGGCCGCGCGGCCGAGCGTGACGAACCACGGCGAGAGCTGCGGTGCCTCGGCCGTGCCGGTGGCGAGGCGCGTCATCGGCAGCGTGACGGCGAAGAAAGCCACGCCTAGCACGCCGAGCCACATGCCGAGGGTTTCGTCCTTGATCCTGATGTTCATACCGTCACCATCCACCAGGCGGTCAGCACCAGCACAGCAGCCATCGCGCGGTTGAACCACAGCAGGCGGCTGCCGTGCACAAGCCAGTTGCGCAGCAGCGACCCGGCCAGCGCGTAGACGAAGTTGCTGGTGAAGGCATAGACCAGCATTACCGGCGCGACGATCGCAAAGCGTTGCCATGGATCGGGTTGCCCTGCGATCCAGCCGGCCACGAGCGTGAGCGCCAGCAGCCAGGCCTTGATGTTGAGGAACTGCAGCATCACGCCCTGGCCGAAGCCGACGTCGAGCTGCCTGCCCTCGGCACTGCCGAGCGTGCTGCTGCCGCTCAGCTTGAAGGCCAGCCACAGCAGATAGGCCACTCCGAGCGCCTTGATGGCCACGCGCAGTGCAGGCTCCGCCATCACCAGCGCGCCGACACCTGCTGCGCAGAACGCGAGCAGCAGGCTCCAGCCCACCGGCACCGCAAAGATGAAGCGCATCGCGCGCGGCAGGCCACCGTTGGCCGCGAGCGCGGTCGACAGCGTGGTGTTGGGCCCCGGCGAGAAACTCATCGCGGTGGCCAGCACCAGCAGCGCGGTGAATTCTTGCCAGTTCATGGCACAGACTCTAAACTGATGACCATTACAGTACCAATACAGATGGTCGAACAATGGGCTAGTCTGTATTGGCTCGACCAGGGACACAGAAGACGCCCATGCTGACACGAACCTCGACCCAATCGCTGACCGAGCAACTGGCCGCACGTTTTGCCGAGCGCATCCGCAACCGCCTTTTGCCGCCCGGCACCCGCCTGCCGTCGGTGCGCGAATGCGCGCGCCAGCAGGGCGTGAGCCCGCACACAGTGGTGGCCGCGTACGACCAGTTGCTTGCGCAGGGCTTGGTCGAGGCGCGGCGGCAACGCGGGTTTTACGTGCGTGATTCGGCTGCAGTGCAGGAAGGGCGGGCCCAAGGCGCCGTCAAATCGGTGGTGATGCCGTTGCCGGTCGATGCCAGCTCGCTGATCCGCGGCATGTTTCACCGCCAGAGCGACAAGCCGCAGCCCGGCATGGGCGTGTTTCCGCCCGACTGGATGGAATCGACCTTCATGCCGACCTCGCTGCGCCGACTGACAGGCACGCGTGCGTTGCAGGAGCTGTCGCTGCAATACGGCGAGCCAGCCGGCGATACCGCACTGCGCCGCAGCCTGTCGCAAAAGCTGGTCAGCATCAACGTGCCGGCCGGGCCGGATCAGATCATCACCACCATCGGCGCCACGCACGCGCTCGACATCGCGAGCCGGACGCTGTTGCGCGCGGGTGACCCGGTGATGGTCGAGGAGCCGGGCTGGGCGATCGAGTTCGCGCGGCTCGAGTCGCTGGGCATGCGCGTGCTGCCGGTGCCGCGCCGCGCCGACGGGCCGGATCTGGATGTGATGGCACAGTACTGCGAGGCGCACGCGCCGAAATTGTTCGTGAGCGTGAGCGTGTTCCACAACCCGACCGGCTATTGCCTCACGCCAGGCAGCGCGCACCGCGTGTTGCAGCTGGCCAACCAGCATGACTTTCACATCGTCGAGGACGACACCTACAGCCATCTGGCGCCCGAGCACGCCA
>JBDUCH010000134.1:0-10182 GCA_040003555.1 Variovorax sp. | reverse complement strand
GGTTCTCCGCGCCCGACCTCGCGTTGACGCAGCTGGTGGTCGAGGCCGTCACCACGGTGCTGATCCTGCTCGGCCTGCGCTGGCTGCCGATGCGCAAGGTGATGCCGCAGCCCGCCCGGGCGCGCCTGCGGCCGTGGGGCCGGCGCGGGCGCGACCTGCTGCTGGCCGCCTTGGCCGGCTGTGGCATGGCCGCGCTGGCCTGGACGGTGATGACGCGGGAGTTTCCGCTCAGCATCTCGCCGTTCTTCCTGGATCGCGCGCTGAGCGAAGGCGGTGGCACCAACGTGGTCAACGTGATGCTGGTCGACTTCCGTGGCTTCGACACCTTCGGCGAGATCACCGTGCTCGGCGTGGTCGCGCTCACCGTGTATGCATTGCTGCGCCGGTTTCGCCCCGCGCCCGAATCGATGGCGCTGCCGCCACAGCAGCGGGCCCAGGCCGACGACGGCAGCAGTGACCTGCTGAACCCGCGCATGGCCAAGGACACGGCGGTCGGCTACCTCATGGTGCCGGCGGTGCTGATCCGGCTGCTGCTGCCGCTGTCGGTGCTGGTGTCGGTCTATTTCTTCATGCGCGGCCACAACGCACCGGGCGGCGGCTTCGTCGCCGGACTCGTGATGTCGGTCGCGCTGGTGCTGCAGTTCATCGTGTCGGGCGCCGAATGGGTGGAAGAGCACCTGCGCATCTACCCGCGCCGCTGGATCGCCATCGGCATGGTGCTCGCGCTCGCCACCGGCACCGGCTCGGTGGGGCTGGGCTATCCGTTCATGACCACGCACACCGCCCACCTCGATCTGCCGCTGCTCGGCGTGATCCATGTTCCAAGCGCGCTGTTCTTCGACATGGGCGTGTTCGCGCTGGTACTGGGCGCCACCATGCTGATCCTGACCGCACTGGCCCACCAGTCGATCCGCAGCCACCGCTGGGCCGATGAGCAGGCAGAGCGCGAAAAAGGCGGGGGCGCAGGCTGATGGAGGCTGTACTTGCCATCGCGATCGGGGTGCTCACCGGTTCCGGCGTCTATCTGCTGCTGCGCCCGCGCACCTTCCAGGTGATCATGGGGCTCACGCTGCTGTCCTATGCAGTGAACCTGTTCATCTTCAGCATGGGGCGGCTCAAGGTCGACAGCGAGCCGGTGCTCACGCCCGGGTTCGTCGCCAACCTGTCCAACAGCGCGGATCCGATGCCGCAGGCGCTGGTGCTGACCGCCATCGTGATCGGCTTCGCCATGACCGCGCTCTTCCTCGTGGTGATGCTCGCCTCGCGCGGCCTGGCCGGCAACGACCATGTGGACGGCGAGGATCTCGAACCATGAACCCGGTGCAACTGCTGGATCGGCTGCTCGAGGCCACGATGCCGCACCTGGTGGCGGCGCCGATCCTGGTGCCGATGCTCACCGCGGCATTGATGCTGCTGATGGGCGAACAGCGCCGCCGCGCCAAAGCCACCCTGAGCGTGGTGTCGGGCCTGGTCGGACTGGTCGTGGCGCTGGCGTTGCTGCGTTGGGTCAACGCCGTCGACACCGGCGGCGGGGCCGGTTCGATCGGCGTCTACCTGCCGGGCAACTGGCGTGCGCCGTTCGGCATCGTGCTGGTGGCGGATCGGCTCTCGACGCTGATGGTGGCGCTCACCGGCGTGATCGCGTTCGCCGCCTCGATCTATTCCACCTCGCGCTGGGATCGCGCCGGCGTGCATTTCCATCCGCTGCTGCAGTTGCAGCTGATGGGGCTCAACGGCGCCTTCCTCACCGGCGACCTGTTCAACCTGTTCGTGTTCTTCGAGGTGATGCTGGCGGCGTCCTACGGCTTGCTGCTGCACGGCTCCGGCCGGTTGCGCGTGGCGGCCGGGCTGCATTACATCGCGATCAATCTGGCAGCCTCTTCACTGTTCCTGATCGGCGCGGCGCTGCTCTATGGCGCCACCGGCACACTCAACATGGCCGATCTCGGCCTGCGCATCGCGCAGATCGCACCCGCCGACCGCGGCCTGGTGCATGCCGGCGCGGCGATCCTGGCCGTTGCCTTCTTGGCCAAGGCCGGGGCCTGGCCGCTCAACTTCTGGCTGGTGCCGGCCTACAGCGCGGCCGTGTCGCCGGTGAGCGCGGTGTTCGCGCTACTCACCAAGCTCGGGGTCTACACCGTGTTGCGCCTGTGGACGCTTCTGTTCGCACCGGACACCGGCGCCTCGGCATCGTTCGGCCAGGACGTGCTGGTGGCGATCGGCATGGCGACGCTGTTCGCTGGCGCGCTCGGCATCGTCGGTACCCAGCGGCTGTCCAACCTCGCGGGCTACAGCGTGCTGGTGTCGGCCGGCACGCTGCTGGCGGCGGTCGGGCTCGGCCAGCCCGCCGTATGGGCCGGCGCGCTCTACTACCTGGTGAGTTCCACGCTCGCGGTCAGCGCCTTCTTCCTGCTGATCGACATGATCGAGCGCTGGCGCAACGCCGGCGCCAGCATCGCGCCGCACGAGAGCGCAGGCAACGCCCCCTTCCTGGCCGAAGACCTGAAAGCGATCGACGACGTGAACCTCGACGACGACCAGCAGGCGCTCTACGGGCGGGCCATCCCCGCCGGCATCGCCTTCCTCGGCCTCGGCTTCGTTGCATGCACCCTGCTGCTCGCGGGGCTGCCACCGTTTTCGGGCTTTGTCGGCAAGTTCGCGATGCTGTCGGGCCTGCTCGGCGCGCGCAATGTGAGCGCCACCGGCTGGACTTTCCTGGTGCTGCTGCTGGTGTCGGGCCTGCTCGCGCTGATCGCGTTGAGCCGCGCCGGCATCCGACATTTCTGGACGCTGCCGCTGGCCACCATGCCGGCACTGCGCGCGCTCGAGGTGCTGCCCGTCGCGGCGCTGCTGGCCGCCAGCGTGGCACTCACCGTCGCGGCCGGCCCAGTGCTGCAGCATGCCGCCGCCACGGCCGACGGCCTGCGCACGCCCGCCGCTTACCGCAAGGCGGTGATGGGCGCACGCCAGATCGCCAGCCCCACCAACGGGGGCCGCACGCCATGAAACGCTGGCTGCCCTCGCCCCCCCTGTCGCTGGCGCTGTTCGTCGTGTGGCTGCTGCTCAACCAGTCGCTGCATCCGGCCACCTTGCTGCTCGCAGCCGTGCTGGCCATCGCGGTGCCGTTGCTGACGCAAGGGCTGCGTCCGGCCCGGGTTCGCATGCGCCGCCCCGGCGTGGCGCTGAAGCTGGCCGCCCGCGTGGCAATCGACCTGGTTGGTTCGGCGCTCGAGGTCGCGCGGCTGCTGCTGACGCGGCGCACCGAAGACATCCACGCGCACTTCGTGCAGGTGCCGCTCGATCTGCGCGACCCGAACGCACTGGCCGTGCTCGCGATGATCCTATGCCTGACGCCCGGCACTGCCTGGGCGGAGTTGTCACGCGACGGCGCGACGCTGCGCATCCACATGTTCCATCTCGACGACGACAAGGCGTTCGTCGCGCTGGTCAAGGAGCGCTACGAACGCCCGCTGATGGAGATCTTCGAATGACGCCGGTTCTGCTCTGGGCCCTGAAACTCGCGCTGTTCCTGCTCGCGATGGCGATGCTGTGCGCGCTGGCGCGTCTCTTGATCGGCCCCACCGCGCAAGACCGCGTGATGGCGCTCGACTGCCTCTACATCAACGGCATGCTGATGATGCTGGTGCTCGGCATCAACTACGCGAGCAACGTCTACTTCGAGGCGGCGATGCTGATCGCGCTATTCGGTTTCGTCAGCTCGACGGCGATGGCCAAGTTTCTGCTGCGCGGGGAGGTGATCGAATGAACCTGATGGGCGCGTTGCCGCTATGGGCAGAAGTTTTAACCGCGGTGTTCGTCGTGCTTGGCGCCGCCTTTGCCGCGATCGGTTCGTTCGGCCTGATCCGGTTGCCGACCTTTTTCCGGCGCATCCATGCGCCCACGCTGGGCGCAACGCTTGGTGTCTGGTGCATGACGATCGCGACCATCGTCTACTTCTCGGTGCAGGGCTTCAACCTGTTCCTGCACGCGGTGCTGATCGCGCTGTTCGTCGCGCTGACGGCACCGGTCACCACCATCTTCCTGATGCGCGCAGCGCTGTTCCGGCACAGCAAGAATAGCGACAAGGCTGCGTCGCCGGATCGCCCTACTTGACCTGCTGCTTGCCCAGCTTGCGCGCCAGCGTGCGCCGGTGCATGCCGAGCCGGCGCGCGGTCTCGGAGATGTTGAAGCCGGTCTCTGCCAGGGTTTCGTGAATGCGCTCCCACTCAAGCGTCTTGATCGACGACGCGCGGTTGGTCAGTTCCACCTCGACATTGCCCGCCGCGCGGCCGAAGGCGGCCTCTATGTCGTCGGTGTTGGAGGGCTTGGCCAGGTAGTGGCTGGCGCCGAGCTTGATGGCTTCGACCGCGGTCGCGATGCTGGCGAAGCCGGTCAGCACCACGATCAGCATGCCAGCATCGTGCGTGTGCAGCGCCTGCACGCAGGCCAGGCCCGAGGCCTGGCCGTTGAGCTTGAGGTCGACCACCGCGTAGCCGGGCGTTGGCTGCTGCTGCAGCAGCGCGTTGACCTCGCTCAGGCTGGCGGCCAGCGTGACTGAGTAGCCGCGCCGCTCGAACGACCGGCTCAGGGTGCGGGCAAAGGCGGCATCGTCCTCGACGATGAGCAACCGGCGCTCAGCTTGCATGGGCTTCGTTCTCCTCCAGCGTGATAGCGGCCAGCGGCAGCGAGATCGTCACGGCCGCGCCACCTTCAGGCTGGTTGCGCGCAGTCACACTGCCGCCGATGGTACGCGCCACGTTGACGACCAGGAACAGGCCGAGGCCACCGCCCGGCCGGCCTTTGCTCGACTGGTAGGGCTTGCCCAGATGCGCCAGCATGGCGGGCGCAAAGCCGGGGCCGTCGTCGGTGCACGTCAGCACCAGCGTATCGGCTTCGCGCGTCACCTGCAGCTGCAGCGCATGCGCGGAGGCCTCGAGCGCGTTGTCGAGCACGTTGCAGATCATCTGCTTCACGGCCGAGTCGGACACCATCGGCATGTCGTGACCAAAACGGTTCTCGTAGGTGAGCGCGGTGGCAGGTCGCGTACTGCGCCATTCTTCGACCAGGCCGTCCAGAAAGTTGCAGATCGTGGTTCGGGCCGACGACTCGCCGCGCGCCTCGCCGGCCGACAGCAGGATGCCGCTCACGATGGTCTTGCAACGCTGAACCTGCTGCTGCATCTCGCCGACCTCCTGCAGCAGTTCGGCATCGGCCTTGAACGCGGGCATGCGCCGCCAGTCGCCCAGGATCACGGCCAGCGTGGCGAGCGGGGTGCCGAGCTCATGCGCGGCGCCCGACGCCAGCAGGCCCATGCGCACGATGTGCTCTTCCTCAGCGGCGCGCTGGCGCAGATCCGCCAGCCGCGCATCGCGCTCGCGCAGGTTGCGGCTGATGCGGGTGATGAAGATCACCAGCAGGGCCGCGTTGACGATGAAACAGATCAGCGCGCCCTGCACGTACGGGCTGGCCAGACCGCGATCGAGATCGAGCGGCAGCGCAAGCGGCCGCCCGAAGCGCGCCAGGCCGGCGAAGCAGGCGGTGGTCACGGCGACGATGATCCACGTCGACCAGGCTTCGAGCAGCACTGCGCCCAGAATGATCTGCAGCAGATAGAGAAAGACGAACGGGTTCGTGACACCGCCGCTGAGATAGAGCTGCGCCGTGAGCATGCCCACGTCGACCAGCGAAGCGACGAACAATTCGGTGTTGCTGACTTCGCGATACTGGTGCCAGCGCATCAGGCTCACGCCGTTGAACGCCACCAGGCAACCCAGCACCGCCAGCATCTGGTCGACCGGCAGCGGCACGCCGAAACCGTAGTACACGACCCCGATCGTCAGAACCTGTCCGACCGCGGCGATCCAGCGCAGCTGGATCAGCTGCTGCATGTTTTTGAAGCCGGTGGTGCCGTCCGGACCCGCGGGCACGCCGGCTTTTTCAGTGGGGCTTGGCATCCTGCCTATCTTGCCGCTTCTTTTCGCGCAACACGCGCCAGGCAGCGCCCGCAACCATCAGGGCCAGCGCGTACCAGGTCAACGCGTAGACCAGATGGTTGTTGTGGAACGCGATCACGGTCAGGCCGCCGGCCGGCCATGTGCGCTCCGCGCCGCCCGGCATGCCGGGGCCGGCATCCGCGTCGATGAAGAACGGCGCGACGTTGTCCAGCCCGCGCGCGGCGGCGATGGCCTGCACGTCGCGCGAGTACCAGCGGTCGCCCGCGGCGTCGTTCCTGCGCAGGAAGCCGCCGCCCGGCTCGGTGAGCCGCAGCAGGCCGGTGACGACGACCGGGCCAGTCGGCTCGCTGGCTTTGCGCGCGGCCCGATCCCGCGCCTCGGGCGGCACGAAGCCGCGATTGACCAGCACCACGCTGCCATCCGCAGCCTGCAGCGGGGCAAGCACCCAGAACCCGCTGCCGAGGCTGGTGACGGCCTGCACCAGGGTTTCGCGCTCGTTCAGGAAAGTGCCGGCGAGCCGCACATGCCGGTATTCGTCGGCGGCCGCACCGAGCTGCGGCCATTGGGCTGGCCCGGGTGCCGCGACAGCCGGCGCGTGTACACGCGCATCGACACGGGCGATGAGGTCGAGCTTCCAGGCCCTGCGCTCGACCTGCCAGGTGCCGAGCGCGACAAAACCGGAAAAACCAGCAAAGGCCAGCAGCAGCGCGGCAACGGCGAACGCAATCCGCCTCAAGGCATGTTCTTCATGTCGTGCGTCGACATCGGCATCATGTTGTTGTTGAGGTGATACATCACCCAGATCGAGCCGCTCAGCGTGATCACCACCAGCACCAGCGTGAACACCAGCGCCAGCATCGACCAGCCGCCCTCGGCCTTGGTGTTCATGTGCAGGAAGTAGATCATGTGCACGATGATCTGCACTACCGCGAACGCCAGCACCACCAGGGCCGTGGTGCTCGACTTGTCGAACACCTTGGCCATGACGATCCAGAACGGGATCGCGGTGAGGATCACCGACAGGATGAAGCCCGTCATGTAGCCCTTGAAGGTGCTGTGCGGCCCCTCGTCGTGGCCGTGTTCGGCGTGGTCGCTCATGTCAGGGATCCCATCAGGTAGACGAAGGTGAAGACACCGATCCACACCACGTCCAGAAAGTGCCAGAACATCGACAGGCACATCAGCCGGCGCCGGTTTTCCGGAATCAGTCCGCCCCGCGTCACCTGCACCATCAGCGTGATGAGCCAGATCATGCCGAAGGTCACGTGCAGGCCGTGCGTGCCGACCAGCGTGAAGAAGGCCGACAGGAACGCGCTGCGCTGCGGGCCGGCGCCCTCGTGGATCAGGTGGGCGAACTCGTACAACTCAAGGCCGAGGAACGCCGCGCCGAACAGGCCGGTGACCAGCAGCCACGCCAGCATCGGGCGCACCCGGCTCCTCTGCATCTCCAGCATTGCGAAGCCATAGGTGATGGACGAGAACAGCAGCATCGAGGTGTTGACGGCCACCAGCGGCAGGTCGAACAGGTCGGCGCCCGAGGGCCCGGCCGCGTAGCTGCGGCCCAGCACGGCATACACCGCGAACAGCACTGCGAAGACGAGGCAGTCGCTCATCAGGTAGAGCCAGAATCCGAGCAGCGTTCCGTTCTCGACGTGATGCTCCTCGGGCACCCAGAAGCGCAGGTTGTCCGGCGCGTCGACGCCGTTGACGCCGTCGGCGGCCGGGGTCATCGCGGCGCTCATGCAGAAGCTCCCAACAGGCGCGTACGTTCGCCCTCGATGCGGACCACCTCGTCGGCACCGATGTGGAAATCGCGTTTGTAGTTGAAGGTGTGGACGATCGCGACCACGATCAGCGTCGCGAACGACAAGACCGCCAGCGGCCACATGTGCCAGATCGCCGCGAAACCGAACACGGTGCTCAGCCCGGCGAGCACGATGCCCGCCCAGGTGTTCTTCGGCATGTGGATCGGGATGAACCCGTTGACCGGACGCTGATAGCCGCGTTTCTTCATGTCGTGCCAGGCATCGCCGTCATGGATCAGCGGCGTGAAGGCGAAGTTGTACGACGGCGGCGGCGACGAGGTCGACCATTCGAGCGTGCGCCCGTCCCACGGGTCGCCCGTGGTGTCGCGCAGCGACTCGCGGCGCCGGAAGCTCACCACCAGCTGGATGATGAAAGCCAGGATGCCGAGCGCGATCAGCACCGCACCGAAGGCGGCGATCTGGAACCAGATCTGCAGCGACGGATCCTCGAAGCGGCTCACGCGCCGCGTGACGCCCATCAGGCCCAGCACGTAGAGCGGCATGAACGCGAAGTAGAAGCCGACCAGCCAGAGCCAGAACGATGTCTTGCCCCAGAACGGATCGAGCTTGTAGCCGAAGGCCTTCGGAAACCAGAAGGTGATGCCGGCCATGAGCCCGAACAGCACGCCGCCGATGATCACGTTGTGGAAATGGGCGATCAGGAACAGGCTGTTGTGCAGCACGAAGTCGGCCGGCGGCACCGCCAGCAGCACGCCCGTCATCCCGCCGATGGTGAAGGTGACCATGAAGCCGACCGTCCACAGCATCGGTACCTCGAACCGGATGCGGCCGTGGTACATCGTGAACAGCCAGTTGAAGATCTTCGCCCCGGTCGGGATCGAGATGATCATGGTCGTGATGCCGAAGAACGAGTTCACGCTCGCGCCCGAGCCCATCGTGAAGAAGTGGTGCAGCCACACCAGGTACGACAGGATCGTGATCACGATCGTGGCGTACACCATCGACGCGTAGCCGAACAGCCGCTTGCCGGAGAAGGTCGACACCACTTCAGAGAACACGCCGAACACCGGCAGGATCAGGATGTACACCTCGGGGTGGCCCCAGATCCAGATCAGGTTGACGTACATCATGGCGTTGCCGCCAAGGTCGTTCGAGAAGAAGTTGGTGCCGACGTAACGGTCGAGCGACAGCAGCGCGAGCACCGCGGTAAGCACCGGGAAGGCGGCGACGATCAGCACGTTGGTGCACAGCGCGGTCCAGGTGAAGATCGGCATCTTCATGAGGCCCATGCCGGGCGCGCGCATCTTCACGATGGTGGCGATGAGGTTGATGCCCGACAGCAGCGTCCCGACCCCCGCGATCTGCAGCGACCATATGTAGTAGTCGACGCCCACGTCGGGGCTGTACGCAATGCCCGAGAGCGGCGGGTACGCCAGCCAGCCGGTGCGCGCGAACTCGCCGACGAACAGCGAGGTCATCGTCAGCATGGCACCGCTGACGGTCATCCAGAAGCTGAAGTTGTTGAGGAACGGAAAGGCCACGTCGCGCGCGCCGATCTGCAGCGGCACGACGAAGTTCATGAGCCCGGTGACGAGCGGCATCGCCACGAAGAAGATCATGATCACGCCGTGCGCGGTGAACACCTGGTCGTAGTGGTGCGGCGGCAGGTAGCCGTCGGAACCGCCGAAGGCGATGGCCTGCTGCGCCCGCATCATGATCGCGTCGGAGAAGCCGCGCAGCAGCATGATCAGCCCGAGGATCACGTACATGATCCCGATCTTCTTGTGGTCGATGCTGGTGAACCATTCGCGCCACAGGTAGCCCCACACCCGGTAGTAGGTCAGCGCCGCGACGAGCGCGGCGCCACCCAGCGCCACAGCGATGAAGGTCACCAGCAGGATCGGTTCGTGGTACGGAATCGCCTCCCAGGTGAGGCGGCCGAAAATGAGCTTGATGAAATCGAGGTGTTCGAACATGGTGAAAAGCAAACGCCTGGATCAGTTGGTGCGCACTGCCGGTGCGAGCAGCGGGTCGACCGGGTCATTGACGCTGCACATCGCGGCGACATAGGTGCGGGTTGCCTGGCCGCCGGCGCCCGGTGCAGCGCCCGACGCGATGTTGGAGGCGCCCGGCATCCCGAGGCCGCCGCCCGCGTCGATGGCCATGACGTCCTTCATGCACATCTTGCCGGCCTCGACGCAGCGATTGACGATGGCCTCGTAGAGATCCGGCGCCACGCTGGCGTAGCGCTGCACCGGGTTGCGTTCGCTCGGCTTTTCGAGCGCCAGGTAGGTAGCACGGTCCAGCGGCGCGTTGGCGCCCTTTGCGGTCTGCACCCACTTGTCGAAGTCGGCGCCGCTCAGGCCGTGGAACTTGAAGCGCATGTTGGAGAAGCCTGCGCCGCTGTAGTTGGCCGAGAAGCCCTCGAACTCGCCCGGCTTGTTGATAACGGCGTGCAGCTT
>JBDUCH010000133.1:0-10193 GCA_040003555.1 Variovorax sp. | reverse complement strand
CGGCCTGCAAGCCCTGCAACCACCGCAAGAGCAGCCGCACGCCCGAGCAGGCCCATATGCCGCTGCTGTATGCGCCTTATGTGCCCAGCCTGTGGGAAGACTTCATCCTGCGCAACCGCCGCATCCTGGCGGATCAGATGGAATTCTTGATGGCGCATTTGCCGCACAGCTCCCGGCTGCACGGCTAGCGCCACGGTTCAGTAGGTCAGTTCGAGCAGCGCCATGTGGCCCTGCGCGGCCGGCCAGGTCTGGCCGGTGACGCGCTCGCCGTTGAACTCGCCGGTGATCGCGCGCTGCGCGTCGCTCGCCAGCTTGATCTTCGAAGTCGACATGCCCGATCCCTTCGGTGGCACGCCCGGCAAGGCGCTCTGGCCGTCGAAGCGCATCGTGTCGCGCTCGGCGTCGAAGTAGCCGCGCGGCCGCGTGAAGATCACGATCGCCTTGGCATCGCTGTCCGCCGGCAGGATGCGATCCGGCCGCAGGTTGACGATGCCGCTGCTGCGCGGGAACGGGCTGCGGTAGATGTGGGTCGTGGCATAGCCCGGTGCAGCGATCTCGAACTCATAGGGCGTGTCGGGTTGCGCGGTGAAGGGCCCCCAGCGCCCGTCGGCAGCGACGGACTTGCGGTGCACCGCGCCGCCGAGGCGCGCACCGGTGGTCGGGTCGACGGCGTAGACCGCGAGCTGCGCCCCCACCAGCGCGAGGTTGTTGGTGAACTGCCCGCTGGCCGGATCTGTGCTCGAGAGCCCGAAGCCGGTGAGTCGGCCGTCGAGCACGATGCGCGCTTCGGGTGCGGCTGTCGTCGTTGCGGGCGCGCTGCCGGTCAGGAACTGCCAGGTCGCCGCAAACGCTGCGGGCGAGAACGAAGTCTCGCGGTGGTCGGCCCGCGGCAGCACCATGTTGGTGGCGCCCTTGAGCGCGGGGCCGTCGTAGCCGATGTTGGTCGGCTTTCCCGGCGTGCCGATCCAGACCCCATCGGGCTGGGCGTACTTGTCGTTGCTGTCGGAGCGCAGCGTGAGCCAGCGCACGCCCGGTGTGACCTCGTCGCCGTTCGCGCCCTTGGGCGCATTGAGTTGTTGAATGAAGCTCGACAAGCCCGAAAACTCGCTCTGCTCGTTGAAGCCCTTCACCGCCCAGACGCCGTGCGCGGGATTGCCTCCGAGCACGACATGGCTCACCTTGCCCGCGCCGTCGCCGATCTGCACGAAGTTGCGGATGGTGTTGCCGCCGCGCGAGTTGCCCAGCAGGATGACTTTGCTCGCGCCGGTCGCCTTCAGCACGCGGTCGACTTCGGTCTGCAGGAACGCCATCGACTCGGCGGTCGACGTGCGGCCCGCCTGGGCCACCGTGTCGGTGTCGCGCGCGAGCGGCAGCGGCTGGTCGAGCGCAAACAGCCGCTCGCGCGGCCAGCCGTTCGACTCGAAGCGCCAGATCGTGGTTTGCCACAGCGCAGCCGACTCGCCATTGCCATGCATGAAGACGATCGGCGGGCGCTCGGATGACGTGGACATGGTGCTGCAAGCGGCAAGCAAGGACGCGGCCATGCCGGTGAGGAGGAGGTGGCGGCGAGTATGCATAAGGTCTCTTTGAACGGGGCCGCCGCGCCCGGCCGGCCGAAGCGACACGAAGTGCGCGCAGCCTGGGACGAGCAACAACTAAGCGAACACGCCGGCAGTGTCGTTCATGCGCGCCGACACTTCGCCGAGGTGATGCAGCGAGTCGCCGAAGGTCATTTCCATCTGCGTCAGCTTGCGGAAATAGTGGCTGCCGATGTATTCGTCGGTCACGCCGATCCCGCCGTGCAGCTGCACCGAGTTCTGGCCGACGAAGCGCATCGACACGCCGAGCTGGTACTTGGCGCGCGCCATCGCCTGGCGCCGCTCGGCGGCGGGGGCGTTGAGCTTGAGCGTGGCGTAGTAACTCATCGAACGTGCCAGCTCGAGTTGCATCTTCATGTCGGCCACGCGATGGCGCAGCGCCTGGAACGTCGAGATGGTCACACCGAACTGCTTGCGCTGGTTCATGTAGTCGACCGTGAGCGCCACCGTCTTGTCCATGACGCCGACCGCTTCGGCGCACAGGGCGGCGATGCCGATGTCGACGGCATGCTCCAGCGCGGCGAGGCCGTCTTTCGTGACCAGGCTGGCGGCCGCCTTGTCGAACACGACCTCGGCGCCGCGGCTGCCGTCCTGCATGCCATAGCCGCGCGCTTCGACGCCGCTGGCCGCGCGCTCGACCAGGAACAGCGCGATCTTGCCGTCGAGCTGTGCCGGCACGATGTACGCATCGGCTTCGTCGCCGGCTGCCACGATGCTCTTGGTGCCGTTCAGCGTATGACCGCTGCCGGCCGCTGCCGCCTTCGCTTCACAGTGGTCGAGCTTGTAGCGAGCCTTGCGTTCCTGGTAGGCCAGCACCACGAGCGCCTGGCCGCCGGCGATGCGCGGCAGCCAGTTTTCCTTGAGGGCTTCGTCGGCGTAGCCCGACAGCACGCCACCCGCGATCAGTGCCTGGGCCATCGGCTCGAGCACGATGCCGCGGCCCAGCTCTTCCATCACGACCATGCCTTCGACCGGGCCCATGCCCATGCCACCGTCGTCTTCCGGGATGTAGAGGCCGGCCAGGCCGAGTTCGGCCAGTTCGTCCCACGCTTCGCGCGAGAAGCCGCCTGCGGCCTCGGTGGCACGGCGGCGTTCGAAGTCGTAGCCCTTGTCGACCCACTTGCGTACGGCGTCGCGCAGTTGTTCCTGGTCGTCCGAAAAATTGAAATCCATGTTCTTGTCTCCTCAGCCCAGCACCGTCTGCGCGACGATGTTGCGTTGCACTTCGTTCGAGCCGCCGTAGATGGTGGTCTTGCGCATGTTGAAGAAGGTCGAGGCCAGCGGCGCCAGCGACACCTGGCCGCCCGGGAAGTTGCCCTGCCAGCCGGCTTCCATCGCCTCGCGGATCAGCGGCAGCGCGAACGGGCCGGCCGCCAGCATCATGAGTTCGCTGTAGCGCTGCTGGATCTCGCTGCCGCGGATCTTGAGCAGGCCGGCCACGTCGAGCGAGTTCTTGCCCGAAACGGCGGCGGAGAGCACGCGCAGCACCATCATCTCGAGCGCGACCACGTCGACCTCGAGCCTGGCCACCTCGTCGCGGAAACGCGGGTCGTCCCAGACGCCTTCGCTCTTTGCAATGCGCTTGAGCCGCTCCAGCTCGCGCTTGGCGCGGTTCACGTCGGCGATGTTGGTGCGTTCGTGGCTGAGCAGGTGCTTGGCGTAGGTCCAGCCCTTGTTCTCTTCGCCGATCAGGTTCTCCGCCGGCACTTCGACGTTGTCGAAGAACACCTCATTCACCTCGTGGCCGCCGTCCATCAGCTTGATCGGCCGCACGGTGACGCCGGGCGACTTCATGTCGAGCAGCAGGAAGCTGATGCCGGTTTGCGGCTTGCCTTCGTTGCTGGTGCGAACCAGGTTGAACATCCAGTCGCCGTACTGGCCGAGCGTGGTCCAGGTTTTCTGGCCGTTGACGATGTACTTGTCTCCCTTGCGTTCGGCCTTGGTCTTGACCGAGGCCAGGTCGGAGCCCGACCCCGGCTCGCTGTAGCCCTGGCTCCACCAGACCTCGCCGCTCGCGATGCCGGGCAGAAAACGCTTTTGCTGTTCGGCGTTGCCGAAGGCCTGGATCACCGGTGCCACCATCACGGGGCCGAACGGAATGATGCGGGGCGCGCCGGCCAGCGCGGTTTCTTCTTCGAACAAATGCTTCTGCACGGCGGTCCAGCCGGGGCCGCCGAACTGGGCCGGCCAGCCATAGCCGAGCCAGCCCTTCTTGCCGAGAATCTTGGCCCAGCGCTGCAGATCGTCGCGCGTCAGGTCTAGCGCGTTGTGAACCTTGTTCGAAATGTCCTGGGGCAGGTTTTCCTTGACCCAGGCGCGAATTTCTTCGCGGAACTTCTGTTCTTCGGGCGTGAAGCTCAAATCCATGCGTGCCTCGCTGTGTGCTGTGCGGCGCCGCCGAAGGGCGGCTGTCTCCGTGCCAGCTGCGCGTTTTAGCACGATCGTGCGCAAACGGGGTGTCGAGGCCGTGACATTCGGCCTCGATAATCCGCGCCCAATGCAGAAGAACATCGTGATCCTGATTTCGGGCGGAGGCTCCAACATGGCGGCCATCGTGCGGGCCGCCGAGCGCGGGCGCTGGGGCGCGCGCTTCGACGCGCGCGTGGCGGCAGTCGTCAGCAACCGGCCGGGGGCGGGCGGACTCGAAATCGCCGGGGGGCTGGGCATCGCCACGGCCGTGGTAGACCACCGGGCGTTCGATTCACGCGAGACTTTCGACGCCGCGCTGTCGGCAGAAATCGATGCGCATGCGCCGGCGCTCGTGGTGCTGGCCGGCTTCATGCGCATCCTCACGCCGGGGTTCGTCGCGCACTACGCGGGGCGGCTGATCAACATCCATCCCTCGCTACTGCCGGCGTTCCCGGGCTTGCATACGCACCGGCGCGCGCTCGAGGCCGGCTGCCGAGTGGCCGGCGTCACGGTGCACCAGGTCACGGCCGAACTCGATCACGGGCCGATCCTGGCCCAGGCGGTGGTGCCGGTGTTGCCTGACGACAACGCCGAAACACTGGCTGCACGGGTGCTGACGCAGGAGCATCGGATTTACCCGCAAGCGATCGAGGAGTGGCTGGCTGGGGCGTGACAATATGTTTCTTTGCCTGAAATGATTGCATGAAGTTGTCCCCGTTGCTGCTGGCCCTGCTTCCCTTTGCCCTGATCGCCGGTTGCGCCAGCGCGCCTGCCCCGGCACCCGCAGCACCGTCGGTGGTTGCCGCACCGCCCCCGCCATCCGCGCCGCAGTGCAACGCCACAGGGGCACAGTTCGCGATCGGCCAGGCCGGCACGGCCCAACTGGAGGCGGCTGCGGCGCACCGGGCCGGCGCCCTGACAGCGCGCTCGTTGCGCCCGGGCCAGGCGACAACGATGGAGTTCAACGGCAGCCGGCTGAACCTGGAGCTCAACGCGCAGGGACGGGTGACAGCCGTGCGTTGCGGTTGAATCTGTGCACTTTGCTATAAAAATGATAGCTAATTGCGCCCGCTGGACGGGCGTCGTGGCCAAATACCTTATATAAGTTTGGCGAAGCGTGGCTGCGCGGCGCCATCGATGACGACCGACTCGCCGAACATCGCGGCGGGCCGAACCCAGAGGCCCCGTGCTCCGTAGAGCGCGCGGTACAGCGTCATGGGCTCCAGCGTTTCGCTGTGGCGCACGGTGCTGATCACCTCGTACTCGCCGCCCTTGTAGTGGCGGTAGCGGCCGGGCGGGGTTTCGATCAGCGGTGGCAGATCGGTGTCTTGCATGCAGGGTGTCCTTGGAAACGAAGCCATGAGGAGGCGGGGTGGATCGGGCAGATTTCATTCATCTGGTGCGACTGAGCGAGCATGCCAGCGCAGACGACAGCGCGCGCTACCGGCGCGGCGTGGCCATGTTCGCCGCGCTCGGCTACCTCTGGGTGTTCGCGTGCCTGCTGCTGGCGCTCGCCGTGATCGTCTGGGGGCTCACGCCGCTGGGGCAGGGCCGGTTTCAGGTCGGCCGCGTTTGGGCACTCCTGTTCGGGATCGGACTGTTCTGGGTCACGCTGCGGGCGTTGTGGGTGCGTTTCGATGCGCCTGACGGCATGCGGTTGCTGCCCGAAGACGCGCCAGGCCTGTTCAAGGCGCTCGACCGCATCCGCGCGAAGATCGACGGCCCGCCGATCCACGAGGTCTACCTTGACGACCAGTTCAACGCGAGCATCCGGCAGGTGCCACGCTACGGGTTGTTCGGCGGCGCAGTCAACTGCCTGAGCCTCGGGCTGCCGCTTTTGATGGCGCTGGAGCGGCGCCGGTTGCTGTCGGTGCTGGCACACGAGTACGGTCACCTGCGCGGGAACCATGGCCGCCTCAGTGCCTGGATCTACCGCACCCGCCTGTCCTGGCTGCGGCTCGATGCCAGCCTGCAGCGCAACGAAGGCCCGATGGCGCTGGTGTCGCAGGCCTTCTTCCACTGGTACTTTCCGCGCTTTGCCGCGCGCACCTTCGCGCTGGCGCGCCAGGACGAGTACGAGGCCGACCGCATCTCCGCCATGTTGCTCGGCAACGCCGTCGCAGCCGCGGCGCTGACCGAAATCGCGATCAAGGGCCATTGGTACGCGCAGTCCTTCTGGCCCGGCCACTGGGCTCGCGCCGCGGAGGAAGGCACGGTGGCCGCGCCGTTCGTCACGCTGCGCGAGCGGTTCCGCGAACCTCCCGCGCCCGAGTTCGCACGCGAGTCATTGCGCCGCGCGCTGCGCCAGGTCAGCGATGTCGACGACACCCATCCGGTGCTGCGCGACCGGCTCGAAGCCCTCGAACAGAAGCCGGCGCTGCCGGGCTGGTCGCGCGGCGCGGCGATCGACCTGTTGGCCGACCCCGATAAATGGGTCGCACATTTCGACCAGGAATGGCGCCGGCGCCAGGCCGACGACTGGCGCCAGCATCACGCCTACCTCGGCCGGATGCGTGAGCGCATTGCGGCGCTGGCCGACAGCGCGGGCCGGCACAACGCCAACGAGATGGTGGAATGGGCTGACCTCGAGCGCCGTTTCGACGCTCGCGCCGAGGTGCGCGAACGCTACGAGCGGGCGCTGCAGCACACGCCGGATCACGCGGGTGCGTTGCGCGGCCTGGTTCAGACCCTGCCGGTGAGCGAGCGGGCGGCCGGTCTGGCGCTTCTGGAGCAACTGCACGCCTCCGACGCGCCGAGCCGCTGGTGGGCGGCCCAGCATGCGGTGGAATCGCTTGAAAACCCCGAGGCCGGCAGCTACGACGAGGCCGCCCTCAAGCACTGGCGGGCCCGGCGCAAGGAAGCCGAGGAGGCCGAGCGCCGCGCCTGGGAGGAAATCGTCGACACGCCGTTCTTCAGCCAGATCGGGCGGCACGACCTCAGCGAGTTCGAGTTGGGCGAACTGCGGGCCGACCTGCTGCGATGCAAGCCCGCCACACGGGCGTGGCTGGTGCGCAAGAACCTGCGCGAGTTTCGCTGGCGGCGCGCCTACATCGTTTTCATCGAGTTGCCGGAACTGGACGACGAGGAGCGCTATCACCTGTGCCGCGCGCTTGAACGCTCGCTCAGCCTGCCCGGCATCGCGCTGGTGCTGTGGGCCGGCTATTCGCCCACGCTGGAAGAAATCGAAGGCCAGACCTTTGGCATCACCTGGGCGCGCGGCAGCGTCTGACCCCATAGTGGCCGGTGGGCCAATGGGACAATCGGCCGATGCACCCCAAAGCCCTGTTGGAGGCGACCGCCGATCTGGTCGGCCTTGTCCTGAAATTCGATCACCCCGCCGATTCGGTTGTCGCGCGCTTCTTTCGCGAGCACCGCGAGTTCGGCCCGCGCGAGCGCGCTACGCTGGCCGAGACGGTCTACGCCGTACTGCGCAAAAAACTGCTGTTCGACCACCTGTCGCCTTCGGGCACGGGCTCGAAGGAGCGCCGCATGGCGATTCTGGGCTTTCCCGGCCCGCGCGATTTCCTGAAAAGCGCGCTCAACGATGTCGAAAAGCGCTGGCTCGACAACTGCGACTCGGTGAACGAGGCCGACCTGCTGGAGCGCCATCGCCACAACCTGCCCGAATGGTTGGTGACGCCGCTCAAGGCCCAGCTCGGCACCGGCTTCTGGCCGCTGGTCGAAAGCCTGCAGCAGCCGGCACCGCTGGATCTGCGGGTGAACGCATTGAACGAGAAGCGCGCTGACGTCCAGAAGGAACTCAAGCTGGCGGGCATTCCCGTCAAGGCGACGCCGTTTTCGCCGTGGGGCCTGCGCATCGACGGCAAGCCGAACCTCAACAAGCTCGACGCATTTACGCGCGGCGCGATCGAGGTACAGGACGAGGGATCGCAGTTGCTCGCGCTGCTGCTGGATGCCAAGCGTGGCGAGATGGTGGTCGACTTTTGCGCCGGTGCGGGCGGCAAGACGCTGGCCATCGGCGCCGGCATGCGCAACACCGGCCGACTCTACGCTTTCGACACTTCCGCCCATCGACTCGATGCGCTGAAGCCGCGGCTCGCACGCAGCAAGCTGTCGAACGTTCATCCGGCCGCCATCGCGCACGAGCGCGACGACCGGATCAAGCGGCTGGCCGGCAAGATCGACCGGGTGCTGGTTGATGCGCCGTGCTCGGGCCTGGGTACGCTGCGGCGCAATCCGGATCTCAAATGGCGTCAGTCGCCCCAATCCGTTCAGGAGCTGACCGTCACGCAAACGGCGATCCTGCAGAGCGCGGCGCGGCTGGTGAAGCCCGGCGGCCGGCTGGTTTACGCCACCTGCAGCGTGTTGCCGGAAGAGAACGAGGCGATTGCCGAGGCCTTTTCGGCTGCTCATCCCGATTTCGTGCCGCAGCAGGCCGGCGAACTGCTGACCGCTCTCAAGGTCGAGGGCGCGCCGGATCTGTGCGTCGGCGGCGAGAGTGGCGCGCGTTACCTGCGTCTGTGGCCGCACCGGCACGCTACCGACGGTTTCTTTGCCGCCATTTGGAACCGTGTGTAGGTGCAAGGCTCCAAAGAACAGGAAAAGTTGCGATCTATCAAGGATTTAGCCCCCTTTTCGGGGTTGAACCCTTAAAATCGCAGGCTACCTGAGGGCTGCACCTTCGTGCGGCCATGGAGTACCTGACTCAATGTTTCTTCCTGACTCTACCGTTCTGAGTGCAGCCATCGATTGGCTCGGACACGGCTTGTGGGATCTCACATGGTGGCAAGTCGTGTTGTACACGCTCGTCACCACGCACATCACGATCGCCGCGGTCACGATTTTCCTGCACCGCACGCAAACGCACCGGGCCATGGATCTCGGGGCGATCCCGTCGCATTTCTTCCGCTTCTGGCTGTGGCTGGGCACCGGCATGGTGACCAAGGAATGGGTGGCCATCCACCGCAAGCACCACGCCAAGTGCGAAACCGAAGAAGACCCGCACAGCCCGCAGGTCAAGGGCATCGATGAAGTGCTTTGGCGCGGCGCCGAGTTGTACCGCGCCGAGTCGAAGAACAAGGAAACGATGGAGCGCTACGGGCACGGCACGCCCGATGACTGGATCGAGCGCAACCTGTATACCCGCTACAGCTGGCAGGGCGTAGGCGTGATGCTGGTGATCAACCTGGCCCTGTTCGGCGCGCTCGGCATGGCCGTGTGGGCGGTTCAGATGCTCTGGATCCCGATCACGGCTGCCGGCATCATCAATGGCATCGGCCACTACTGGGGCTACCGCAACTTCGAAGCGCCGGACGCGAGCCGCAACGTTTCGCCGTGGGGCCTGATCATCGGTGGTGAAGAGTTGCACAACAACCATCACACCTACCCGACCTCGGCCAAGTTCTCGGTCAAGAAGTACGAATTCGACATCGGCTGGGTCTACATCCAGATGATGCAGAAAATCGGCTGGGCCAAGGTCAAGAAGGTGCCGCCGAAGATGCAGATGGGCGACATCCAGCCGGTGGCCGACCAGAAAACGCTGGAAGCCGTTATCGCGAACCGCTACGAAGTGATGGCCGGTTATGCGCGCGAGATGCGCCGCACCGCCAAGGGCGAACTCGCACTGCTCAAGGCAAAGGGCGCGGATCTGTCGGTGCTGAAGGCCGCAAATCGCTGGCTGCACCGCGACGACGACAAAGTGCCCGCGGCTGCCCGTCCGAACCTGGTTCAGGCTCGCCAGGCCCATCCGGTGCTCGACAAGATGGTCACCATGCGTGAAGAGCTGCGTCAGCTGTGGCTCAACACTTCGCAATCGCGCGAGCAACTGGCCGCCGATCTGGCCGGCTGGTGCCATCGCGCCGAAGCAAGTGGTATCGCAGCGCTGCGCGAATTCTCGATCCGCCTGCGTGCTGCACGAGGCTAAGGCGTAAGGCCTTTCGCCAAAAAGCCGGCCTCGGGCCGGCTTTTTGTTGGGTGATCGCATTCAAGCGCCCGTAAAAAAACCCGCTGGATCGCAGCGGGTTTTTTTACGGATCGCGCTGAATTACTTCAGCTTGATTTCCTTGTATTCGACGTGCTTGCGCGCCTTGGGGTCGAACTTCATGATCGACATCTTTTCAGGCATCGTCTTCTTGTTCTTGCTGGTCGTGTAGAAGTGGCCGGTACCCGCGGTGGATTCCAGCTTGATCTTTTCGCGTCCGCCTTTGCTCGTTGCCATGATTCAGC
>JBDUCH010000452.1:0-3037 GCA_040003555.1 Variovorax sp. | reverse complement strand
AGGTCGGCTTCAACAACGTCGCCAACTTCAACCGGCGCTTTCTCGAGATCAAGGGGATGACGCCCAGCGAGTTCCGGCGCCAGTCCGACAGCCGCTTTGGCGGCGCGCACTGACCCCGCCATGTACCTGGGACTCGACCTCGGAACGTCCGAGCTGAAGGCACTGCTGCTCGCGGACGACCACCGCATCGTCGGCGTGGCGCGCGCAGCGCTCACGGTGAGCCGGCCGCAGCCGCTGTGGTCGGAGCAGGCGCCGGCGCAGTGGTGGGGCGCGCTGGAATCGGTGATGCAGCAGTTGGGCGCGCAGCACGCCGCAGCGCTCGCGGCGGTGCGGGCCATCGGTCTGTCGGGCCAGATGCACGGCGCCGTGCTGCTCGACGACAAGGAAGAAGTGGTGCGCCCCGCGATCCTCTGGAACGACGGGCGCAGCGCCGCACAGTGCGCGCAGCTCGCAGCCGCCGTGCCGCGCCTCGGCGAGATCACGGGCAACCTCGCGATGCCGGGCTTCACCGCGCCCAAGCTGCTGTGGGTGCGCGAACACGAGCCCGAACTGTTTGCGCGCACGCGCCGTGTGCTGCTGCCGAAAGACTGGTTGCGGCTGATGCTGGGCGGCGAGGCCGTGAGCGAGATGTCCGATGCGTCGGGCACCTTGTGGCTGGACGTCGGCCGACGCGACTGGTCCGATGAGCTGCTCGCCGCCTGCGGCCTCACCCGCGCCCACATGCCGCGGCTGGTCGAAGGCAGCGAGGTGTCCGCGACGCTCAAGCCCGCGCTGGCTGCGCGTTGGGGCCTGGGGCCCCAGGTGCGCATCGCGGGCGGCGCGGGCGACAACGCGGCCAGCGCCGTCGGCATGGGCCTGGTCGCACCGGGCCAGGGTTTCGTGTCGCTCGGCACCTCGGGGGTGATCTTCGTGTCGGGCGCCGCGTTCGCGCCCAATCCGGCGCAGGCGGTGCATGCGTTTTGCCATGCGCTGCCCGGACGCTGGCACCAGATGTCGGTGATGCTTTCCGCCGCGAGTGCTGTGAGCTGGGCCGTGCGCGCCTTCGGCTTCGCCGATGAGGCGGGGTTGCTCGCGGAGGCCGCGACGCTGTCCCCGGAGGCCCGCGGCCGCGCGCCGCTGTTTCTGCCGTACCTGTCCGGCGAACGCTCGCCCCACAACAATGCGCAGGCGCAAGGCGTGCTGTTCGGCCTGACCCCTGCGCACGGGCCGGCCGACGTTGCCTATGCAGTGGTCGAGGGCGTGAGCTTCGGGCTGCGCGACGGGCTCGACACACTGGAGCGGCCCGGCGGCGATCTGGCGCTGGTCGGTGGCGGCGCGCGCAGCAGTTGGTGGGCGCAACTGCTGGCCGACATCCTCGAAGTACCGCTCGCACTGGGCGAGGGCGGCGAAGCCGGCGGGGCGCTGGGTGCGGCGCGGCTGGCCTGGCTGGCCGATGGCGGCACGGTGGATACGGTCTGTCGGCAACCGCCGCTCAGGCAGCGCTTCGTGCCCGAGCCAGCGCAAGCCGGCGCGCACCGCTCCCGGCATTTGCGCTTCCGTGGGCTCTACTTAGCGCTGAAGCCGCATTTCGCGCCCTGAGCAGGGCACTCGCTCAGGCTCCCGCCCCCACGAGCACCGGCGTCGCGCGGTAGCGGTCTGCGAAAACGCGCTGGAGCTCCGCGATCTTCGGCAAATCGTGCTGGACGATGTACGGATTGCGCGGGTTGCGTGTCAGGTAGTCCTGGTGATAGGCCTCGGCCGTAAAGAAGCGCTTTTGCAGTTCGATGGTCGTGACGATCGGTTTGCTGCCGAAGGTCTTGGCCTGCGTGAGCTGTGCGATATAGGCCTGCGCGATGCGCGCCTGCTCAAGGTTTTGCGCAAAGATGGTCGAGCGGTACTGGGTGCCGGTATCGGGCCCCTGCCGGTTCAACTGCGTCGGGTCGTGCGCCACTGAAAAGAAGATCTGCAGGATGCGCGCATAGCTGATCTGGTGCGGGTCGTAGCTGATGCGCACCGCCTCAGCATGGCCGGTGCGGCCCGAGCCGACGTCCTCATAACGGGCGGCGTTTTCCGCGCCGCCCGCGTAACCCGACACCGCGCCACTCACGCCCTTGACGTGCTGGAACACGCCCTGCACGCCCCAGAAGCAGCCGCCGGCGACGACGGCGGTTTCGTTCGCATTGCCTGGGGGCGGGGCCGGGTCGGTCGAAGGCGCTGGCAGCGCGACTGCGGCTTCGGCGGCGGCGACGGGCCGGCCGAACCAGACCGCACCGCCCGCAATCAGGGCCAACGCCGCCAGCAAGGGTCGGCGGCCAGCGAGAGGAGGAGCGACTTTGTTCATGGCCGCAGTGTGCGCCAAACGTCCTGCGAACCATGCGCCCATGAAAAAAGCCCTGCAGCTCGCGCTGCAGGGCTTTTTGATCGGCTGGGTTCGCCCCTTTTCGGGGGGCGAGCCAAATTACATCCCCATGCCGCCCATGCCGCCCATGCCACCCATGTCGGGCATGCCACCGCCAGCGCCGGCTTCGTCCTTCGGTGCGTCGGCGACCATGGCTTCGGTCGTCAGCAGCAGCGAAGAAACCGATGCTGCGTTCTGCAGCGCGGTGCGGGTCACCTTGGTCGGATCCAGGATGCCCAGTTCGAGCATGTCGCCGTAGGTGTCGTTCTGCGCATTGAAGCCGTAGTTGCCCTTGCCGGCCAACACAGCGTTCACCACCACCGAGGCTTCGCCGCCGGCGTTGTTGACGATTTCGCGCAGGGGCGCTTCAACCGCCTTCAGCACCAGCTTGATGCCGGCGTCCTGGTCGGCGTTGTCGCCCTTGACCGAGTCGCCCACAGCTTGCTTGGCACGCAGCAGAGCCACGCCGCCGCCAGCCACGACGCCTTCTTCCACTGCAGCGCGGGTGGCGTGCAGGGCGTCTTCGACGCGAGCCTTCTTTTCCTTCATTTCGACTTCGGTGGCAGCGCCGACCTTGATCACGGCAACACCGCCGGCCAGCTTGGCCACGCGCTCTTGCAGCTTTTCACGGTCGTAGTCGCTGGTCGCTTCTTCGATCTG
>JBDUCH010000451.1:0-3047 GCA_040003555.1 Variovorax sp. | reverse complement strand
AACCGCCGCCGCGTGGTCACGCTCAATGACGGCGTGCCCGGCGAGAAGTCGATCTCCGTCGCCTGCATGCACTGCTCCGACGCGCCCTGCATGGCGGTGTGCCCGGTGCAGTGCTTCTACCGCACCGAAGAGGGCGTGGTGCTGCACGACAAGGACGTCTGCATCGGCTGCGGCTATTGCTCGTATGCCTGCCCGTTCGGCGCGCCGCAGTTCCCGGCGCAAGGCAGCTTCGGCGTGCGCGGCAAGATGGACAAGTGCACCTTCTGCGCCGGCGGCCCCGAAGCCAACGGCTCGGAAGCCGAGTTCGAGAAATACGGACGCAACCGCCTGGCCGAAGGGAAGCTTCCCGCCTGCGCCGAGATGTGCTCGACCAAGGCGCTGCTCGCTGGCGACGGCGACGTGGTGGCCGACATCTTCCGCACCCGCGTGGTTCAGCGCGGCAAGGGCGCCGAAGTGTGGGGCTGGGGCACGGCCTACGGTTCGCAGCAGGCCGGCAACCCGCCGGCCGAGGGAGCCAAGCGGTGAGCCGCGCAAGCTGGCTGCTCGCGGCCGTGGCGCTGGCAGGCCTGGCCGCCTGCAGCGAGAAGCCGCAGACCAACGCCGAGGGCGTGAAGCACGACGCGGCGCCCTGGGCCGGCACCGGTACGCAGGCCAATGCCGGCACCGCGTTCACCGCGCCGGGCTGGAAGGTCGGCGACAAGACGGCCTGGCAGCAGCAACTCAAGAGCCGCACACAGAACGGCCAGAACGAATACAACAAAGAGAACTGAGCCGGAGGCCATCGCATGTCCAGAGTGCTCACCGCCGTTGTCTTGACCGCCATGCTCGGCTTCGGCCCGGCGATGGCGCAGACCCCGCCTGCGGCGCCGGCGCCCGCGCCGGGCGGCATCCAGAGCCAGAACATCTTCGAGGTCAAGCCCGAGGCCAGCGCCGACCCCAACTACCTGAACCAGAGCAACGGCGAGCGCAACAAGGTGCAGCCCGGCAACAACGCGCCGATGTGGCGCCAGGTGAGCGGCGGCGCCACGGGCTACAGCAGCCTGCCGGTGACCGAAGCGCCCGAGGCCGGCAATCTCATCCAGCGCTTCGTGCAGTACCCCGGGTCGCGCTTCACCAACGCCGGCGAAGCCTGGCGCCAGGTGCGCAACGACTGGATCATTCCGTACGGCGCGGCGCTGCTGTTCGTCACGCTGCTGGCGCTGGCCATCTTCTATTTCGCGCGCGGCTCGATCAAGCTGCATGACGCCGAAACCGGCCGCAAGATCGAGCGTTTCACTCCGTTCGAGCGCGCCACGCACTGGTCGAACGCGACCGCCTTCGTCACGCTCGCGATCAGCGGCATCGTGATGGCTTTCGGCAAGTTCTTCCTGCTGCCTGTCACTGGCGGCGCGCTGTTCGGCTGGCTCGCCTACGCGCTCAAGAACGTCCACAACTTCATGGGCCCGCTGTTCGTGGTGACGACGATCTTCATGATCGTCACCTTCATCCGCAGCAACTGGCCCAGTGCGGCCGACCTGAAATGGCTGGCGCGCGCGGGCGGCCTGTTCGGCGGCAAGGAAGTGCCGTCGCATCGCTTCAACGCCGGCGAAAAAGTGGTCTTCTGGGGCGGCGTGCTGTTTCTCGGCAGTATCGTGATCGGCTCGGGCCTGTTTCTGGACAAGCTCATTCCGGGCGTCGTCTACGTGCGCGGCGACATGCAGATCGCCCACATGATCCACGGCGTGGCGACGCTGTTCATGATGGCATTGATCATGGGCCACATCTACATCGGCACGCTGGGCATGCAGGGCGCGTACAAGGCCATGCGCGAGGGCTATGTCGACGAGACCTGGGCGCGCGAACACCACGAACTCTGGTACGACGACATCGTCGCCGGCAAGATCCCGGCGCAGCGCTCCGGCACGCAACCTGCGGTGCGCCCGCTGCCGGCGGAAGGACACACGACATGAAGAAGCTGCTGACCCTGTGCGCAATGGCCGCACTTGCATCGACCGCGCTGGCCAAGCTGCCGGCCCCGAGCCCCGAAGCCAAGGCCAAGGCGGCCGAGACCGCGGCGCGCACCGCCTGGACCGGCAAGTCCGACGGCTACAAACTCTGCGTCGTGCAAGACCAGGTGGCGACCAAGTACCGCGCCAGCGCCACGGCGGCCGGCAAGCCGGTGCCCACCGCGATGGCCACGCCGGCCTGCACCGACCCAGGCCCGTTCGTCTATGCGGCGGCCGAGCCGGCCAAGCCGATCGAAGCCTCCGGCGCACACTCGCCGGCCACCACGGCCGCGTCGCCGCCGAGCGGCGCACAGCCGGCGGCGGTGACCAACCCCACGCCCAAGCAGTGACGCTGCCGCGCCTGACGGCGGCCCGCGCCGCGCTCACGCGCGAGATCCCCGTCATCGACGAGCACGGCGCGCGCAGCACGGTCTCGATTCCTGCGGAGCGCGATCTCACCGTGTATGTGGATCGGCGCGAGCTGGTCACACTGATGACGCTGGGCGCCCAGCCCGAGCTGCTGGTGCTCGGCTACCTGCTGAACCAGCGCCTCATCGAATCGGCTGCCGATGTCGAGTCGATCACGGTCGACTGGGAAGTCGGCGCCGCAGCCGTCAAGACCCATGCCGGTATCGACCGCATCGAGGAACGCACGGCAAAGAAGGTGGTGACCACCGGCTGCGGCCAGGGCAGCGTGTTCGGCGACCTCATGGCCGGCATCGAAGAATTGGAACTGCCCGGCACGCGCTTCAGCCAGGCGCAGCTCTACGCACTGGTCAATGCGATCCGGCTCCAGGAGAGCACCTACAAGTCGGCCGGCTCGGTGCACGGCTGCGCGCTGTTCGCGCTCGAGCCCGACGACGGCGTGCGCATGCAATGCTTCGTCGAGGATGTGGGTCGCCACAACGCGATCGACACCATCGCGGGATGGATCGCGATGCAGCCCGCCGAGGCTTTCGCCGGCGGCCGCGTGTTCTACACCACCGGCCGGCTCACCAGCGAGATGGTCATCAAGTCGGCGCAGATGGGCGTGCCGATCGTGGTCTCGCGCAGCGGCATCAC
>JBDUCH010000132.1:0-10261 GCA_040003555.1 Variovorax sp. | reverse complement strand
CTCTGGCAGCCCACCTTCATCATGGAGCACCCGACCGAGATCTCGCCGCTGGCGCGCGCCAACGACGACCGGCCCGAGGTCACCGAGCGCTTTGAGCTCTACATCACGGGTCGCGAGTTCGGCAACGGCTTCAGCGAGCTGAACGATGCCGAAGACCAGGCCGCGCGCTTCAACGCGCAGGTCGCGGCGAAGGACAGCGGCGACGACGAAGCGATGTTCTACGACCACGACTTCGTGCGGGCGCTCGAATACGGCATGCCGCCCACCGGCGGCTGCGGCATCGGCATCGACCGCTTCATGATGCTGCTGACCGACTCGCCGAGCATCCGCGACGTCATCCTGTTCCCCGCACTGCGCCGCGAGGCTTGACTCACCCCCAGGCTTCGCGCACTGCGTGTCGCTACGCCAACCCCCTTGCAGGGGGCAACACCTGCGGCCCGGCGGAGCCGGTTCCGCGGTGTTTCCCGTCTACGCTGCTCTCTCTGGAACCATCTTGAAAAATCAGAAGCCGGCGATCGGGATCGACTTCGGCACTTCCAACTCGGCGATCGCGAGCGCCGGGGAAGTCGGGCCGGCGCGCCTGCTACCGCTCGAAGGCGCCGCGACCGCGATGCCCACCGCGCTGTTCTTCAACGCCGAAGACCGCAGCACGCATTTCGGCCGAGATGCCGTTGCGCTCTATCTGGCCGGCGTCGAAGGCCGTTTGATGCGCTCGCTCAAGAGCCTGCTCGGCAGCGCACTGATGCAGGAGCAAACCGAGGTCTACGACGGCCTGCTGAGCTTCGAAGACATCATTGCGCGCTACCTGCACGAGCTGGCCACGCGCGCCGAAGCCGAACTGGGCCAGCGCCCCGAGCGCGCCGTGATCGGTCGCCCGGTGCACTTCGTCGACGACGACACCAAGCGAGACCAGCGCGCCGAAGACAGCCTGCGCCATGCCGCGCGTGCGGCAGGGTTTCGCGAGGTCGGATTCCAGCTCGAACCGATCGCGGCAGCGTTCGACTACGAACAGCGTGTCACGCGCGAATCGCTGATCCTGATTGCCGACATCGGCGGCGGCACCTCCGACTTCACCGTGGTGCGCGTCGGCCCCGATCGCATTGAACGCCCCGACCGCAGCGACGACGTGTTGGCCACCACCGGCGTGCACATCGGTGGCACCGATTTCGACCAGCGCCTGAACCTCGAGCGCGTGATGCCCGCATTCGGCTTCCGGCACCTCGGCCCGCAGGGCCGCGAGGTGCCGAGCACCGTCTTCTTCGAGCTGTCGACCTGGCATTTGATCCACTGGCAGCAAACGCCCAAGGCGATCCGCCAGACCCAGACGCTGCGCACCAACTACAGCGACACGCGGCTGCACGACCGGCTCATGAAGGTACTGCGGCAAGGCGACGGCCATCGCATCGCAAGCGCGGTCGAGCAGGCCAAGATCGATGCCTCGGTGCAGCACGCCGACATGCAGATCGATCTCGACAGCGCGGAAGCAGGCTTGACGACAACGCTGACGCCACTCGACATGCAGCAGCAACTGGCTGCGCTGCTGGAGACGGTGATGGCCTGCGCCCACGCCTGCGTGCAGCGCGCCGGCCTGCGCAGCGGCGACCTCGACGCGATCTACCTCACCGGCGGCTCGTCGGCGCTGCGCCCGTTCCAGCAGGCGCTGCGGCGCAGCTTTGCCGGTGTGCCGCTGGTCGAGGGCGACCTGTTCGGCGGCGTGGCCGCCGGGCTGGCCTACGCGGCGCGCAACGCCGCATGAAGTACCTGACCGGCTACCCGCCGGCGCTGCTGGCGCAGGTGCAGCAACAGCTGCAATCGGCAGGCGGCCTGGCCGCCCCGCTGCGCCAGCGCTACCCGGCGGTGCATGACATTCGCACCGATCGTGCGCTCTACGACTACGTGACCGGCCTTAAGAGCGAATACCTGCGTAACGCAGAGCCTCTTTCGAAGGTGGCCTTCGACAGCAAGCTGCATGTGATCCGGAACGCGCTTGGCACCCACACCACGGTGTCGCGCGTGCAGGGGAGCAAGCTCAAGTCCAAGCGCGAGATCCGCGTGGCCAGCCTGTTCAAGGAAGTGCCGGCCGAGTGGCTGCGCATGATCGTCGTGCACGAGCTCGCACACATGAAGGAACGGGAGCACGGCAAGGCCTTCTATGCGCTGTGCACGCACATGGAGCCGGCATACCACCAGTTGGAGTTCGATCTGCGGCTGTATCTGACGCACCTGGATGCGGGTGGAGAGCGGCTTTGGGCCAGTGCTGCGCCATGAGGCTGCGCCCCTGCGCAAGCGACATTCGGGCCTGAGCGAACCCCTCAGGTCGTCACGGCCGTCAAATTTGCAGCAGGGCGCGTGCCCGGAGGTAGCTTTCGGCGTGCGCCAATTGCGGCCATGTGAGCGCCTCGCCGCGCGGCAGCAACGCAAGGCGCCGACGTTCGCTGGTGGCATCGGGACGCCAGCGCCGCGTCGCCCGGGCGACGGCCATGCCCTCCAGCAGATCGTCGAGCGGCGCGCCCTCGCCCACGCTCTGGTTGCACAGCAGCGCGAGGTCGCAACCGGCCTCGAGCGCCGCCAGCGCGGCCTGGGTGTAGCTCAACAATTCGCCATCGATACGGCGCGCGGCCTCCATGCTCAGGTCGTCGCTGAAGATGGCGCCGTCGAAGCCGAGCTGGCTGCGCAGGATCTCGCCCAGCCACTTGCTCGAGAATCCGGCCGGCCGTGCGTCGACCTTCGGGTAAATCACATGGGCCGGCATGACGGCAGTGAGCGTTCCGGTGAGCCAGTCGTAGGGGCGGGCATCTTCGGCCAGGATCGCTTTCAGGTTGCGCCGGTCGACCGGAATCGCCACATGAGAGTCGGCGCGGACGAAACCATGACCCGGAAAGTGCTTGCCGCAATTGGCCATGCCGGCCTGCAGCAGGCCGTGCATCAGGCTCTTGGCGAGCAGCGACGCGACACGCGGGTCGCGGTGAAAGCTGCGGTCGCCGATCACGCTGCTCTCACCGTAGTCGAGGTCGAGCACCGGCGTGAAGCTGAAGTCGACGCCGCAGGCGCGCAACTCCGTTGCGAGGACATGGCCGCAGGCGGTGGCGGCCCGGGTGGCACGCAGGGCGTCCTGCATCCACAACTGGCCCAGCGCCCGCATCGAGGGCAACCGGGTGAAGCCATCGGTGCGAAAGCGCTGCACCCGCCCGCCCTCGTGGTCGACGCAGACCAGCAGGTCGGGCCGCAACGCCTTGATCTCGGCGTTGAGGGCGGTGAGCTGCGCACGGTTTTCCCAGTTGCGTGCGAAGTGGATCACGCCGCCGACCAGCGGATCGGCCAGCCGGCGCCGGTCGGCTGCCGTGAGTACGGTGCCCGCGACATCGATGATCAGCGGGGCGTGGAGGGGTTCGGTCATGTCTTCTCGACGACGACAAAGCTCGCCGCGTAGTCGGTTTCGTCGGTCACGGTGACGTGGGCGGTGAGCCCCTGCGCCTCGAACCATTCCTTGAGCGCGCCGTGCAGCACGATGACGGGCTTGCCGCTGCGCTCGTTCGCGATTTCGCACAGGCGCCAGCTCATCGGCATGTGCATGCCCATGCCGACAGCCTTGCTGAAAGCTTCCTTGGCGGAAAAACGCGTGGCAAGGTAGCGCAGCCCGCGGCCCGGCCAGCGTCCGCGGCGCCCCTCCCACACCTTGAACTCGGCGTCGCTCAGCACCTTGCGCGCAAAGCGTTCGCCCTGGCGCTCGAAGGTGGCGGCGATGCGGCGCACATCGCAGATGTCGGTGCCGATGCCATAGATCATTTGGTCGGATGGGCCCCGGCAATGCAGCGCAGGTAGTCGCGCGTCGCGGCCTGGTAGCCCAGTTCGAGCGCGTCAGCGACGAAGGCGTGGCCAATCGACACCTCGCGCACGCCAGGCACGGCGCGCAGAAAGTCGGTGAGGTTGTCGCGGCTCAGGTCGTGGCCGGCGTTGACCTCGAGGCCCGCGGCTTGTGCCGCGCGCGCGGTTTCGGCATAGAGCGCCAGCACGGTGCCGGCGCGCGAGGTGCCACGCGAGGCGGCATAGCCCTCGGTGTAGAGCTCCACCCGGTCGGCACCGACGGCCTTCGCCGCGGCCATCATGTCCGGATCGGGGTTCATGAACAGGCTGACGCGCACGCCGAGCGCCTTGGCCTCCGCAATCAGGGGACGCAGGCGCGCCGCGTCGTCGGGAAATGTCCAGCCGTGGTCGCTGGTCGACTGGGTCTCGCTGTCGGGCACGAAGGTGGCCTGGTGCGGACGCAGTTCGCGCACGAACTCCATCAGGTTGTGGAAGGGGTTGCCCTCGATGTTGAACTCGACACCGGGCCACTCCTTCGCGAGCAGCGCCGAGAGTTCGTGCACGTCCTGTGCCCGGATGTGGCGCGCGTCGGGCCGCGGGTGCACGGTGATGCCGTGGGCGCCGGCATCGAGGCAGTTGGCGGCCGCAAACAACACGCTAGGAATACCGAGCTCGCGCGTGTTGCGCACCAGCGCCACCTTGTTGAGGTTGACCGAGAGCGCCGTCGCGGCGCGGGGTGAGGAAGGAGTGTTCATAAGCCTTGCAGGTCTCTGATCATCTGCCGGGTGCGCAGCGTCGTCACGCCGCAATGGTAGTTGAGCAAGGCGCGCAATTGGGTGCGCAACGCCGCGCCAAGGCCGGTGTCCATGCCCGCCACGTGATGCACGGTGGCCGAGAACGGCGCGTGGTCGTCGAGGGCCTGCTGCAGCGCCAGCCATTCGGCGCCGCGCAAGGCACCGGATGCCTCGGGCACGGCCTCGTGCAGGCCGGCTTCGGGCACCAGGCTGTAGCGCGCGTCAGGGTCGAGCGGCGCCAACGTCAGAGTCTGCACCTCGAGCGATGGCAACAGGCCGATTTCGCGCAACAGCAGCAGCTCGAAAGCGCGCAGCGCGGCCGAGTGGGTGGCCGCCTGCGCGCCGCCGTGGTCGCCGGCCAGCACCTGCACCACGGCCGCGTAGGCATCGAACAGTGCCTCGTGCGCGTCGTCGCGGGCGAGCAGCCGCATCATGAGTTCGTTGACGTAGTAGCCCGACAGCAGCGCCTCGCCGGTTGGCATCACGTGGCCACCCATCCATTCGGCGCCCTTGAGCGTGCGGATTTCGGCGTCGCCGCCATAGTTGAGCTGCAGCGGCTGCAGCGGCAGCAGCACGGGGCGGAAGTTGGAACTCGGCCGCTTGGCCCCTTTGGCCACCAGCGCGATGCGGCCGTGGTGTCGGGTGAACACCTCGAGAATCAGGCTCGACTCGCTCCAGTCGTAGCGGTGCAGCACATAGGCCGGCTCGTGGGAGACGCGATGCGAAGTCGCCACTCAACGCCCGCCCGGCCGCCCGAAGGGCGTTGAGCGCCCCCTCGGGGGGCAGCGAGTACACGCAGTGAGCGAGCGTCGGGGTCGCATCCTCACTCGTAGCCGAACGACCTGACCCGTGCTTCGTCGTCGGCCCAGCCGGAACGCACTTTCACCCACAGTTCGAGGAACACCTTGGCGTCGGCCAGTTTCTCGAGCTCGACGCGCGTTTCCATGCCGATGCGCTTGATGCGTTCGCCCTTGTCGCCGATCACCATTGCCTTGTGGCCGTCGCGCTCGACCACGATGGTGGCGGCAATGCGCAGCAGGCGCTTCTGGCCCTTTTTCTGCGGCGGTTCTTCTTCGAACTTGTCGATGATCACGGTCGAGGTGTAGGGCAGCTCGTCGCCGGTGAGGCGGAACAGCTTCTCGCGTACCAGTTCGCCGGCGAGGAACTTCTCGCTGCGGTCGGTCAGTTCGTCTTCGCCGTAGAACCAGGGCTGCTCGGGCAGGTACTTCCCGCAGATGCCGAACAGCCGCTCGATGTCCTTCGCGTTCTTCGCCGACATCGGCACGAATTCGGCGAAGGTGTGCTTGCCCTGCATTTCCTGCAGCCAGGGCGCGATGTCGCCCCGGCGGTGCACGTTGTCGAGCTTGTTGGCGAGCAACACGGTCGGGATGCCCTTGCCGAGCAATTTCAGCACGCGCGCGTCGGCCGGGGTGAAGCTGCCGGCCTCGACCACGAACAGGATCAGATCCACGTCGCCGACGGCGCCCTGCACCGTTTTGTTGAGCGATTTGTTGAGCGCGTTGGCATGCAGCGTCTGGAAACCGGGCGTGTCGACGAACACGAACTGCGTCGCGCCGAGCGTGCGCATGCCGGTGATGCGGTGCCGCGTGGTCTGCGCCTTGCGCGAGGTGATGCTGATTTTCTGGCCGACCAGCGCGTTGAGCAGGGTCGATTTGCCCACGTTGGGCTTGCCGACGATCGCGATCAGCCCGCAATGTTGTGGGCCTTCGGCAGTTGCTATCAAATCAGGAGCGTCGTTCATTGTGTATGTGGGGTGCGCGTCACGCGCGGTGTGCCTTCAACCGGATCAACATGGCCGCCGCCGCCGCCTGCTCGCCGGCACGGCGCGAACCGCCGATGCCGCGTTCGGTGAGAGCCAGCTCCACCACCTCGCATTCGACGTCGAAAGTCTGCTTGTGGGCCGCCCCGAGCGTGCCGACCACGCGGTAGAGAGGCAGCTTCATTTTGTGGCCCTGCAGCCATTCCTGCAATTCGGTCTTGGGATCCTTGGCGGCGGCGTCCATGCGCGCATTGATTTCGACCGACTCGTAGAGCCGGTGCACCAGTGCCTCGGCCGCACCGTAACCGGCATCGAGATAGACCGCGCCGATCAGCGCTTCGAGCGCATCCGCCAGGATGGAGGGGCGGTTGGGCCCGCCGGACTTGGCCTCGCCCTCGCCCAGCCGCAGCAGCGGCGAGAGCGCGAGGCGCACGGCGATCTGGTGCAGCGTGTCCTGCTTGACCAGGTTGGCGCGCACGCGCGAAAGATCACCTTCGGGGAGTTCGGAGAGCCGGCGGTAAAGAAGGTGCGCCACTGCGAGGTTCAGCACCGAATCGCCGAGGAATTCGAGCCGCTCGTTGTGGTCGGACGAAAAACTCCGGTGCGTCAGCGCGAGCTGAAGCAGGCGTGCGTCGGCAAAGTTGTAGTTGAGGCGCGCCTGCAGCGCAGCTAGACCGCCTTCACTCACGATCAGCGCGACTGGCCCTTGTATTTCATCAGCAGGAACGCGGGGCCGAACAGATGGATCTCGCGGTCGTAGGCGTACGACACGACCACCTTGTCGCCGACCTTCTGCACCTCGATCTCCTTGCCGCTCAGCTTGAAGTCGTCGATGGCCTGGGCACGGTCGAAGATGGCGCGAACTTCAGGCACCGTGGCGCCCTCCTTGGCCTTGTTGGCGGCCTTGTCGATCGCCTGCAATTCGATCAGCGTGGGGATCACCTGCGCGGCGACCACGCCGATACATGCCAGGACGATCGCCACGAACAGCAACCCGATGAACGAGATGCCGCGCTGCTTTGCCTTTTGAACCGACCGATATGCCCTCATGCCCTCTACCCCTCGAATGATGATGTGCCAGCTTCTTATTGAAACGAACCGATGCGCTTGAGATTGCCGAAGTTCATCCAGACGAAGAACGCGCGTCCGACGATGTTCTGATCCGGCACGAAACCCCAATAGCGCGAGTCGAGCGAGTTGTCGCGGTTGTCGCCCATCATGAAATAGTGACCGGCAGGCACCTTGCACACAACGCCCTCGACACTGTAACGACAATTATCCTGGTTCGGGAACGGCATGATCTCTGCCTCCGACAGGCCGGCACGCCGGTTTTCGTCGTTCAGCAACAGATGCTGCTTGCCGCCAAGGTCTTCGCGGTACTCCTTGAGGTAGCGCATCGTGTCCTCGTCCAGGAAGTCGGGCGTCGCGTCCTTGGTTACCGGCTGGCCGTTGATGGTGAGCTTCTTGTTCAGGTAGGCCACCTCGTCGCCCGGCACGCCGACCACGCGCTTGATGTAGTCCATGCTGGGCTTGGGCGGGTAGCGGAACACCATCACGTCGCCGCGCGCGGGCGGCGTGCCATCGGTGATCTTGGTGTTGAGCACCGGCAGGCGCAGGCCGTAGGTGAACTTGTTGACCAGGATCAGGTCGCCGGTGAGCAGCGTCGGCATCATCGAGCCCGACGGAATCTTGAACGGCTCGAACAGGAACGAGCGCAGCAGGAACACCGCCACGATCACCGGAAACAGTCCGGCCGTCCAGTCGAGCCACCAGGGCTGCATCAGCAGGCGCTCGCGCGCCTTGCCGTCGACCCTGTCGACCTGGGTCACGCCTTGCTGCGCCAGGCGCGCATCGCGCTCGCCCATCGAGGCGTCGAGCGCCGCAGCGGCGCGGCGGCGCTTGGGCAGGAAGTAAAAGCGTTCGGCCAGCCAGTAGAGGCCGGTGACCACGGTCGCGAGGAACAGCAGCAGCGCGAAGTTGCCTTCGACCGCGCCGAAATACCAGGCGCCGATGTAGCCGGCAAACGCCGCGAGGATCAGGGAGGTGAGGAATGCCATGGATCAGTCTTCGACTTGCAGGATCGCGAGGAAGGCTTCTTGCGGAACCTCCACCGAGCCGATCTGCTTCATGCGTTTTTTGCCCGCCTTCTGCTTTTCGAGCAGCTTCCGCTTGCGGGAAACGTCGCCGCCGTAGCACTTGGCGAGCACGTTCTTGCGGAGGGCCTTGATTGTCTCACGCGCAATGATGTTGACCCCGATCGCAGCCTGGATCGCAACGTCGTACATCTGGCGCGAAATGATCTCGCGCATCTTGCCGACCACGGCCCGGCCGCGGTATTGCGACTGGCTGCGGTGCACGATGATCGAGAGTGCATCGACCTTCTCGCCGTTGAGCAGGATGTCGACCTTGACCACGTCGGACGCGCGGTACTCCTTGAACTCGTAGTCCATCGACGCGTAGCCGCGGCTGGCCGACTTCAGCTTGTCGAAGAAGTCGAGCACGATCTCGCCGAGCGGCATTTCATAGGTGAGCATCACCTGGCGGCCGTGGTAGGCCATGTTCATCTGCACGCCGCGCTTCTGGTTGGCCAGCGTCATCACCACGCCGACGTATTCCTGCGGCATGTAGAGATGCACGGTGACGATCGGCTCGCGGATCTCGCTCATCTTGCCGACGTCGGGCATCTTCGAGGGGTTCTCGACCATCATCAATTCGCCATCGTTGCGCACCACCTGGTAGACCACGCTCGGCGCCGTCGTGATCAGATCCTGGTCGAACTCGCGCTCGAGCCGCTCCTGCACGATCTCCATGTGGAGCAGGCCCAGAAAGCCGCAGCGAAAGCCGAAACCCAGTGCCTGGCTCACTTCGGCTTCGTAGTGCAGGGACGAGTCGTTGAGCTTGAGTTTTTCGAGCGCGTCGCGCAGCGATTCGTATTCGCTGGCTTCGGTGGGATAGAGACCGGCGAACACCTGCGGCTGGATTTCCTTGAAGCCGGGCAGCGCCTCGGTCGCGGTGAACGCTGCGCCACCGGTGCCGGGCTTGATCAAAGTGACGGTGTCGCCCACCTTGGCCGCCTGCAGTTCCTTGATGCCAGCAATGACGTAGCCCACCTCGCCCGCTTCGAGCGACTGACGCGGCTCGTTGGCGGGCGTGAACACGCCGAGGCTGTCGGCGTTGTAGACCGCGCCCGAAGCCATCATCTTGATGCGCTCGCCTTTCGCGAGACGTCCATCGACCACACGCACCAGCATCACGACGCCGACGTACGCGTCGAACCAGCTGTCGATGATCATCGCGCGCAGCGCGGCGTCGGGGTTGCCGCGCGGCGGCGGCATGCGCTTGACCACCGCCTCAAGAATTTCGTCGATGCCCATACCGGTTTTGGCAGAGCATGGAATCGCATCGGTCGCGTCGATGCCGATCACGTCTTCGATTTCGGTGCGCGCGTTGTCCGGGTCGGCGTTCGGCAGATCCATCTTGTTGAGCACGGGCACCACTTCCACACCGAGATCGAGCGCGGTGTAGCAGTTGGCCACGGTCTGCGCTTCGACACCTTGCGATGCATCGACGACAAGCAATGCGCCTTCGCATGCGGACAACGAGCGCGACACTTCATAAGAGAAGTCGACATGGCCCGGTGTGTCGATCAAATTGAGGTTGTAGACCTGTCCATCGAGCGCTTTGTAGTGCAGCGCAGCGGTCTGCGCCTTGATGGTTATCCCACGCTCTTTCTCGATGTCCATCGAGTCGAGAACCTGCGCTTCCATCTCACGATCTGCGAGTCCACCACAACGCTGGATCAAACGGTCTGCGAGCGTCGACTTGCCGTGGTCGATGTGCGCAATGATCGAAAAGTTTCTGATGTGATTCATCAACGGGAACG
>JBDUCH010000450.1:0-3050 GCA_040003555.1 Variovorax sp. | reverse complement strand
ACATTCGCGGAGCAGCGTGCCCCGCCGCCCTGAGCCCACCCCGGAACCGGAACCTGAGCGCCCAAATCAACATCAGCTCAAGGTCTTTGAACGCAAAGACCGTAAATCCGCACAAGGCCGACGAGGCTCGCTACCTGGCCCAGCGCAGCACCAGCGGATCAAGCCGCCGTGCCGTCTCCAGCAGGCCGGCGCGCGTGTCCGGGTGCATCGGCGGCAGCGGATGGCGCGGTGCCTCGCACGCAATCACCCCACCCTCTTTCATCAACGTTTTGGCCGCAAGCAACCCCGCCTGGCGGTTTTCGTAGTTGATGAGCGGCAGCCACTGCTGATACAGCGCGAAGGCCTTGTCACGATCGCCCTGACGGTGCGCTTCGATGATCGGGCGAATGCCGTCGGGAAAACCGCCACCGGTCATCGAACCCGTCGCGCCGGCGTCGAGATCGGGCATCAGCGTGATGGCCTCCTCGCCGTCCCAGGGGCCCTCGATGGCGTCGCCGCCGAGCCGGATCAGCTCGCGCAGTTTCGACGCGGCACCCGCCGTTTCGATCTTGAAGTACGCGACCCGTTCGATCTCGGTCGCCATGCGTGCCAGGAACGGCGCCGACAGCACCGTGCCTGCCGCCGGGGCATCCTGGATCATGATGGGAATGTCGATCGCATCCGAAAGACGCGCGTAGAACTCGTGGATCTTCGGTTCGGGCACGCGGAAGGTCGCGCCATGGTAGGGCGGCATCACCATCACCATCGCCGCACCCATGTCCTGCGCGCGGCGGCTGCGCGCGGCGCAGACAGCGGTTGCGAAGTGCGTGGTCGTCACGATCACCGGTACGCGCCCGGCCACATGTTCGAGCGCCGTGCGGGTCAGCACCTCGCGTTCGTCGTCGGACAGCAGGAACTGCTCCGAGAAATTGGCAAGGATGCAGAGCCCGTCGGAGCCGGCATCGATCATGAAATCGAGGCAGCGCTTCTGGCTTTCGATGTCCAGTTCGCCCGATTCGGTGAAGGTGGTCGGAACCACTGGAAAAATGCCGCGAAAACGCGGGTTGCGCAGGTTGTGACTCATGGGCGGTTCGATCGGATCAATGGGAATGGCGTGGAACGTCGGCGCCGCGGCAGCCGACGAGGAAGTCGAAGTCGCAGCCCTCGTCGGCCTGCAGCACATGCTCGACATACAGGCGCTGGTAGCCGCCGCGCTGCTGCGCGGTCGTGGCCACCACGGCGCGCAAACGCTCTGCAAGCTCGGCGTCGCTGATGTCGAGATGCAGGCGACCGGCCTCGCAGTCGAGTTCGATCCAGTCGCCGTCGCGCACCGCTGCGAGCGGCCCGCCGTCCGCTGCCTCGGGCGCCACGTGCAGCACCACGGTGCCATAGGCGGTGCCGCTCATGCGCGCGTCGGAAATGCGCACCATGTCCTTGATGCCCTGGCGCAGCAGCTTGGGTGGCAACCCCATGTTGCCGACCTCGGCCATGCCGGGGTAGCCCTTGGGCCCGCAGTTCTTCATGACCAGCACCGAGTTCGCGTCAACGTCGAGGCTCTCGTCGACGATGCGCTCCTTGTAGTGCTCCAGGTTCTCGAACACGACCGCACGGCCGCGGTGCTTGAGCAGTTCCGGCGACGCCGCAGAGGGCTTGAGCACCGCGCCGCGCGGCGACAGGTTGCCGCGCAGGATGCAGATGCCGCCGTCCGCGATCAGCGGCTTGTCGAGCGGGCGGATCACCTCGTCGTTGTAGCTGGGTGCCTCGCGCACGTTGTCCCAGAGCGAGCGGCCATTGACGGTGAGCGCACCCGGATGCGGCAGCAAGCCGTGCTCGCCAAGGCGGCGCAGCACCGCCGGCAGCCCGCCCGCGTAATAGAACTCCTCCATCAGGAACCGGCCCGAAGGCTGCAGGTCGACCAGCGTCGGCGTGCCACGGCCGATGCGCGTCCAGTCCTCGAGTTCGAGCGGCACGCCGATGCGGCCTGCAATCGCCTTCAGATGGATCACCGCATTGGTCGACCCGCCGATCGCGGCGTTGACGCGGATGGCGTTCTCGAAGGCTTCGCGCGTGAGCACCTTCGACAGCGTCAGCCCTTCGCGCACCATCTCGACCGCGCGCATGCCCGACATCTGCGCCAGCACATAGCGGCGTGCATCGACCGCGGGAATCGCGGCGTTGTGCGGCAACGAGGTGCCGAGCGCCTCGGCCATGCAGGCCATGGTGGAGGCGGTGCCCATCGTGTTGCAGGTGCCGGCAGAGCGCGACATGCCGGCCTCGGCCGAAAGGAACTGGTGCACGTCGATCTCGCCCGCCTTGAGCGACTCGTGCAGGCGCCACACGGCGGTGCCCGAGCCGATGTCCTTGCCATCGAGCTTGCCGTTGAGCATCGGCCCGCCGGTGACGACGATGGCTGGCACGTTGCAGCTCGCCGCACCCATCAGCAGCGCGGGCGTGGTCTTGTCACAGCCAGTGAGCAGCACAACGCCGTCGATCGGGTTGCCGCGAATCGCCTCTTCCACGTCCATGCTCGCGAGATTGCGCGTCAGCATGGCGGTCGGTCGCAGGTTCGATTCGCCGTTGGAAAACACCGGAAACTCGACTGGGAAACCGCCCGCTTCGTAGATGCCGCGCTTGACGTGTTCGGCGATCTTGCGGAAGTGCGCGTTGCAGGGCGTCAGCTCCGACCAGGTGTTGCAGATGCCGATGACCGGGCGCCCGTCGAATTCGTGATCGGGAATGCCCTGGTTCTTCATCCAGCTGCGGTACATGAAACCGTTCTTGTCGGCCGAGCCGAACCACGCGGCCGAGCGCAGTTTTTTGGGGGAGTTGTCCGTCATGCGGGAGTCCTGAGGGGAAAAGCGTCAGCGGCGCGGAGCGCGCGACGTGAAAAAGCGTTGCAGCAAGCAGAAGAAGAACAGCAGCGCGCCAACGACGATGCGCGTCCACCACGAGCTCAGCGTGCCATCGAAGGAAATCAGCGTCTGGATGATCCCGAGCATCAGCACGCCGAACAGCGTGCCCGCCACATAGCCCACGCCGCCGGTGAGCAACGTGCCGCCGATCACCACCGC
>JBDUCH010000449.1:0-3054 GCA_040003555.1 Variovorax sp. | reverse complement strand
ACAAGAGCGCCTACCTGATGGCCGTGGGCGGCGCCGCCTACCTGGTCAGCAAGGCGATCCGGACCGCCAGGGTCGTGGGCTTCGCCGACCTCGGCATGGAAGCCATCTACGAGTTCGACGTGGTGGACATGCCGGTGACCGTCGCGGTCGACGCCGGCGGCACCAGCGTGCACATCACCGGCCCTGCCGAGTGGCAAAAGCGCATCGCCAGCGGCGAGTTCAAGACCATCACGCTGGAACCGGCTTGAGTTCATTGCCCATCGGCGTGTTCGACAGCGGCGTCGGCGGCCTCAGCGTGCTGAACGCGCTGCGCGTCGAGTTGCCCCGCGAGCGCTTCGTGTACTTCGCGGACACCGCCCATGCGCCCTACGGCGAGCGGGGCGATGCCTTCGTGGCACAGCGCTCGCTTGCAGTGGCAGCCGGCCTGGCCGAGCGCCACGCCATCAAGGCGTTGGTGGTGGCATGCAACACCGCCACGGCGGCTGCGATCCATCTGCTGCGGCCCGCCTACCATGTGCTGCCACTGGTGGGCGTGGAGCCTGCCCTCAAGCCCGCGGTGGCGCTGAGCACGACGAAACGCATTGCGGTGCTTGCCACGCGTGGCACGCTCGACAGCGCCAAGTTCCACACGCTGCATGCCGCACTGGCCGGCCAGGCCACCTTCAGCCTGGTGCCCTGCGATGGCCTGGCCGGTGCCATCGAGTCGTCGGACGCCACAGCAATCAAGGCACTCTGCGCCCGCTACATGGGCGCTGCAGGCCGGTTTGGCACCGAGCCCGGCCAGATCGATACGCTGGTTCTCGGATGCACCCATTACCCCTTCGTGGCCGATGAGCTCAGGCACCATGCCGGCCCATCGGTTCGTTTCATCGACACCGGCGCCCCGGTTGCGCAGCAAACGCGTCGCCTGCTGGCGGCAGCCAGTTTGCTGGCCACCGACGGCGCGGGCGAAATACGGCTCGAAACCAGCGGCGCGCCCGAAGTCCTTGCGGCGGCTGCCGCGCGATGGCTGGCAGCGCCGGTGCACCCATCGGCGGCGATGGCATGAGGCACCTTGTGGCCGTGCTGCTGCTCGCCTTGCCGGCGATGGCGGCGCAGGCGGCCTGCGAAAGCGGCCTGGCCGAACGCATGCATGCCAAGCTGCATCCCGAGCGCCAGCTCGACGGGGAGCGCGCCGCCTGCAAGCTCTGGCCGGCCTTTCCCGGCCGCAGCATCGTGGTGCTGCCGATGCCGCGGCCTTCTCCCGAGCCAGGGGTGACCGCCTACGACCTCGAGGTGCTGGTGATCCAGCGCCCCGACAACGGCAACACCGAACGCGACACCATCGTCAGCCGGGTGTTCGAGCCCGCTGCGCTCACTTCCGACGCGATCGCCGTCGACGACATCCGCATCGACACCGCGCGCTACACGCTGGCCGCGGACACGCGGGCTTTCGGCATCCGGGTGCGCTACCGCGGCAGTTCGCGCGCCAGCCCCTATGCGAGCGAGACGCTGCGGCTCTATGCGATGAAGGGGGCGAAATTGCACAAGGCGCTCGACGAGATCGAACTCGACATGGACGGCGGGGAGTGGGACACCAGTTGCAATGGCCACTTCGACCAGGTTCGCAGCATGCTGTCGGTGGCCCGCACCACGAGCGAGGGCTATGCCGACCTGCTGGTACAGCGCAGCCGGGTCGAAAGCCGTGCCGAAACGCAGGAAGGCGGCGAATGCATCGAAAAGGCTTTGCCCGTCAAATTGCGCACCTACACGCTGCACTACGACGGCGAAACCTACCGCGTGCCCAAGGCACTGCGCAACGACTAGGGTCTGCTCGCGCGCTCAGCCGGCCGCCAGGGCTGCGGCGCGGCCGCGCTTCATGTCGATGGGGAGCAGCAAAAGCAAGCCAGCAACGAACAGCACCGCCGTCGAAAAGATCGCGATGCGCTGGTTGCCGCCGGTCATCCAGGTGATGGCCCCATAGCTCAGCGGGCCCACGATGCTCGCCAGCCGCGTCGCAAAGCTCCACAGGCCGAAGAACTCGCCGACCTGCCGCGGCGGCGCGAGCACGCCGGTCATGGCGCGGCCCGCCGACTGGCTCGAACCCATCGCCAGCCCGGCGATCGCAGCGGCCCACCAGAAGCCGCCCTTGGTCGTGACCGAGCCCGCGATCACGCAGACCGCGATCCACGCGACCAGCGTGCCCGCGAGCGAGATCCTGTGGCCGATGCGATCCTGCAGATAGCCGAAGCCGAATGCACCGAGCGCCGCCGCAGAGTTGAGCGCGAAGATCAGGATCATCGTCTCCTGCGGCTGGAAGCCGATCACCTGCTCGGCATAGATCGCGGCCAGCGTGATCGCCACCGCCACGCCGCCCTGGTAGGCCACGGTGCAGGCCAGCAGCCACATGAAGTCGGAAAACGCGCGTGCCTGTTCGAAGGTCTGGCGCAGTTGGCGCCAGGAGTCGGCCCATGACACCTCGCCGGCGCCGGCCACCGGCTGTGCGCGCTCCGGCAACAACGCAAAGGTGGCGCAAGCCGCCACGCCATAGATCGCGGCCGTGACCAGCATCGTCACCGGCACGAAATGCGCGGCCGGCAAACCTTGCGCCTGGGCCCACAACACATACGCCAGGCACAGGCCGAGCGTGAGCATGCCGCCGACATAGCCGAAGCCCCAGCCCCAGCCGCTGACCTTGCCCATGCCCTCGGCCGTGGCCAGCTCCGGCAGGAAAGCACCGGTGAGCGATTCGCCGTAGGAGTAGAAGGTGTTGGAAACGATGACCAGCAGCATCGCGAACACCACCGCCGCGGTACCCTGGAGCTGTGGCGTCAGCGCGAGCGCCGCGGTGCCGAGCACGCCGCCCGCGGCCACCAGCATCAGCACCCGCTTCTTGGCGGCGCGCAGATCGGCCCAGGCACCGATCACCGGCATCGTGAGCATCACTATTGCGTAGGCGATGCTGAGCGACAGCGTCCAGGCAAAGGCACCCCAGGGCGCGCCCTTCGCGATGCCACCCACGAAGTAGGCCGCGAACACCGCAGTGATCACGACCGTGGTGTAGCCCGAGTTGGC
>JBDUCH010000131.1:0-10292 GCA_040003555.1 Variovorax sp. | reverse complement strand
TGACGCGCGAGCAGGTGGCAATGGCGGTCGGCTACCCGATCAGCAGCGAGAACCCGAACCTCGACGCGCCGACCTGGCGCATGTGGCTCGGCAGCTTCAGCGAGTTCCAGGTGCGATTCGACAAATCGGGCCGGGTCAGCGAAGTGACGACCGACCCGCAGACGCGCAATCTGGTGGTGATGGACTGAAGCTAGTCTCGGGTCACGCGCAGCAGTTCGGCGCGTGAGGTGATGCCGGTTTCCACCAGCCGCTCGCCGTCTTCCCGCATCGAGCGCAGGCCGCCGCGTTCGGCCGCGACGAACAGCTGGCTTTCGGGGGCGCGGCTGTGGATCAGCGATTGCACCGCGTCATCGGCTACCAGCAACTCGAAGATGCCGGTGCGACCCTGGTAACCGGTCTGGCCGCAGGCGTCGCAGCCGGGGCCGTGGCACACCGTGCAGACCTTGCGCACCAGCCGCTGCGCCAGCACGCCGAGCAGCGAGGAACTCAGCAGGAAAGGCTCCACGCCCATGTCGGTCAGCCGCGTCACGGCGCTCACCGAGTCGTTGGTGTGCAGCGTGGCCAGCACCAGATGGCCCGTGAGCGAGGCCTGGATCGCAATCTGCGCGGTCTCGAAATCACGGATTTCGCCGATCATGATCACGTCCGGATCCTGCCGCAGGATCGCGCGCAACGCCTTGGCGAATGTCAGTTCGATCTTGGCGTTGACCTGGGTCTGTCCGACGCCGGCCAGCTCGTACTCGATCGGGTCTTCCACCGTCATGATGTTGCTGCGGCTGGCATCGAGCCGGCCCAGGGCCGCATAGAGCGTGGTGGTCTTGCCCGAGCCGGTCGGCCCGGTCACGAGGATGATGCCGTGCGGCTGGCCGATCAGCTGCTCGAAGCGCGACAGCGTGTCGCCCTGCATGCCGACCGCTTCGAGCGTGAGCTTGGATTCGGTCTTGTCGAGAAGCCGCAGCACCGCACGTTCGCCGTGCGCACTCGGCAGCGTCGACACACGCACGTCAACCGCGCGTGTGCCGATGCGCAGGCTGATGCGGCCGTCCTGCGGCAGGCGCTTCTCGGCGATGTCGAGGTCGGCCATGATCTTCAGCCGCGAAATCAGCGCCGCATGCAGCGCACGGTTCGGCTGCACCACTTCGCGCAGCGTGCCGTCGATGCGAAAGCGCACCGATGACGTCCGCTCATACGGCTCGATGTGGATGTCGCTGGCGCCGTCGCGTGCGGCTTGCGTCAACAGCGCGTTCAGCATGCGGATGATCGGCGCATCGCCGGCGTTTTCCAGCAGGTCTTCCACCGCCGGCAGTTCCTGCATCATGCGCGTGAGGTCGGCGTCGCTCTGCACCTCGCTCACCACCGAGGCTGCACTCGATTCGCCCTGTGCGTAGGCCGCGCTGATGCGCTGCGCGAGCACCGGCGCCGTGAGCGGTTCGAACGATGTCACCGCGTACTTGCGCATCACCTCGCCCAGGGCACTGCGCGGCGGGTTCTGCGGCATCCACAGCGTGGCGCTGCCGTCGTCGGCCTGCTCCAGCAGCAATTGCTGGCTGCGCGCGAAAGCGTAGGGCAGCGGGTAGCGCATCACGGTAGTTCGCGCGCGCTGGTCGGGTCGGCGGTAGGCGGCAAAGCGCCCTTGAGCGGCCCGGTGCCGAGGCGGGAGTTGTTCATCGGCATCAGCGGCGGCGGCACCAGGCGCGTGCCTTCGATGCGGCGCTCCGACGGCACGCCTGGCGTCGGCGTGGGTTCCGGCAGCGGCGCCAGCACGGCCGATTCCCGCACCGAGTTCAGCGGCAGCGTGCTCTGCGGCTGGGTGCCCTGCTGCAGCTGGCGCATCATGTCGTAGCGGTCGGCCGAGAACGCATCGGTGCTCACGCCGTCGCGCATCACCACCGGCCGGATGAAGACCATCAGGTTGGTCTTGTTGCGGCTGCGCGTCTCGCTCTTGAACAGGTTGCCGATGATCGGGATATCGCCGGCCAGCGGGATCTTCTCGGTGCTGGACGAATAGTCGTCCTGCAGCAGGCCGCCGAGCAGCACGACGCTGCCGTCTTCGACCAGCACGTTCGACTCGATGCTGCGCTTGTTGGTGGTCGGGCCGTTCAGGTCGTTGCGAGTGGCGGCGTCGACGTTCGAGACCTCCTGGAAGATCGCCAGCTTGATCGTGCCGTTCTCGTTGATCTGCGGCTTCACGCGCATCGTCAGGCCCACGTCCTTGCGCTCGACCGTGGTGAACGGGTTGATGGTCGAGGTGTTGCCGTTGGTGCTGGCGTATTGGCCGGTCACGAACGGCACGTTCTGGCCGATCACGATCTTGGCCTCCTCGTTGTCGAGCGTCAGCAGGTTGGGCGTGGACAGCACGTTGCCCTCTCCGTTGCTGGCCAGAAATCGCGCCAGGAAGCCCAGCACGTACTGGCCATTGATACGGTGCCCGATGCCGAAGTTGAGGCCGGTCGAGGGCCGCGTCGCCGTGTTGCCGGTGGCCAGGCCGACCGCGAGGTCGATGATGTTCTGCCCACCCAGGCTCGAGTTGGTGCCGATCACGCCCACGTTGCGGTCGCCGCTCTTGCCGAGCGCCGACTGCCACTGCACGCCGAACTCGGCCGCCTTGGTGGCGTTGACTTCGACGATCAGGCTTTCGATCATCACCTGCGCGCGGCGGGCATCGAGCCGGTCGACGACGGCGCGGATCTGCCGGTATTGCGGCTCCGAGGCCGTGATGATCAGCGAATTGGTGGCCGGATCGGCCTGGATCTGGCCGCCGGTCGACGGCTGGTTGGCGTTGTTGAGCGGCGTGTTGGCCGGCGTGCTGCCCTGCGCGCCGCCCGCCTGGACGTTGGCCACCGGCGTGGTGCCGGCATTGAGTGCCGCCGCGCCGGCGGCACCACCGCCGCTGGTGCCGCCGCGCGCGTCGCTCGCCAGCGCCGCGCGCAGCGTCACAGCGAGGCGCACCGCGTCGGCGTTCTTCAGGTAGATCACGTAGATATTGCCGGCCGCGCCGTTGCTGTTGTCGATCGGCGGGCGATCGAGCCGTTCCACCAGCGTGCGCACCAGCTGCGCGCGGGCCGGGTTGGCGGCGCGCAGGATCAGCGCATTGCTGCGCGGCTCGGCCAGCAGCGTGGTGCGGAACGACGCATCCGCGGTGCCGGGCGCCGCGGCACCGGCGGCGCCCGAGCCGCCGTCGATCAGCCGCTGTACCAGCGGCACCAAGTCGGTCGCCACCGAATGCTTGAGCGGAATGACCTCGATGTCCGACGCGTTCGGCACGTCGAGCGCCGCGATGATGCGGCCGAGCCGGCGCATGTTGTCGGCGTAGTCGGTGATCACCAGCGAGTTGTTGCCGGGGTTCACGTTGATCGTGTTGTTCGGCGCGATCAGCGGCCGCAGCACCGGCAGCAGGTTGTTGGGCGACTCGTAGTTGAGGCGGAACACCTGAGTCACGATCTGGCTGCCGCCCACGCCGCGCGTGCCGCTGGTCGAGGTTGTCACATTGGTGGCGAGGATCTTGGCGTCGGCCTCGGGCACCACCTTGTAGAGCCCGTCGGTCTGCACCACGGCGAAGCCCTGCAGCCGCAGTGCCGCGGCAAACTGGTCGAACGCGGCGACCGGCGCAATGGCGCGGTCGGTCTGCAGCGTGACGGTGCCTTTGACGCGCGGATCCACCACCACATCGCGCCCGGTCACCACGGCCATGGTACGGGCCACCGATTCGATCTCGGCGTTGGTGAAGTTCAGCGTGATCGGCTCGCCGCGCCGGGGCGCGCCCGGTTCCTGCTGCGCGAATGCGGTGGGCATGCAGGTGGCGAACAGTACCTGCACCGCGAGTGCGACGATGCCGGTGCGAGCGCCGAGCGAAGACAGGTGCTTCATGGTCAACCCAGTGTAATGAGCGAACGTGCGCCGTCGCGCCGTCCGATGATGTTCAGAAGATTCGAAAGCGCGTCTTCGCGCCCCGGGGCAGCACTGGCTTCGCCGTCGAAGCGCAGCGCACGGCCATTCCAGCGGCCGCTGCCGCTGAGTTGAAGGCTGCCTTCACGCGTGGCGAGCAGCAGGGTCGGTTGCGCACCGCCTTCGAGCGTGAGACGGTAGCTGCCCATCGGCTTGAGCGTCGACAGGCTGGACGAAATGTCGGTGGCCGCCAGCGTGGCACGGCCGGCCAGCGCGAGCTGCGGGCCGTTCCAGCGCATCGAGAACGCCTGCGTGGAGATGTCGAGCACACCATCGGGCTTGAGCGTGTTCCACGGCGCGCCAAAACCGCTGAGCAGCGCGGCCGGCCAGCGCGACTGGCCGTCCTGCCAGTCGAGTTGCAGGCCATCGGTGTGCGGCAGCGCCTTGAAGTGGAGCGGCTGCGGCGCGCAGCAGGGTAGGGTTAGCGCGGCCGCCACGCCACCCCATGCCGGGCGCAGTTGCCAGTCGAGCAGGCCGGGCAGAGAAATCGATTCGGCGCCGCCCTGGCCACTGGCGAATACCACGCCGGCGCTGCCGTTCCAGACGGTGCCGCGCGGATTCACCAGCACCAGGCGGCCGTTCGTCGCATCGTTAAGTCCCCGGGCCAGCCAGCGCGCCGGCGCGAACAGCGCCATCGTGGCCAGCACTCCGCACAGCATGCCGAGCACGGCCCAGCGCCAGCCGGTGGCAGGTGGGCCGGCGAGGGGGCGGGTGACGCGCGCGACCATGGCGGGCTTCAGCGGGCGGCCGGCAAGGCCATGACCAGCGTGCCGTCCCAGCGCACGCGCGCCGGCTCGTCTGCGGCCTTGCTGTTGCTGCTGGCTGCGGGAGGCGCGGCCTGGGAGCGCGTCAGATGCGCCTCGCGTGGCAAGGCGCGCGCATTGCTGCGTGCTTGTGCCAGCCATTGTGCGAGCCCGTCGGCGGGCGCAGCGCGCATCGCCACGTTGGCACCGTCGCCGGCACGCGCGAATTGCGCATTGGGGCCGAGCCCCTGGCGCACCGAATTTTCGAGCGCGCGCATCGAATCGTCGCGGTTGGCGCGCGGCTGGGCCTGCAGCGCCTTGGCCTGCGTCTGCAACGTGCTCATCTGCTGCAACTGTGCGTCGAGCCTGGCATGTTCTTCGCGCGCCGCGGACAAGGTGCGCAAGGCCGGCGCCAGGGCGACCCACCACAGCAGCGCGAGCGCCACCAGCGCCACGGCCAGCGCGACCATCTGGCGCTCGCGTGGGGCCAGCTCGGCCCAGCGCGCCTGAAACATTTCGCGGGGGCTCATCGTGTGGCCTCCGCCTGCACCAGCAGCAGGTCGCCTTCGCTGCGTGCGCTGTAGCCGCGCGACGCCAGCGTGTTCGAGAGGCCGGTGAGTTCATCGGCCGACAGGTTGAGCCCACGCAGCCGCAACTGGCCGGCGCTGTAGTCGAGCGCGTTCGGCACCCGTCCCCGCGGCAGGCTTGCGGCCAGCGCGACCAGCATCGGCTCCAGGTCGAGCGCGGCCACGCCGCCGGTGGCCTGCTGCAGCACCGCCACCTCGCGCGCCATCTGCACCGGCGCGTCCACCACCAGCTTCACGGACGGGAAGGTCTGGGTCAGCATGGCGTTGATGCTGCCGCGCTTGGCATCAAGTGCGTTGCGCTCTTTCCAGGCCCAGGCGTTGAGCCCGATCAGTTGCGCCAGCACCAGCGCCACGGCGCCCCAGCGTGCGGCGCGCCATTGCGGCGCATGGCGCAACGTTTGCAGCAGCGCACTGAACTTCTTGCCGGCGCGTGCGCGGCCACTGCTGGCCAGGTCGAACTGGGCCAGATCCCAGGGCGCGCGGGCCGCCTGCAACCAGCGTTCAGGGGCCTGCGCAATCGGCAGGCGCTGCCCGAGCAAGGCCTCGGCCATTGCGGCGACAGCCGGCTCGGCACTCGCCACGGCGGTGTCGAGCGGCGCGGAGCCGGCCAGCGCCAGGCCTGCCGCATTGAGCGGCAGCGTCGCCACGCCGCTGGCATCGCAGACCGTGAGTTGCGCCGCCTCCGGCTCACCGGTGGCGAACAACAGGGCCGGCGCACCATCGGGTTGCGGCGCGAACTCGGGAACGATACGGGTCACGCGTCGCCCGGCGGCTTCGAGTGCCTGTACCGCTGCGCGCAGCGCGATGCGCTGGCTGGCCGCCACCCACACGGTCGCGCCCGGCTTGGCGCCGGGTTCGAGCGCAAAGTGAAGCGCTTCGGGTTCGTCGAGCAGACGCTCCTCGAGCAGCCCGTCGAGCACCGAGCGCAAGCGCGCTGCGCCGCCGAGATTGCCTTGCGGCAACGTCACCGTGTGCCACGACAGTGCGGCACCCGGCACCAGCACCGTCACTTCGTCGCCGGCCGGCAGCAGCGCCAGCGGCGCGCTGCCATGGGACAACAGCGCGCGACCGTCATCCGCCACCAGCGCCCAGCCGTGCTCGACACCGGCATGAGCCGGTGAAAGTGGCGGGCGGACGATCAGTGCTGGCATGGAGGACTATGTGAAAAAGGGTAACCATTGTAGGAGCGCATTGCGATACTTCGCTCCAGATTTGATAGCACCTTGCGCAAGCAGGACGGGCTTTTAAAGCGGTTTTACCTGATAAACACGAAGGAGAACGTTCGACCTAGGGGTTCGGTGCGGACAGCGTAGCGCCAGCGCCACGTTCGCGCCAGATGGTGGTTACGGTGATCCCGTCGCGTCGCAGCAAAGAATGTTCCTCCACCCAGGTCTTGTCGAGCCGCAATCGGCCCAGCACCTCGAAATAGTTGGTGCTGACGCTGTGGCGCTGCGAGTCGAACGCGCCGGCCTGGTCGCGCACCACGCTGCTGGTGTCGGTCAGGCTGCGGAAAGGGTTGCGCGTGCGCTGCGCAACGAGCCGCTTGGCGCTGGCCAGGTCGAGCGCCGGCACGCTGGCGAAGATGGCTTCGGCACTGGCGGTGTTGATGTTGAGCGGCGTGCGCACCGGCAGTACGGTCACGTAGGGCTCCAGTGCGGCCACGGTTTGCGGTGAAAGGCCGAACCACACCAGTTGTGCGACATGCTGTGGCATCAGGGGTGCGCCGGTGGACGAAGTTTCGGTGCTGTCGCTGGCCGTCGCAGTTGGCGTGGGGGTGGGCGTTGCGCTGGCAGCCGCTGCGCCGGTGGTCGCGGCCGGCGTGGCAGGCGCGATGCCGGCGGTGGCCCGCTGCACGCCGATGGTCAGCAGGCTCAGTTCTCCGGCGGGCAGGCCGAGCAGATCGAACAGCTTGGCGAAGGTCGCGGCCGCGGCGGGCGCCGGCTTGTTGCCCTCGATCAGGCTCAGGACGTTGAGCTTGGACTGCGCATCGACGATGCGGCCGGACAGGAAAGCGTCCGGCAGTCCTTCCAGCGCGTCACTTGCAACGTTTTTCTCGGCCGAGAGAAAGCTCGACAGCCGCGCTTCCTCGAGCGGCACGGCCCAGGGTTCCGCGAGGGAATCGGCACCGGCGGTCCGGCCGTCCTCGCGCAGGATCAGCCGGGCCCAGTCGAGTGCGCCGACCAGCACCCAGGCCGACTGCACCCGCGCGCGCTCGGCCGACTCGACCTCGACGGCGCGCCACTGCTGCCAGAGCGCAGCGGCGGCGAAGGTGGCGACCAGCGTCACCGTCAGCATCGCCATCAGCAGTGCGGCGCCGGTCTGGCGTGCCAGCGAAGGCGGGCGGCGCGGCGTCATGTCTTCGGGGCTCCGGCGGTGGGGCGCACCCAGTCGCGGGTCAGCAGCCCGGCCAGTGCGGGGCCGGGCGGCAGCGTCAACACGAGGCGCACGCCGTCGGGCAGCGTGCTGGAGGTGTCGAGCGCCTCGGCGCCAACGGCCGGGCCCCATGCGTTGTTGCGGAAGTAGGACAGCTGCCAGCTTTCGAGCGGCATCAGTGCGACCTCGGCCCCTTGCGCGTTGTTGCTCGTCGCGCTGTCCTGAGCCCAGGATGCGGCACGGTTCCAGGCCAGCTGCCATTCGTTGCGGGCGGTCAGCGGGGCAGATTGCCAGCGGCTCCAGTGAGTGCCGTTGGCATCGCTGCGCAGCGTCCAGGCCACCACGTAGACGACCGGCCGCAGATCGTCGCTGCCGCGCCGTGTAATGCGCAGCAGGCGGCCGTCCCAGTCGAGCGCACGGGTCGCAGGCAGCACCACCATCGCGTCGAGGTCGGCGCTCCATTGCGAAAGCGTTGTCTGCAGCGCGAGCACCGCTTCGCCGCGCTCCTTGTTCCGTTCCTGTGCGCGCGCCATGCCGTCGAGCCCGCGCCAGCTCATGATGGCGAGCAGCGCCATCACCGCGATGGCGACCATGACTTCGATCAGCGTGAAGCCGCGCAGCCGCTTCATGCTCAGTACCGCCCCACAACGGTCGACACCCGCAGCACCGACGCTGCGCCGGCATCGCGCACCTGCACGTCGACGCGACGGAAGTTCGGGTTCAGCGTGGCGGTGGTCGACACGAGGACGTCGAAGCTGTTGCCGGCCTGGGTGCAGACCAGGCTGCTGTCGCCGACCTCCGGCATCACGCGCGCGAGCCGGGCCTTGACCAGTTCGTTCTCGGCGCAAAGCTGGGCCAGCATCACGTCTGACTGGCGCTGCGCGTTGCGCGTCAGGGCACCCGTGGCCTGGGTGCCGGCCATGAGGGCGATCGCGACGATGCCGAGCGCGACCAGCACTTCGATCAGCGTGAAGCCGCGGGCCCGAAAGCGCTTCATGGCGCCACCACGCTGAACGGGCGCAGCCCGTCGGTCGCGAGGCGCAGGGTGCGCACCGGCGGCCCTTCGATCGTCAGCACCACCTGCTGCGCCGCGATGATCGGATCGGGCCCGAGCAGCAACACGTTGCCGGCGCGGCCATCGGCCATGAAAGGCTGCGCGCTGACGCCGGCATTGAGCCAGCCGGTGGGCAGGCTGTTGACCGGCAGGCCCTCGAAGACGAAACCTTCAGGCGTCACGCGCCAGCGCACCGTGGCGCCGCTAGCACGCGACTGGGCGCGGGCAGCGTCGAGCAATACCGCGAGCCGATCGGCCTCGCGCTCGAGCGCAGCCTCGCCGCTGTCGCGCATCGCGAAACCGACGCCGGCCGTGGCGAGCGCCATGATGGCGATCACCACGATCAGTTCGAGCAGCGTGAAACCGCGGGAAAATTCGAGCGAAAAAAGCCAGAAACGCCTGCCAGGCGGGCGTTTTGAGCTATCTATTTGATAGCAAGGCTTACTGCCAGCTGCCGATATCGGCATTGTTGCCTTCGCCGCCCGGCTGGCCGTCGGCACCGAGCGAGAACACGTCGATCTCGCCCTTGATACCGGGGTTCAGGTACTGGTAGGGCTTGCCCCAGGGGTCGCTCGGCAGTTTCTCGACATAGGGCTTCCAGTTCGGCGCGGCCGGGCCGGCGGTGGGCCGTGCGAGCAGCGCCTGCAGCCCCTGGTCGGCGGTTGGGTAGCGCTGGTTGTCGAGGCGGTAGAGCTTCAGTGCCTGCATCAGATTATTCACGTCGGTGCGAGCGGCCGTGGCGCGCGCGTCGTCGGCGCGGCCGATCACGTTGGGCACGATCAGCGCGGCCAGCACGCCGATGATGACCAGCACCACCATGAGCTCGATCAGCGTGAAGCCGCGTTGCAGGGGCGTGCGCGGCGTGCGGTGCAAAGGTGTCATGGCGAATGGGCTTGGGATCAGGTGGCGCTGAATGATAATCCGCCCACATGTCTGCGCACACTGTTCCCTTCGCTGCTGCCCGCTGGCCCGCACCCGTCGCGACGACGGTCGTGTGGGCGCTGGCCGCTGCGAGCATCGTGTTCTGGGGGTTGCGGCTTGCCGCGCCGGCCGATGCGGTTGCGCCACCTGCCGTGGCCAGTGCGCCGGCCGCAGTCGATCCGGCGGCAGTGGGGCACTTGCTCGGCGCGGTCGATTCGGCGGCGGTGGTGGCGGCAACGCCCGATGCGGCCAGCCGGTTCGTGCTGTTAGGCGTGATTGCCGACACCGACGGGCAGGGTGCTGCACTGATCGCGGTCGATGGCAAGCCGGCGCGGCCGTTCCGTGTCGGCGCCAAACTTGGCGACAGCTATGTGCTGCAGTCGGTGGGCGCACGCGCCGCCACGCTCGGTGGCAACGCGCGGGGGCCGGCCGCGTTCACGCTGCAATTGCCCGCCCGCCCGATGGCGATGCCGGGGCCGCCCCCGGCGCCCTGATTCTTTTCAGGCCTTCAGAAACAGCTTGTAGACCGGGTTGCCGGTTTCTTCGACGAACGGATAGCCGAGCGTCTGCAGGAAGCTGTCGAACGCCGCGTGGTCGGCCGTCGGCACCTGCACGCCGACCAGGATGCGGCCGTAGTCGGCGCCCTGGTTGCGGTAGTGGAACAGGCTG
>JBDUCH010000448.1:0-3068 GCA_040003555.1 Variovorax sp. | reverse complement strand
GGCCGGCCTTCTTCGGGATCATGTAGGCCTTGGCGATCTGCTGCGACAGGATGAAATAGCCGCGCACGTTGAGGTTCATCACCTTGTCCCAGGCCTCGACCGGGTGGCTCTCGGCCGGCGCGCCCCAGCTGGCGCCCGCGTTGTTGATCAGGATGTCGACCGCGCCCATGCGCTCCAGCGTCTCGTCGGCCAGGCGGCGCGTGTCTTCTTCCTTCGAGCAGTCGGCGGCGATCCAGCGGGCATCGATGCCGGCCGCCTGCAGCTCGGCCGCAGCCTGCTCCAGGTCGTCGGCCTTGCGCGAACTCAGCATGATCTTCGCGCCGGCTTCGCCGAGCGCATGCGCCATCTGAAGGCCAAGGCCGCGCGAACCGCCCGTGATGAGCGCGGTCTTGCCGGTGAGGTCGAACAGTTGCTGGACGGTGCGGGGGTTCATGGTGTCTCCGAAGATTATGAAAAAAGGGATCGGACGGCCGTCAGGCGGCCTTGTCCTCGGTCACGAAGGCGGCGAAACGGCCTGCGGCCACTGCAGCGGCAAGCTGATTCCAGTCGGACTGGTTCACATCGGCATAGGCCTCGGCAAAGCGGGCCAACGCAGTGTTGAAACGTTTCGAGCGGCCGAGGTAACCGGTGATGGCCCAGGCATCGCCGCCCTTGGCATGGGCGCGTGCCAGGCCGTAGCCGCAGGCTTCGGCGAACTCCACCAGATCGGCCGGGCTGAAATCCTCGAGCTTGTAGGCGGCCTTCATGTCGCGCAGCTGGCGCACGTAGAAGCCGCTGGCACCCGGCACGTCGGCCCAGCCCAGGAACACGTCGCTGGCGGCCTGCGCCAGCCGCTGGCCTTCCACGACGCGCTGGCCGGGCGAGCCGGCCGACGACGCGCCAAGGTGTGCCTCGAGCACCGACGCGCCCGCCTCCTTGCATTGCAGGAACAGCGGATGGCGCTGGTCGGCCACCAGCAGCAGCAAAAAACAGCGCCGCCCGACCGAGCCGACGCCCGGCGTGAGCACGGCCACGTCGTGCAGCTCGTAGCGATCAAACAGGCGTTGCCGTTCCGGCGGCAGGCTGGCGCGGTACTGCGCCAGAAAGGCCGGCAGCCCGGTACGAAAGCGGCGGATCTCGCGTTGCGTGGCGGCGGCGTCGTGGTACACGAACGGCGGCTGGTTGCGAATCCTCAGGCGGCCGTCGACCACTTCGGTGGCTTCCTGTGCGAACACGCGCGCGGTGCTGCGGCGTGCCTTCTTGATGACCGCCAGTTCGGCCTCGTCTTCGGCGCCGAGCTTGAGCAGCGTTTGTGAAGTGAGGCGCAGGTACCAGGCATCCAGCGTGTCCATGCGGGCGAAGCGGCGCATGCGCTCGCGGTAGGCGTCGGCCAGCCGGTCGACCGCATCGCGGCCCACACGTGGCTTGAAGCCGAGCTCGCGCGCCGCCACCACGAACGAGGTGGCCAGGCGTCGCAGATCCCAGTCGAACGGGCCTTGCAGCGTTTCGTCGAAGTCGTTGATGTCGAACACCAGCGCACGCTCGGGGCTGGCGAAAAAACCGAAGTTCGCAAGATGGGCGTCGCCACAGAGCTGCGTCGTCACCCCGCTGTGCGGCACGGTTGCCAGATCGTTCGCCATCAGGCTGGCGGCGCCGCGGTAAAAAGCCAGCGGGTTGGCCAGCATGCGGCCATGGCGCACCGCCACCAGTTCCGGCACGCGGCCGCGGTTAGAGGCCTTGAGCCAGCCGAGCGGATCGCGTCCCGCGGCGGTTGGCACGGGCGCCTGCGCGAGTTGCTCGCGCTCGAAGCGCTCGCGCTGGCCGCGGCCGAAAGCCTGCCGCTCTGCGGGCGGCGGCGATGGCGTCGGACGCGGGCGGCGGGGGCTCATCCCGGCAGGCGCGAGCGCACATAGATCAGCACGATGCCGACCGCGGTGGACACCGCGCCGGGGATCGCCAGCAGCCAGCCGATCGTGGCATCGGTTCGGCCACTGGCGAGGCCGAGGATCACGAGGAACAGGCCGCCGTAGATCAGGATCCAGATCCAGTTTTCGAGCCTGGCGTGCGGCTTGGGTGGTTTGCTTGAATTCAGTTGGGGCATGTAGCTTCCGGCGTTCATCAGAACGCTTCCTCAGACAGTTCGGTGCAGGTCGCGTCGCGGCTTTCCACCACGTTGAGCCAGGCGCCGATCTTGGGCAGTTCGTAATGGAAGAAATAGGCTGCGGCGCCCGTTCTCCCGGCGGTTGACGGATTCGATTTTGCGCCGTCGAGCGCCAGTGCGCGCGCGGCCACGTCGAGCCAGATCCAGGCCAGCACAGTGTGGCCGAAAGCCTGCATATACGGCACGGCATTGGCCAGCGCAGCCTGCGGGTCGCCGGTCGACCAGGCCGTCTGCGTCGCGCTGCCCACGCGTTGCAGCGCTTCGCCCAGCGCCCGGGCGTGGGGCGCCAGCTCGGGCACCTTTGCGGCGCGCGCGATGGTGTCGGTGATGCGACCGGCCAGCAGCTTCAGGCCGCGGCCGCTTTCCATCAGCACCTTGCGACCCAGCAGGTCGGCGGCCTGGATGCCATGCGTGCCCTCATGGATCATGTTCAGGCGGTTGTCGCGCCAGTACTGCTCCACCGGAAAATCGCGTGTGTAGCCGTAGCCGCCGTGGATCTGGATCGCGAGTGAGTTCGCTTCCAGGCACCACTCGCTGGGCCAGCTCTTGGCAATGGGCGTGAGCACTTCGAGCAGCAGGCGGGCATCGTCGGCCTCCTCGGCATTGCCGGTTTTTTGCATGTCGACCAGCCGCGCGCAATACAGCTCCAGCGCCAGCGCGCCTTCGCAGTACGCCTTCTGCGCGAGCAGCATGCGGCGCACGTCGGCGTGCTCGATGATGCGCACCTGCGGACTGGCCGAGTCCTTGACCACGGCGCCGCCGGCGCCGGCCTTCTGCACCGCCCTGCCCTGCGGCCGCGCTTTGGCATAGTCGAGCGACGCGTAGTAGCCGGCCATGCCGAGCATGGCCGCGGCTGTGCCTACGCCGATGCGGGCCTCGTTCATCATGTGGAACATGCAGTGCAGGCCCTTGCCGGGCGCGCCGACGA
>JBDUCH010000006.1:0-32389 GCA_040003555.1 Variovorax sp. | reverse complement strand
CGTGCAGCACGTCGGCCATCTTGTCCGAGTCGTACTCGTTCATCTGGCAGCCGAAGGTTTTGATGAAGACTTTTTTGCTCATGGGGTCACCTGTCATGGGAACGCCTGCTTGCTATGTGTTTGATAGCCGGTTCCGCAGGCTGGATGGGCGCTCTAGCGCGCTTTGGCGTGGAATAAAGCGGTGCCGAGGGCACTGCGGAGCACTCGGGGCTGGTGCTTATTCGCCGTACTTCGGCAACTGGTCGAACGGCGTCTTGCCGTCGTCGCGCGGGCCGCTGTTGGCCACGAAGGGCCAGAAATTCAGCAGCGGTTTCTCGGCCGATTCGCGTTTGACCACGGCCTCTTCGGGCGTCAGCACCCAGACCAGGGACACCAGTCCGGCGGCATCGCGCGTGTAGTTGACCAGCAGGTTCTGGCCGGTGATGGCGGCCGGCATCATCAGCATGTTTTGCGGGCTGCGGATGCGGGCACCGGGCGCCAGGCGTTCCGACTGCCCGTCGAGCAGGATCTCGGGCGCATTGACGACCTGGAATTTGCCGCGCAGCGTGCCGTTCGGAAAGTTGCGCCCGCCGTTGGCGGCCTCGTTCAGTTCCTGGGCCCTGGCTTCGGGGTGGAACAGGCTGCAAGCACCTGCCAACGCGAGGCAGAGCGCTATTAAAATGTGAGCGTGCAGGGAGATATTGCAGCGGTTCATGGGGTATATCCAGAGGCTGTGGAGCGGCGATTCTAGCGGCGCTCCACAGCGCATCGACCGATGCAGGCGGGCTTGTTGCACAGGCGCTTTACTTATCTTTACGGCTGCTATGGACGACATCCCCGGCGCACTGCTCCAATAGTCACATTCGTAAACAAAAGTTGGCCTTTTCAATGATGCAGCCGACACCTTGCAAGTCCGTTCCATGAAAAAGAGTGCCGCCCTGACCCTCTCGGGTGTGTTGATCGTGGCCGTTGCCGGTGGCAATTGGTGGTGGTCGAGCCAGAAGGGGCGTGCCGCTGCGCCCGCGAACGCTGCGGCATCCGCCGGTGCGCCGGCGTTGGTGACCCTCGCCCAGGCGCTGAAGCAGACCGTGCCGGTCACGGTGCAGGTCAATGGCAGCGTGGTGTCGCTCAACAGCGTCGACCTGCGGCCGCAGGTGACGAACACGGTGCGCGAGGTGCACATCAAGGAAGGCCAGTTCGTGAAGGCCGGGCAACTGCTGTTCACGCTCGACGACCGGCCCGACCAGGCGAACCTGGCCAAGGCCCGCGCCCAGCAGCAGAAAGACGAGGCCACCCTGGCCGACCTGGATCGCCAGTACAAGCGCAGCCAGGAACTGGTGGCACAGAACTTCATCGCCAAGAGCGCGGCCGATTCCACGCTGTCGCAGCTGGACGCGCAGAAGGCGGCGGTGGCGGCCGATCGCGCTGCCGTGCAATCGGCGCAGGTGGCACTGGGCTATGCCACGTTGCGCGCGCCGATCGCGGGCCGCATCGGCGCGGTCAACATCTACCCGGGCAGCCTGGTGCAGCCGACCGCTTCGCTGGTCACGATCACCCAGCTCGACCCGATCGCGGTGAGCTTTCCGGTGCCCGAAGGCCAACTGCAGGATCTGCTGGAGGCCGCGCGTACGCAGGCACCGGTCGAGGCGCTGGTGACCGGCCGCAGCAAGCCGCTGATCGGGGCGCTGAGCTTCGTCGACAACACGGTCGACCCGCTGATCGGCACGGTGCGCGCCAAGGCCGTGTTCGCCAACGAAGACCAGGCACTATGGCCCGGCCAGTTCGTCGAGACCCGCGTCACCGTTCGCGCGCTGCGCGACGCCACCGTCGTGCCGGCCGCGGCGATCATGATGCTGACCGAGGGCCCGTCGATCTATGTGGTCGACGCCGAACAGAAGGCTGCGCGGCGCAAGGTGCAGACGCTCTACACCTTCGGAACCCAGGTCGCGGTCGGCGGTGTCCAGCCCGGCGAACTGGTGGTGATCGAAGGCAAGCAGAACGTGCGGCCCGGCGGCAAGGTGCGCGTGGAAGCACCCGCAAAACCGGCGCAGCCGCCCGGCGCAGCGCCCCCAACCTCGCCGGCATCGATCTCGCCCGCGCAGTCGGGAGCCCTGCCGGCGCAGGAGCGGGCATGAACATTTCGGAGCTGTGCATCCGCCGTCCTGCGATGACGGTGCTGCTGTCTGCCGCGGTGGTGGTGGTCGGCATCTTTGCCTACTTCAGCATCCCGGTGGCGGCGCTGCCCAGCTACAACACGCCGGTCATCAACGTCAACGCGCAACTGCCCGGCGCCAGCCCGGACACGATGGCTTCATCGGTCGCGCTGCCGCTCGAAAAGCAGTTCTCGACCATTCCGGGCCTGCAGACCATCAGTTCGACCAACACGCAGGGCGTGACCTCGCTGACGCTGGAGTTCGTCAGCAGCCGCGACATCGACGCGGCCGCGGTCGACGTGCAGGCCGCGCTGCTGCGGGCGCAGCGGCAACTGCCGGTCGAGCTGACCCAGCTGCCGTCCTACCGCAAGGTGAACCCGGCCGATGCGCCGGTGCTGTTCATCGCGCTGCAGTCGGATTCGATGAACCCGGCTGAGCTCAACGACTATGCCGAGAACCTGATCTCGCCCACGCTCTCGATCATCGACGGCGTGGCGCAGGTGGCCGTGTTCGGGCGCAAGGCGTTCGCGGTGCGCATCAAGGCCGACGCCAACCTGCTCAATGCGCGCAACATCACGCTCGAAGAGCTGGCCAACGCAGTTCGGCTGGCCAATGCCAACACGCCCGTCGGCGTGCTCGACGGCCCGCGCCAGACGCTCACCATCCAGGCCAACGAGCAGATGCTGAAGGCGGCCGATTTCGCCCGCGTGATCGTCGGCCAGCGCAACGGCGCGCCGGTGCGGCTCGACGAGGTGGCGGCCATCGAAGACAGCTTCGAGTCGGTCAAGACCGCCAGTAGCTACAACGGCCGCACCTCGATCACGCTGGCCGTTCAGCGCCAGCCGAACGCCAATACGGTGCAGGTGGTCGACGCGGTGCGGGCGCTGCTGCCGCGCTTCAAGGCCGAACTGCCGCAGTCGGTCGAGATCAACATGGTCAACGACCGGTCGCTCTCGATCCGCCAGGCGGTGCACGACGTGCAGCTCACGCTGATCGGCACCATCCTGCTGGTGGTGCTGGTGATCTTCCTGTTCCTGCACCGGCTGGTGGCCACGCTGATTCCGGCCGCCACCATTCCGATCTCGCTGATCGGCGCGGTCGCGCTGCTCTACGCGTTCGGCTACAGCCTGGACAACGTGTCGCTGCTCGGCATCACGCTGGCCGTGGGGCTGGTGGTGGACGACGCGATCGTGGTGCTCGAAAACATCATGCGCTACGTCGAGAAGGGCATGGAGCCGATGGCGGCGGCGCTGCGCGGCGCGCGCGAAGTGGGCTTCACCATTGTCTCGATCTCGATCTCGCTGGTGGCAGTGTTCATACCGATCTTTTTCATGCCCGGCGTGATCGGCCTGCTGTTCCACGAGTTCGCGGTGGTGGTGGCGCTGGCGGTGCTGGTGTCGGCGGTGGTGTCGCTCACGCTGGTGCCCATGCTTGCCAGCCGGCTGCTCAAGCAGGTGGAGCGGACATCTAGCGCGCTGGACCACGAGGAAGAGCACCCGGAGCCCGGCACCGCGATCGGTCGCGCGTTCGAGCGCGGGTACCGCGCCTTGCACGGGGGCTACATGCACTCGCTCGACTGGACGCTGCACCACCGCCTGCTGATGCTGGGCCTGGCCGGCCTGACCTTCGCGCTCACGGCGTGGCTGTTCATCACGATTCCCAAGGGTTTCTTCCCCGAGGAGGACATCGGCCAGATCCAGATCACGACCGAAGCGTCGGAAGACATCTCGTTCACCGCCATGAAGGTGCTGCAGGATCGCGTGGGCGCAGCCATCCAGGCCGACCCCAATGTGGCGTATGTGAGTTCCTTCGTGGGCGTGGGGGGGCCGACGGCCACCCAGAACTCGGGCCGGTTGTTCGCCGTGCTCAAGCCTCGCGGCGAGCGCGCGAAGATGCCGCAGGTGCTCGAATCGCTGCGCCAGCGCTTCCGCCAGATTCCGGGCATCGCGGTCTACATGCGGCCAGTGCAGAACCTGCAGCTTGGCGGGCGCCAGAGCAAGGCGCGCTACCAGTACACGCTGCAGAGCGTGAGCGTCGGCGCCATGAGCGAATGGGCCGACAAGATGATGGAGCGCATTCGCGCCGACAACGACTTCCGCGATGTGACGAGCGACTCCCAGAACCGCGGCCTGCAGGCCACGCTCGACATCGATCGCGACAAGGCCGGCGTGCTCGGCGTGCAGGTCGGCGACCTGCGCACCGCGCTCTACAACGCCTATGGCGATCGCCAGATCGGCAGCATCTACGGCGCCAGCAACACCTACCAGGTGATCCTGTCGGCGTCCGACAACGACCGCCAGTTCGAGCAGGACATGGCGCGCCTCTCGGTGCGCAACAAGGCCGGGCAGCTGGTGCCATTGACGGCGTTCTCGACCGTGCGGCGCACCGTCGGGCCGACGGCGGTCAACCACCAGGGCCAGCTGCAGGCCATCACGCTGTCGTTCAACCTCGCGCCGGATGTGCCGCTTGGCAACGCCACCGCGAAGATCGACCGGTTCAAGCAGGAGATCCGGATGCCCGAGTCGATCATCACCAGCTACGGTGGCGACGCGGCGGTGTTCCAGAGCTCGCAGGCCAGCCAGGCCGTGCTGCTGATCCTGGCGGTGCTGGTGATCTACGTGCTGCTGGGCGTGCTGTATGAAAGCTACATCCATCCGCTCACGATCCTGGCGGGCCTGCCGTCGGCCGCGGTTGGCGCGCTGTTGTCGCTCAAGCTGTTCGGCTTCGACCTCACCCTGATCGCGACCATCGGCATCCTGCTGCTGATCGGCATCGTCAAGAAGAACGCGATCATGCTGATCGACTTTGCGCTCGATGCGCAGCGTACCGAAGGCCTGCAGCCGGTCGACGCGATCCGCGAGGCCTGCCGACTGCGCTTTCGCCCGATTCTCATGACCACGCTGGCCGCGCTGATGGGCGCGCTGCCGCTCGCGCTGGGGCTCGGTGCCGGCGCCGAACTGCGTCAGCCGCTCGGCGTGGCCGTGGTCGGCGGCTTGATCTTCTCGCAGGTGATCACGCTCTACATCACCCCCGCGATCTACCTGGCGCTGGATCGCTACAGCGGCACCGGCCCGCTGCAGACGCTGCCGGGCGAAACTGCGCCGGCACAACACCCCGCCACCGGTGCGGCGGCGAGCTAGCCCGCCGTTGTCTTGGTAGCGCCTTGCGCCAGCCCGTCGGCCGCTGCAGCCGGATCTGCCGGTTGCAGCGCGTTGTCGGCTAGCGCGCCCGGCGCGTCGAGCGGAGGGCCGGGATCCTGGCCACCGGGCGCTGCTTTGACGGCCGCATGCTGCTGCCCCGGCGTGCGCCCCCTGGCGACGCGCAGCGCCCACTCGCAGACCACCCCCATGAAAGTGCGCTGCGAGGCAAGCGAAGTCAGGCCATGGTCGATTTCGCCCATGAAGCGGTAGTCGATCCGCTGTGCATAGGGCTCAGCAGCAAAGCGGCCTAGCTGGTCGCGTCCACGGTCGCGCACGTGCGTGGTGCCGGTGTACAGAAAGAACAGCGCCACGCCACGGCCCACCAGTTCTGTCATCGAGCGATGGAAGATTTCCTCTGTCACCGCGAGCGGCACGGGCTCGAACAGGTCGGCCGGCGCACGGGCGGCCGCTGCCTTGGCCGAGAATTTGCGTTTCAGCCAGCGCATCGTCTTGCCGATCACGGCCGGATTGGTCGGCACTGCCAGTGCACGGTGCAGGGCCAGCTCCAGTTGCGAACGGCGCCCGGGAAATGCGTAGCCATCGAACATCAGGATGCCGACGATGCGTGGATCGACCATCGCAGTGGCCATGCCGTTGGTGGAGCCCGAGCACAGGCCGATCACGATGAAGCGGCGAATGCCGAGCATGGTTTCGACCAGGTTCATTGCGGCCTGCACGTCGAGCACCACCTGCTTCATGAAATGGCCCACGCCGCTCGGCTGGCCACTGTCGCCGAGGCCGGCCAGATCGAAGCGGATGCTGCTGATGCCATGGCCCGCCATCTGTCGCGCGAGCTTGACGTTGATGCGGTGCGGACCGACGCGGTAGTTGGCGCCCATGTTGAGCATGAGGCATGCCACCGGCGCCATCTTGCCCTCCGCGTCAGGCGTGCTGACGACGCCGACCAGCGAGCGATCGGGGCCGAACAGAACCGGTGTCTCTTTCATCTCAGTTTCCGATCTCCGCCAACAGGCGCTGCAAGGCTTCGGCCGGCACCATCGCATTGTTGGGATGCGGATCGGCCGTCCATGTCATGGGGTGCTTGAACGGCAACAGGCGCAGCGGCATGTGGCGCGCCAGTTGCGTGTCGGCCCAGTGCCTGGCCGCGGCGTCGTCCGCGTCGGCGAGCACGGTGGTTTCGTAGAGTGCTGTCAGCGGCAGCGCGTTGGCATCGAGCGCGCGCAGCTGGCCGAGCAGCGTGGGCGAGACCTCATAGCCTAGCAATTCGGCGCCGAACGCTTCGGGTTCGCGGGCCAGTTCACGGCGCCATGCCGGATCGGGCACGACGAACGATTGCTCCAGCGCATCGATGTGGCGCTCGCGCAGGTGCGCCAGGTACTGGTTGCCGTCGAACACCGGATCCCACAGCAGCAGACGGGCCGGGTCGGCCCGCCCGCTGCGTGCGGCGAGTACCGCGACGCTGGCGCCGAGCCGGGCACCGAGCCAGACCACGTGCGACGCAGCGCTCAGGCGCTTGAGTTCGTCGTGCGCCACGCAGACATCGCGGCGCCAGCCTTCGAGTTCGCCTTCTGCATCGTCGCCGGGCGAGTCGCCGCAGCCGTAGTAGTCGAAGCGCAATACCGCCACCCCGGCACGCGCCAGCCGGTCGGCCAGCACACGGAACAGCCGGTGCGCACGGATCGATTCCTGGCCGAATGGCGGGCAGACGAGCACCGCAGTTCCGCCTTGGCGTTCGCCCGGGTGAAACAGGCCGAACAGCTGGCGCGAAGCGGGACCGAACAGCAATGGCGTCATGCGAAAACCTCGCATTCCGGCTCGGCATCCCGTTGCATCGTCAGTATCTTGGCCAGCGCGGCGACCGCGCCCTGGCCGTCATCGGTCGAAACGAGCGCCACCTGCAGCGGGCCGTCGTCCAGCGGCATCGTGACGTTGCGGGCAGCGGGCTCGATGCCGACGTGAAAGCTGCGGGTATCGAGCCCGAGCCCCACGCCCACCGCTTTCAGGCAGGCTTCCTTGCGTGTCCAGCAGCGAAAGAAAGCGAGGTCGCGCGCCGGCCCCGGTTCGACGGCTGCGAGCGCATCGCGTTCGGCCGCATCGAAGTAGTCGGCCGCCAGCGCACCTGCGTCGATCATCGGCCGCACCAGTTCGACGTCGACGCCGATCTCGGCCTGCTCGCTGAGTGCGATCAAGCCCACGCCCTGGCTGTGGCTCAGGTTGAAATGCAGCCCGGTCGCGACAGCCAGCGCCGGTTTTCCGAAACGACCGGCCGTGAAACACAGCTGCGCCGCATGGCGACGCGCCGGGCCGGCCAGCGTCTGGCGCAGCGCCACATGGGCCGCGAGGTAGCGGCTGCGATCTCGTGCGAACACGAAGCGGCGCGCCTGGTTGCTTTCCTCGGTCGACAGGCCGCGCACCGCGTCCGGCGCTGGCGCAGCGTCGAGATCCACGCGCCAGAGCACGCAGGAAAGTGCCGAAGGAAGAGCCGTGATGGACATGGTGCCGACCTGTTCTCTAGTTCTTGCGGCCCCAGCCCAGCACCCGGCCGAGCAGGCCGCGCTTGGCCGGTTCGGCTTCGGCGGCGAGCGCGGCCAACGGATCGACCTTGATGCCGGCTTCGGCCACGGCGAGCTGGCCCAGGTTCTCGAACACGTAGCGACGTGGCTCGACCCGGTAGCCCAGCACCTGCTCAGCCTGCTGGATGATGCGCATCGCCAGCAGCGAATCGCCGCCGAGGTCGAAGAAGTTGTCGCTGGCGCGGATCTCGTTGACGTCGATGCTCAGCGAGCTGGCCCAGATCTGCGCCAGTTGGGCCTGCTCGGGCAACAGCAGCGGCATCGTGGCGGCAGGCGCCGTGGTGGTGGTGGCGGGCGGTGCGACGACGGCCGCTGCGGGTGTTGCCGCCGCCGGTGCCGGGCGTTCGGCCAGCCGCTGCAGGTGCGCTGCATGCGGCGAGGTGCCCGGCGCCGTGAGGGCCTCGAGCACCGCGTCGGGCTGGTCGGCCACGCTGCGAAGCAGTTCCAGGTAGCGCTCGCGAAACGCCGTGGCGGTTTCCCGGCGGTAGATGTCGGCGTTGTAGACCACAGCACCCTCGAGGCCATGCGGCTTGTCCATCAGCCAGATGCCGAGGTCGTCGGTGGCGCCGCGTTGCAGCAGGTGCATCTGGCGGTGCTGCAGGCTGCCGAAGTCGCGCGGCCGCTCGCGCGTGTCCTGGAACGAGAACAGCGCCTGGTACAGGCCCGCACCCTTGGCGCGCGCGGCAAACTCGGGCTCCGACACCAGCCGCTCGAACGGCACCTGCTGATGGTTCATCACCGACAGCAGTTCCTGTTTCACATAGCGCATGAAGTCGCCCAGGCTCAGCTTCATGTCGACCTGGAAGGCCAGCGGCAGCACGTTGTTGAAGAAGCCCATCACAGGCTCCAGCTCGGGCGCCTCGCGGCCACGCACCGGCATCGCAATCACGATCGAGTCGCCTTCGATCACACGCCCCATCATCGCGACGTAGATGCCGAGGGTCAGCATGTTGAGCGTCACGCCGTGGTCGCGCGCCACGGCACGCAGGCGCTCGGTCAGCGTCTGGTCGACGGTGATCCACTGGGTGCCGCCCTGGCCGCTCATGCCGGCCTTGCGCGGCATGTCGGTATTGAGCGCGCGCGGCGTCGGTGCATTGGCGAAGCGGGTCTTCCAGTAGCGCAGTTGCTGCTCGAAGGCGGGCTGCTGCAGCCAGTCGCAGTACCACTCCGAGAAGTCGCCGAGGTCCACCGCAAGCGCGGGCAGGCCGTGCGGCTCGCCGCGCACCAGCGCGCCGTAGATCGTGACCAGCTCGCTCTGCAGGATGTCGAACGACCAGCCGTCCCACACCAGGTGATGCGGCACGAACACGAAGGCGTGGTCGTCGTCGGCCATCCGGAAAAGGGTGGCGTGAAAGAGCGGTGCGCGGTGGATGTCGATCGGCTCGTCGGCCAGCGTCTGCATGCGCTCGACCAGTTCGGCCTCGCGCTGGTCGGCCGGAATGCCGCGCAGGTCGACCACCGGCAGCGTGATGGCGACTTCGGGTGCGATCAGCTGCGCCGGCGCGCCGGTCGCCGGATCCTTGCCGATGTGCGTGCGCAACGCGGGTTGACGCCGCACGATCTCCTGCAGCGTCGCCTCGAACTTTGCCGCGTCGAGCGGGCCGGTGAGGCGGTGCGCCGACGGGGCGTTGTAGACCGAGCGCCCGGGGTGCAGCTCCTCGATGAAGCGGATCCGTTCCTGCATCGGCGTGAGCGGTGCGCTGGTGCGTCCCGGCCGGTGCTGGATCGGCGTGGCGGCCACCGTGCCGGCGCTGGCCAGCTCGTCGATCGCCGCGGCGAGCTGCTCGGCCGTCGGCGCTTCGAACAGCGTGCGCAGCGGGATCGTGACGCCACAGGCGCGGCTCAGCAGCGTGGTCAGGCGCGCGGCCAGCAGCGAATGGCCGCCGAGCGCGAAGAAGTCGTCGCGAATGCCCAGGCCGGGCAGGCTCAGCACCTGTTCCATGGTGGTGAGCACGGTTTGCTCGCGCGCATTGCGCGGCAGCACGCGTGCACTGGTGTCGCGCGCCACGGCTTGCGGTGCGGGCAGCGACTTGCGGTCGACCTTGCCATTGGGCAACTGCGGAATGGCCTCGAGCATCACCACGTGCTGCGGCAGCATGTACTGGGGCAGGCGGCTGCGCAGGTGGCGGTCGAGCGCCGCCGGGTCGAACGCGACTCCCGGGGTCGGCGCCAGATAGGCCACCAGGCGCACGTCGCCCGGCTGGTCTTCGCGCGTGATGACCACGCTGCGCGCCACGCCCGTCGCCTCGTTGCAGCGGGCCTCGATCTCGCCGAGTTCGATGCGATAGCCGCGTACCTTGACCTGGAAGTCGAAGCGGCCCATGTGTTCGAGCAGCCCGTCGTTGCGCCAGCGGCCGCGGTCGCCGGTGCGGTAGATCAGCGTATCGGTGCCGGCGATCGGCACGGTGATGAAGCGCTCGGCCGTGAGTTCGGGGCGCTCCAGGTAGCCGAGCGTCACGCCCATGCCGCTGATGCAGATCTCGCCGGGCACGCCGATCGGGCAGAGCTGCTGGGCGCCGTCGAGGATCCAGATGCCGGTGTTCGCCATCGGGCGGCCGATCGAGACGCCGCGCGCCGCGATCACGTCGCGCCGCATGCGCCACACCGACGACCACACCGTGGTTTCGGTCGGGCCATAGTGGTTCCAGAGTTCGGCGCAGCGATCCAGCAATTCGAGCGACAGGTCGGCCGGCACGCTTTCGGCGCCGATCCAGGCGCGGAAGCCCGGCGGGCCCGACCACTGCGCATCGAGCAGCAGGCGCCACATGCCCGGCGTGGCCTGCAGGATCGTGACCGCCTCGGCCTCGAGCAGCGCGCGCAGGCGGTTACCGTCCATCGCGGTCTCGCGTTGCACGATCACGATCTCGGCGCCCGCTGCGAGCGGCAGCATCACTTCCGGCACGGCCATGTCGAAGGACAGCGTGGTGACTGCCGCGAGCCGGTCTTCCGGGCCGATGCCGGGCTCGCGCTGCATCGTCTCCATGAGGTTCGCCACCGCGCGGTGCGGCACGACGACGCCCTTGGGCTGGCCGGTCGAGCCTGAGGTGTAGATCACATAGGCGGCATCTTCGGCCTGCGCGTCGAGCGGGCCGGGCGGCAGGGCCTCGGCGCTTTCGGTCTTCCACTGCGTTTCGGTGTCGAGCGCGAACACGCGTTGCGCCGCATCGTCGCACCAGCTTCGGGGCGCGGCGGCCACCGACGATGCCGTCAGCAGCAGGCTCAGCTGCGCATCCTGCGCGTAGTAGTCGAGCCGCGCCTGCGGAAAGGCCGGGTCCAGCGGCACGTAGGCAGCGCCGGACTTCAGCACCGCCAGCAGCGCGATGAACATGTCGCTGCCGCGATCGAGGCACAGTCCGACCCGGTGGCCGCGACCCACGCCGTGCGTACGCAGCGCACGCGCGAGCTGGTTGGAGGCCTGGTCGACTTCGCCGTAGCTCCAGCGCTTCGCGCCGTCCCGCAACGCCGGGCGTTCGGGCCGGGCGAGCGCATGGGCAGTGAAGCCGGCGTGCATCAGCGGTGCGCCCGCCAGCGGCGTGGGCTTCGGTTGCAGCGCAGCCAGCGCGGCGGCCTGGTCGGGCGAGAGCAGCGGCAGCCGGCCGACCGGCTGGGCCGGATCACGCGCCACCGATGCCAGCAGGCTCTGGTAGACGTCGAGCCAGCGCCGCACGGTGGCGTCGTCGAACAGGTCGGCGTTGTACTGCACCTCGACCTGCATGCCGCCAGTGGCCGGCGTGACGTTGAAGAACAGCTCGAAGTTCTCGAAATGGCGCGGAATGCTGCGCTGTTCGACCTCGAGATTCGGGAAGCCGCCGGCGCCGCGCGCCACGTCGGGATCCACGTTGAACAACACGCTGACCAGCGGCAACCGGCTCGGGTCGCGCCGGACGGGGAGCTTCTTGAGCAGCGCACCGTAGGTCAGGGTCTGGTGTTCGAAAGCGTCGAGCAGGGTGCTTCCCGATTCGCGCATCAAGGCGTCGAACGGCATCTGCGCATTGACCGCCACACGCAGCGGCAGCAGGTTGACGCAGTGGCCAACCAGTTGCGGCATGTCGCTCGCGAGTTGGCCCGCGGCGGCGATGCCGATCACGATGTCGTCCTGTTCGGTCAGCCGGTGCAGCAGGGCCGCGAAGCCGCTGAACATCGTGGCGAACAGGCTGGTGCCGGAGGCCGAGCCGATGCGGCGCAGGCCGTTCATGAGCGCGGGGTCGAGCACGTGGTCGATGCGGCGCGAGGTGAAGGTGCGCACCGCGGGCCGGGGCCGGTCCAGTGGCAGTTCGAGCACCGGCAGGTTGCTGCCGGCGAAGCGCGCCAGCCAGTAGTCCACATGGCCCTGCATGTCGGGGCCGGCGGCCTCGGCCGCTTCCCACGCAGCGTAGTCGCTGTAGCGTGCCGCCGAGGGCAGGGCCGGGCCTTGGCCGAGCTGCTCGGCATAAAGCTGCGGCAGCTCTTCGCCGATCACGCCCCAGGACCAGCCGTCGCAGATCGCATGGTGCGCGGTCATCACGAGTTCGTGTTCGCCCGCGCCAAGCTTGTAGAGCGCAGCCCGGAACAGCGGCCCCTGGTCGAGTGCGAAGGGTTGCCGCACCGCAGCGGCGCAGGCTTCGGCCAGCGCGCGCTGGCGCTCGGCGGCGTCGTCCACCACGCCCAGGTCGTGTTGCGCCAGTGCGAACGGCTGCGCTTCGCCGATCACGAGCTGCGTGCCGTCGGCCGAAAAGGTCGCGCGTAGCGACTGATGCCGCGTCACCAACCGGTTCAGCGCCACCGAAAGCGCCTGCGTATCGAGCGCACCGCGCAGGCGCAGCACCATCGATTCGTTATAGGCCAGCGAGGCCTCGGCGCTCAGCTGGTCGCCGAGCCAGACCTCGCGCTGCGGTTCGGTGCTGGGAACGATCTGTTCGATGAGGCCCGACGCAAAGGGGTCGAACGCGACAGCGTCTTCGGCATCGAGGGCCATGCTTGCTTCCGTCATGATTGAATCTTGATGAACTTGCCCTGGGCGGCCGGATCGGGCACGAACCAGGCGGGTTGGCCGTCCTTGTCCCGGCCCAGGCGGGCATTCGGAACCGGCGGATGGGCGGCATCGAAACGTTGCACGGCCGCCGCGCGGCGCGGCAGGAACTCGGCTTCCTGCATTTCGGCGACCGACTCCTTGAAGGCCGACTTGATGGTCGCGATGTCCTGCTGCGTGTGCGCAGTGGTCATGAAGCAGGGGAAGTTGTCGAGGATGTGCACGCCGCGGCTGCGCATCATCGCGAACAGCAGATCCTGCAGCGGGTGGTCTTCGAGCCAGCTCACGCGCCAGAGCGACGAAAAGTAGCGAATCTCGAGCGGCGCCCCGACCTCGCGGCAGAACGCCGTGAGTTCGTCGGCCATCGCCGCGGTGTGCAGGTTCAGTTGCGTCTGCAGGCCTTCGCCGGCCTGCTTCAGGTGCTCCAGCGAGGCCTTGCAGGCGGCCAGCGCGAGGGGATGCCGCACGAAGGTGCCGGCGAAGTAGGTCACGCCGATCGTGGGCACGGAACTGTCGCCGTACTGCCAGGCGCCGCCGTCGAGAGCGTCCATGAAGTCGCGCTTGCCGGCCACCACCCCGACCGGGAAGCCGCCGCCGATGACCTTGCCGTAGCACGCCAGGTCGGCGCGAATGCCGTACACCGACTGGGCACCGCCCAGGTGCGAACGGAAACCGGTGATGACCTCGTCGAAGATCAGGCAGGTCTGCGACTTCTCGGTGATGGCGCGCACTTCGCGAAGGAACTCGCGCGGTTGGAAGTCGGGCCGGCGGCTTTGCACCGGCTCGCACAGCACGGCAGCCAGGTCGTCGGCATTGGCGCGGATGAACTCGAGTGCTTCGGGCGAGCCGTAGTCGAGCACGCGCACGTCGCCAAACATGCCCTGCATCACCCCCGGCGCGGCCGACAGGCCCTTGGCATTGCGGCCGGCGCGTACCAGCACCTCGTCGAAGGTGCCGTGGTAGGAGCCTGTGAACAGCACCACGGTGCTGCGGCCCGTGACAGTGCGCGCGATGCGGATCGCGGCCATCACCGACTCGGAGCCGGTGTTGCAAAGCGCCGCACGGTCGAAGCCGGTGAGTTCGCAGATCAGCCGGGTCACGTCAGCCGCGAGCGGATGCTGCGGGCCGATTTCGTAGCCGAGGTCGAGCTGCTTGCGCACTGCGTCCTGCACGAAGTCCGGCTGCCAGCCGAACAGGTTCATGCCGAAGCCGTTCAGCACGTCGACGTACTCGTTGCCGTCGAGATCCCACAGGCGCGAGCCCTTGGAGCGCTCGACCACCACCTGGTAGGTGATTTCCTTGGTGGCCGGACGGAAGCCGTTGACCACGCGCGGATCCGCCATGTGCGAGCGGTTTTCCTGTGTGAAGGCCTTGCTCTTTTGCGTGCGCTCGGTGTAGCGGCGCATGAAAGCCGCCAGGCGCATGCGCTGGCGTTCGGTTGGTTCCTTGCTTTGCGTGTGGATGCGGGCGATCGCGCCGAAGGCTTTCTTGACGTCGTACTTGATCGGGCCCTGGGGCTCGGCCGCGTCGGGCGCTGCGGCGGCCGGCAGTTCGGCGACGGTAGCCGGCACCTCGGCCGGCGTCACCGCTACCTGTGTGGCTGTCGCTGCCGGCGCGCCCGAAAGCAGCGCAAGTTGCTGTTGCATGAGCTGCATCTGCTGCGCGATCACCTGCTGCACCAGCGAGCCGCCCTCGATCGACATGGCCGGGGCCTGCGGCGCAGGCACCACTGCGACGCGTGCGGCTGGCGCGGCCTGCGCCGGAACAGCCGCTTGGGCCACCGCCACCGCGGCGACCGGATCGGGCGGCAGGGTGACATCGAGGAACTCGCCCAGGGCGTCGAAGGTGCGGTAGCTTTCCATCAGCTGGCGGAAGCTCAGGTTCACCTTGAAGTGCTTCTTCACCTGGGTCGCGGCCTGGGTCAGCGTGAGCGAGTCCAGCCCCATTTCGACAAAGGGCACGCCGCCCTCGGCAGTGCCCATCTCGACGCCGGAAATATCCTCGAAGAGTTCGCGCAGGCGGGCGGTCAGCGCGGCGCGGCGTGCGGGCGCTGCGGCAGGTATGGGGAGTGCGGCGGTCATGGTCGGCTCCGGGGCGATGGTAGGCATGGGAAGTGGGGCGGCTTCAAGGGCTGCAGGCGTCGCCGGGGTTGCGATATCGACCCAGAAGCGCTTGCGTTCGAAGGGATAGGTCGGCAGGCGCAGGCGCAGCTTGCGTGCGCGCGTGTCGAGTTTCAGAAGGTCGATCTCGACGCCTTGCGTCCAGAGCCGGCCGGCCGCGAGGCGCCAGGCGCTGCATTCATCGGCCGGCTGGTCATTGAGCAGCGCGACCGCCGGTGCCGGCTGCGCCTTGCTTGCATGCTGGCGCACCAGCGTCGCGAGGGTGTTGCGCGGCCCGACCTCGATGAAGATTGCCTGAGGCACTTCGGCAAGCACGCTGCGCACGGCTGGCGAGAAGCGCACCGTCTCGCGCAGGTGGCGGGCCCAGTAGTGCGGATCGGTGGCTTCGGCGTCGCTCAGCAGGCGGCCGGTCAGGGTCGAGTAGATCGGGAGCGTCGGTGCCGACAGCACCACTTCGCGCACCAGCGCCTCGAACGGCGCCACGGCCGGCTCCATCATGGCCGAATGGAACGCGTGCGAGGTCTGCAGCAGCCGCGCCGGGATGCCGTCGGCTTCGAGCGCAACGCGCAGGGCTTCGATCGCGTCGAAGGGGCCGGCCGCGACGCAGGCGGTGGGCCCGTTCTCGGCGGCGAGCGACAAGCCTTCCGGCAGCCGAGCCTGCAATTGCACGGCTGGCAACCGCACCGTGAGCATCACGCCGGCCGGTTGCGCCTGCATCAGCGCGCCGCGGCGTGCCACCAGGCGCGCCGCGTCCTCGAGCCGCATCACGCCGGCCAGCACCGCAGCCGCGAACTCACCGACGCTGTGGCCGATCAGCGCAGCCGGCTTCAGGCCGAGCGCGAGCAATTGGCGCGCAAGCGCATATTCGAGCGCGAACGTGGCCGGCTGGGTCACCGAAGTCGGTGCCAGGGCGGCGGGATCGGCTGAATAAATGCGCTCGCGCATATCGAAATCGAGCACGCCGTCGAAGGCGCGCAGGCAGTCGTCGAAGGCGGCGCGGAACACGCCGTCGCCTTCGTAAAGCGTCTGGCCCATGCGCGCGTATTGCGCGCCCTGGCCCGGGAACATCAGCACCGGCTGCGGCAGCGCGGCGGGCACGGTGCCGCCGGCACGCCAGGGCGAATCGGTGCTGCGCAATGCTGCGATGGCCTGCTGCACATCGCCGGCCACCACGCAGGCGCGCTGGCTGAAGGCCTTGCGGCCGACGCGCAGCGTGTGGGCCACGTCCGGCAGCGACAACTCCGGGTGCGCCGCCAGATGCTCGGCCAGGCGTTGCGCGGCATCGGCCAGCGCGGCCGGCGTGCGGGCCGAGATCTGCAGCAGTTGCGGCAACGGCGACGGGTCGGAAGGCGCCTGCACCGGTGCCTCTTCGACGATCACATGGGCGTTGGTGCCACCGACGCCGAACGCGCTGACACCGGCGCGCCGAGGTTGCTCCGCACGCGGCCAGGCGCCGAGCTGATGCTGCACGCGGAACGGCGTCGCACCGAAGTCGATGGCGGGGTTCGGCGCGTCATAGTGCAGCGAGGCCGGCAGGGTCTCGGCCTGCAGCGCCAGCACGGTCTTGATCAGTCCACCGGCGCCGGCGGCCGTGACCATGTGGCCGACGTTGCTCTTGAGCGAACCGATCGCGCAGAAGCCCCGGTCGCCGGTGTGGCGCGCATAGGCCTGGCGCAGGGCTTCGACCTCGACCGGATCGCCCATCGGCGTTGCCGTGCCGTGGGTTTCCACGTAAGAGATGCTGCGTGCGTCGACGCCGGCCGAGGCGAGTGCGGCCGACACCACGGCCGCCTGACCCTTGACACTGGGGGCGGTGAAGCTGGCCTTGGCGCCGCCGTCGTTGTTGATGGCGGCGCCGCGCAGTACGGCGTGGATGGTGTCGCCATCGGCCAGCGCATCGGACAGCCGCTTGAGCAGCACCACGGCCGCGCCATCGCTGAACACGGTGCCCTTGGCCTGTGCGCTGAAGCTGCGCGTATGGCCGTCGGGCGACAGCATCGAGCCTTCCTGGTAGATGTAGCCGCTGCGTGGCGGGCAGGTCACCGATGCGCCGCCGGCCAGCGCCATATGGCATTGGCCGGTGCGCAGCGCGAAGAAGGCCTGCGCGATCGCCACCAGCGAGGTGGAGCAGGCCGTGTGTACGGCCACGGCCGGGCCGGTGAGGTTGAGCCGGTTCGCCACCCGCGTGGTGATGTAGTCCTTCTCGTTCGCCAGCATCACCTGGAACTCGCCGACTGCCTCGATGAGGTCGGGCCGGGTGCTCACATGGCGCTGGAAATACGTGGCGTTGTACATGCCCGCGTAAACGCCCACCGGCTCTGCACACTGGTCGGGTGCATGGCCGGCGCGCTCCAGGCATTCCCAGCAAAGCTCGAGAAAGATCCGCTGCTGTGGATCCATCAACTCGGCTTCCTTGGGGTTGATGCCGAAGAAGGCGGCATCGAACTGCTCGATGCCGTCGATCACGCCACGCGCCCGCACATAGGCCGGGTCGGCGCGCAGTGCGGCGCTGACGCCCGCATCGAGCGTTGCGTCGTCGAAGAAGCTGATGCTCTCGCGGCCCGCGACGAGGTTGTCCCAGAACTGCTCCAGGTCGGCCGCGCCGGGGAACCGACCGGCCATGCCGATCACCGCAATGGGTTCCTCGGCCTCGTGGCGCGGGGTGCGGGTTTCGGGCTGCGCCGGCGCGACCGGAGTGGCATCCAGTTCGGCCGCGATCGCGAGCGGCGTCGGGTCGCTGAAGAACAGGTTGGCCGACAGCGTCCTGGCGCTGCCGCGTTGCAGCTGCGCCAGCACCTTGAGCACCAGCAGCGAGTTGCCACCGAGGTCGAAGAAATTGTCGCGCCGGCCGACCTGCGCAATGCCGAGCGCATCGGCAAACGCCTGGCAAACGCGGCGTTCGGCGTCGTTGCGCGCGGCTTCGCAGGGTTGCGCCAGGTCGGGCCGCTCGCGCGTGGGTTCGGGCAGCGCGCGGCGATCGAGCTTGCCGTTGGTCGTGACCGGCAGCCGTTTAAGCCAGACCTGGGCGGCTGGCACCATGACCTCGGGCAGCCGCGTGGCAAGGTATTCGCGCAGTTCGCTCCACGGCACCGGCGCGTCGCGCGCCACCAGGTAAGCCACCAGCCGCGCCTGTCCACCCGCGTCGTCGCGCGCCACCACGGCGCTGGCGCGCACACCCGGATGGAGGTTGAGCGCGGTTTCGATCTCGCCGGTTTCGATGCGATGACCGCGGATCTTGACCTGGCCGTCGATGCGGCCGAGGAATTCGATGGTGCCGTCGGGTAGCCAGCGCGCCTGGTCGCCGGTGCGGTACAGGCGCTCGCCCGGCGCACCGAACGGATCGGGCACGAAGCGCTCGGCCGTGAGGTCGGGGCGCTTCAGGTAGCCGCGCGCCAGGCCGCGTCCGCCGATGCAAAGCTCGCCGACAGCACCCGGCGGCAGCAGTTCGAGCGTGGGCGACAGCACGTGCAGCGTGGTGTCGGTGATCGGCCGGCCGATCGGCACCGAGCGCGCATCTGCGGCCAGGTCGCGCGGGATGCGGTGCGTGGCCGCGAAGGTGGTGCACTCGGTCGGCCCGTAGCCGTTGATCAGCGTGAGGCCCGGCAAAGCCGCCAGTGCGCGCCGCACATGGGCCACCGAAAGCGCCTCGCCGCCGGTCAGCAACTGGCGCAGCCCGGCAAGGTGCGACGGGTCGTCGTCGACCACCGCGTTGAACAGTCCGGCAGTGAGCCATGCGGTCCTGACGCCGTGGGTGCCGATGGTGTGCGCGAGGCCGGCGCCGGTCGGCATCTCCTCGTCGTGCACCACGCAGCAACCGCCATTGAGCAGCGGGCCCCAGATCTCGAGCGTGGCCGCGTCGAAGCCCAGCGGCGCCGCATGCAGCATCGGCTCGTCGGCCCGCAGATCGACATAGCGCGCGTCGATCACCAGCCGCAGGATCGAGTGATGGCAGATCTCGATGCCCTTGGGCACGCCGGTCGAGCCCGAGGTGTACATCACGTAGGCGAGCGCGTCGCCGTCGACAGCCACCGGACGCAAGGACGCCAGCGTGGCCGCGTCGGGCGCCGCGTCGTCCAGCCACAACGTCGCGAGCCCGGCCGGTACGGCCGCGGCATGGGGGTGTTCGCTGACCAGCAGCTTGACGCCGGCGTCGCCGAGCATGAAGGCGATCCGGTCGACCGGGAAGTTCGGTTGCACCGGAACATACGCAGCGCCGGCCTTGAGGATGCCGAGCAGGGCCACGATGGCCTGGGGCGAGCGCTCGAGCATCACGCCCACCGCGTCGCCGGTTTCGACACCCGCGGCCTGCAGCCGGCGCGCCATATGCTCCGCGCGGTTTTCCAGTGCGGCGTAATCCAGGCGCATGCCCGCGCCGGCCAGGGCCGGACTGGCCGGCGATGCGGTGGCCTGGGCTGCGAACACGCCGTGCACGGTTCGGGTCACGTCATAGGGTGAAGCCGGCGCGTTCCATTCGCCCAGCACCCGTTGGCGGTCGGCCGGGGAGATGACGGCAGGGGCAGCAGCGTCGGACGGGAGTTCCTGATTCATGGGCGTGGCCTCCGGGCCGCGTTCGAGGCCGCTGAACACACACGGTTGCACGATCGGCGCAACACGATGTTTCTGAACCCCGAATTTAATGACAAAGCATTCACCTCACAACTGCTGCCGATAGTGCCCGTCTTGCACTCGTATTGCCACCTGCCGAAAGCGCTGCCCGAACGGCCTATCTCTTGCGAAGTCGGGGCTACAAACGATGCATTTGGTTGCGATTGCCAGATTGACAAATGAAAAAGAGCAGCAGGCTTCGGACTCATTGTGCCCCTGTTTCAGGGCTTTGAATACTAAAAGCTGACAGTCAGATCCTATTGCGCTTCAAAAAGTAACACAAAAGAAGCAATTCTGCACAAGGTCAACTGCTGGTTTCGTCGAGCGCGTCGCTTGCCAGGTGCGACGTGTCGCTCCAGCCCACCAGGGAGAGGCCCTCGGGTGTCCACAGCAGCCGGTTGATCGCTGCGTTGCCGAGCTGCCAGGTGCGGGGCGCCTGCAGCTCCTGCCGCGTGGCGGCGCGGTAGAGCACGTCCATCACGCCGCCGTGGGCGACGATGCCCACCAACTCGCCCGGGTGGCGCGCCGCGATCGCATCAACCGTGCGCGCAACGCGGTCGCGGAACACCAGGAGCGATTCACCGCCCGACGGCGAGAAGTCCGGATCGCGCGTGCGCCACAAGCGGGCCTGCTCGGGCAGTTCGGCGTCGATCCGGGCGAAGGTCAGGCCTTCGAAGCGGCCGAAGCCGCGCTCGCGCAGGCCGGCGTCGGGCAACACGGCTAGGCCCTGCGGCGCGGCAATTGCCTCGGCGGTCTGCCAGGCGCGGCGCAGGTCGCTGGAATAGATGGCCGCCATCGGCTCGTCGCGCAGCGCTTCACCGAGACGGCCGGCCTGCCATTCGCCGGTCGCGTTGAGCGGGATGTCGAGCTGGCCCTGAATCCGGGTGTCGACGTTCCAGGCGGTCTCGCCATGGCGAACGGCGATCAGGCGGGTGACATCCATCGAACAACGTCAGAGCTGAACCACGCGCAGCGGGGCCAGACTGCCGACTGCGCCGATGCCCGTGGCGGGAAATTCGGGCGCGTCGAAAGCCTTGTCGCCCTCGTCATCGGCCACGCCGGTGGCCTTGAGCCCCTTGAAGTCGTGCCGCGTTCCGTCGAGCAGGTGCGAAGGCACCACGTTCTGCAGCGCGGTGAACATGTTCTCCACGCGGCCCGGGTGCTTCTTCTCCCATTCGCGCAGCATCTCGGCCACCTGCTTGCGCTGCAGGTTCTCCTGGCTGCCGCACAGCGTGCAGGGAATGATCGGAAATTCGCGGTGCTGCGCCCAGCGCACCAGGTCTTTCTCGGCCACGTAGGCGAGCGGGCGGATCACGATGTGGCGGCCGTCGTCGCTCACCAGCTTGGGCGGCATGCTCTTGAGCTTGCCGGCAAAGAACATGTTGAGGAAGAAGGTCTGCAGCATGTCGTCGCGGTGGTGTCCCAGCGCGACCTTGGTGGCGCCCAGTTCGTCGGCCACGCGGTACAGAATGCCGCGCCGCAGCCGGCTGCACAGGCCGCAGGTGGTCTTGCCCTCGGGAATCACGCGCTTGACGATGCTGTAGGTGTCCTGGTTCTCGATGTGGAAGGCCACGCCGAGTTCGCTCAGGTACTTGGGCAGCACCTCTTCGGGAAAGCCGGGCTGCTTCTGGTCGAGGTTGACGGCGATCAGGTCGAAGTGGATTGGCGCACGCGCCTTGAGCTTCAGCAGGATGTCCAGCATCGCGTAGCTGTCCTTGCCGCCCGACACGCACACCATGACCTTGTCACCTTCCTCGATCATGTTGTAGTCGACGATCGCGCGGCCGACTTCGCGACACAGGCGCTTTTCGAGCTTGTGCGTTTCGCGTTCGATCTTGAGAGAAGCCGAGGGCGCGGCCTCGTCTATCCAGATGGCGCTCATGTCAGAAATTCCTTTTCGTTGAACACCGCGGAACCGGCTTTGCCGGGCCGCCGGTGTTGCCCCCTGCAAGGGGGTTGGCGTAGCGACACGAAGTGCGCGAAGACTGGGGGTGCGCCACTACTTACTCCGGAAAACTTCGACGCCGACGGAGTGGCAGTCGGGGTAGACGTCGGGCTTGGCGGTCGACACCCGCGCAGCCTGCACTTTGGGATGGCTCAGCACCTGCGTCAGGATGTCGTCGCACAGCGTTTCCTGCAGATGGATGTGCCCCTTGCTCAGGCGCGTGGCGACGGTTCGGCGGATGAAGTCGTAGTCGACCACTTCGTCGAGCTCGTCGGCCTGGGGCGTCGACACGGCCAGCGGCACGTAGAGGTCGACATTGATGATCACGCGCTGCTCGGCGCGCTTCTCGAACTCGTGCACGCCGATGTTGATCCACACCTCGTAGTCGCGCAGGAACACGCGGCGGCAGGAGAGCAGCAAGGGGTCGAGGGCGGCAAAAGTCATGGGGTGCTTGCTTTCAGCAGGTCGTCGACGACGAACATGATGTCGCGTTCCAGCGGCACCAGGTGCTGGCCGTTGTCGACGCTCAACGTGGTGCCTGTCACGCTCGGCGTGCTGGCCAGGAAGACGCAGCTTTTCGCCACATCGGCGGGATCGATCGGCCGGCGCAGCAGGTTGGCGCGCGCGGCCCGGACAAAGTTGGCCTCGTTCTGCGCTCCGCTCATGAACAGGATGCCCGGCGCCACGCCGCACACGCGCACGGCCGGCGCCAGCGCCTGGGCCTGCAGCGCCACCGCGCGCTCGAGCGCGAGCTTCGACACGGTATAGGAGAAATAGTCGGGGTTCAGGTTGAACACCTTCTGGTCGAGGATGTGGATGGCGCACCGGTCTGCGCCATCGGCCGGCTGCTTCGCCAGCAGGCGCGCGAACGAGAGCGGCGCGATCAGGTTCACGCCGAGTTGCTTCAGCGCGGTCTCGGCTTCGAAGTCGAGTCCGGTGTCGGGCTCGAACGCCGAGGCGTTGTTGACGACGCAGTTCAGTGGCGCGTCCGCCGTGACCCGTGCGATCAGCGCCTGCCGGCCCGCTTCGCCCGTGATGTCGGCCTCGATGGCCACGGCCGCATGCCCTTCGTCGCGCAGCCGCGCGCAAAGCGCTTCGGCCGCCACGCGCGAGGCCCGGTACTGGCACCAGATCCGCCAGCCAGCGCGCGCGAAGGCCTCGCAGACCGCGGCGCCGAGCCGTTGTCCGCCGCCGGTCACGAGCACGCCGGGGGTCGTCGTTGCCATGCTGATAGATTTCCGCTTCTATGAAATTGGAGCCAGGCGCCGAGCGCGCCCATCCGCTGACCCGGATTATCGACGCCACGCTCGCTCGCTCGGGCGGCTGGCTGCCCTTTGACCGCTTCATGGCGCTGGCCTTGTACGCGCCCGGCCTTGGCTACTACGCCAACGACAGCCGCAAGTTCGGACAGATGCCGGCTTCCGGCAGCGACTTCGTCACGGCGCCCGAGATGACGCCGCTGTTCGGCCAGGCCCTCGCGGTGCAACTGGCAGAGGCACTGGAAAAAACCGGCACCGACGCGGTGTGGGAGTTCGGCGCCGGCTCCGGCGCGCTGGCCGCGCAAGTGCTCGATGCGCTGGGCAAGCGCGTGAAGCACTACCGCATCGTCGACCTTTCCGGCAGCCTGCGCGCCCGCCAGCGCGTGACCCTGGCGCGTTTCGGCGACAAGGTCGAATGGCTCAGCGCGCTGCCCGACACCATGCAGGGCGTGGTGATCGGCAACGAGGTGCTCGACGCGATGCCGGTGCAGCTGCTGGTGCGCGCGGGCGGCCAGTGGTTCGAGCGCGGCGTGGTGGCGCATGAAGCGGGCTGGGCCTGGCAAGACCGTCCGACCGACCTGCGTCCACCGGTCGAACCCGAAGGCCCGCAGGACTACCTGACCGAGATCCATCCTCAGGCCGAGGCTTTCATCGCCACGCTGGCCGACCGGCTCACCCGCGGCGCGGCGTTCTTTCTCGACTATGGCTTCCCCGAGGCCGAGTACTACCACCCGCAGCGTCACATGGGCACCGTGATGTGCCACAAGGCGCACCTGGCCGACGGCGACCCGCTGGTGGACGTCGGCGCCAAGGACATCACGGCGCACGTCAACTTCACCGGCGTGGCGCTGGCGGGCCAGAACGCGGGGCTTGAAGTGCTGGGCTACTGCAGCCAGGCCCGGTTCCTGATCAACTGCGGCCTGATGTCAAGAATGGAGCACGCGACGCAGGCGCAGCGGGCGCTGGCGGCCCGCTTGATCCATGAACACGAGATGGGCGAACTGTTCAAGGTGATCGGCTTCGGCGTCGGCGCGCCCTGGGAACCACTGGGCTTCGCCGAAGGCGACCGCAGCCACACGCTCTGAGCACCGGCGCCTGGGGTGCGCGTCAGCGCTGGCGCAGGGCGCGCAGTTCCTCGTACAGGAAGTCGCTCGATTCGCGCACCGCGTTGCCGGTCGCCATCTTGACCTTGTAGGAGATCTTGGTCATTTCCGAACGGGTGCCGCAGCGCAGGATGAAGTCTTCCGCGGTAACGATCTCCTCCTTGAAGTACTCGTACTTCTCGCGCATGTGCTTGGCTGCGTCGGCCGCGCTGTATTCGTTGCCATTGCGCAGGAAGACCATGTTGGCCCTGGCCGCCACCCGCTGGATCAGGCTCTCGATGACCTTGTCTTCGCTCGGCGATGGCGTGGCGCCGGCCAGTCCGGCAGCGCCCGCGAGCAGAAAAAAAGTGCAACAGGCGTTGCGAAAGAACGCGCGAAACATCGATCCACCCGACACCATGCCAGCTCCGTGCCGCGGGCCGGGGGGTCGGCGCTGGGCGTATTCGGCCAGATGCTAGGCGGGCGTCACGGCGGCTGTCAATCCGGCTCGGTTCTAATGCCGTCTTGTTCCTCTTTTGCCCGTCATGAGTTCCACACGCCCCGAAGAATCGCTGCGCATCGCGCGGGCTCTGGCCGATGCCGCGGCGGCCGAGTCGATGCGCTGGTTTCGCACGCCGCTCGACGTCATCACCAAGGCCGACGAAAGCCCGGTCACGCTGGCCGACCGCGCGGCCGAAACGGCCATGCGCGACATCCTCGCCGCGCGCTGTCCGGCCGACGGCATTTACGGCGAAGAGCACGGGGCGGAGCGGCTCGATGCCGAGCGCGTCTGGGTGCTCGACCCGATCGACGGCACGCGCAGCTTCATCACCGGCTCGCCGCTCTGGGGCACGCTGATCGGCCTGCTCGAGGGCGGACGCGTCGCGCTCGGCATCGTCGACATGCCGGTGCTCGGCGAGCGCTGGGTCGGCCAGGCCGGCATCGGCGCGCACCGCAATGGCGAGGCCGTGCGCGTGAGCGCCTGCGCAGAAGTGGCCCAGGCCCGCATCGTCACCACCTCGCCCGACATCTTCGCGCCGGCCGACTGGCATGCCTTCGACCGGCTGAGTCGCCGCTGCGCGATGCGCCGCTTCGGCGGCGATTGCTATGGCTATGCCCAACTCGCGGGCGGCACCATCGACCTGGTGGTCGAGGCCGGCCTGCAACCCTATGACTACCTCGGCCCGGCGGGGCTGATCGAAGCGGCGGGCGGCGTCATCACCGACTGGCGGGGCCAGCCGCTGGGTCTGAATTCCGATGGCCGTGTCATCGCCGCTGCCACGCCCGCGCTGCACCGCGCCGCGCTCGAACTGCTGCGTGAATGATCCGCTGGCTCATCGTCGTCGTGCTCGCGCTTGTACTCATGAGCGGGCTCACGGAATTCCTGCGCCGCTACGGCTTCGGACGCCTGCCGGGCGACTTCGAATTCCGCGCCTTCGGGCGCAATTGGCAACTCCCGATCGGCAGCACGCTGGTGCTCAGCATGATCGCGGCCTTGATCGCACGATGGATCTGACAACCACAAGGACAGAAAAGAAATGAGAGCCTGCGTCGACATCGGCGGTACCAAGCTGGCCGTGAGCCTGGCGGCCGACGGCCAGTCGCTGGATGGCAGCGCCCGGCCCTTGCTGGGCCGCCGCAGCGAACCGACCGCCAAGACCGGCGACAACCTCGCGGTCGCGCGGCAGATCCTGCGCATGGTCGACGAGGTCTGTGCCGAGCAGAAGATCGCGCCCGAGGCGGTGCGGCGCGTCGGCGTGTCGTCGGCCGGGCCGTTCGTGCTGAACGCCGGCGCGATCGAACTCGCCACGCCCAACATCTGCGGCGGCATTGCCGGCCCGGCGCGCGGCCTGCCCAACGACTGGATGACCGCGCCCGTCGAGGTGCCGCTGGCCGCCCGCTTCGACGAGGTGCGCGTCGAGAACGATGCCGTCGGCGCGCTCGAGGCCGAGCGCCGCTGGGGCGCGCTCCAGGGCGTCGAGCATTGCGCCTACGTCACCTGGAGCACCGGCATCGGCGTCGGCCTGTGCGTCGACGGCCACGTGCTGCGCGGCAAGAACGGCAACGCCGGCCACGCCGGCCACACCTTCGTGGTCGACGACGACAGCAATGCGCTGTGCGGCTGCGGCAACGTCGGCGACGTCGAGGGACTGACTGCGGGCAACGCGATTGCACGCCGCTTCGAGCAGCCGGCCGAAGCGTTGTTCGCCGCGGCGGCAGCGGGCGATGCGGCGGCGCTGGCGCGGGTCGACGCGCTCTGCCGCACCATGGGCCGAATGCTCTACAACCTGGTCGCCACGCTCGATGTGGAGCGCATCAGCCTGGGCGGCAGCGTGTTCTGGAACAACCGCGAATTCCTGCTGCCACGGCTGCAGGCGCAGATCGATGGCAAGCTGCCCTCGCTGACGGCGGGCATCACGCTGGTGCCCGCGGGACTGGGCGACAAGGTGGGCGACTACGCAGCACTGGCGCTGCTCGACTGAGCCCGCCACCCTGGATCCGCTGGTCGGTGATCCAGCGGTTGTCGGGCTGCGGCGGCATCAGTCGCCAGGCGGCGTGGCCTCGCTGAGCGCCTGCAGGAAGGTGCGGCGCCACCAGTGCACGTCTTGGTCGCGAATGCCCTGCAGCAGCTTCTGGTGCCGGTGGCGCCGCTCTTCCAGCGGCATCTGCAGCGCCTGCTGCATCACCTCGGCCGTGCCATGGGTGTCGTAGGGGTTCACCAGCAGCGCCTCTTTCAGCTGCTCGGCGGCACCGGCAAAGCGCGACAGGATCAGCACGCCGGGATCGGCCGGGTCTTGCGCCGCGATGTACTCCTTGGCCACCAGGTTCATGCCGTCGCGCAGCGGCGTCACCAAGCCCACGGCGGCCGCGCGGCACAGGCCGGGCACGCGCTTGCGCGCCACGTTGCGGTGGATGTAGCGCACCGGCATCCAGTCGAGCTCGCCGTAGTCGCCGTTGATCGCGCCGCAGAGCGCCGCGAGCTCGCGCCGGATGTCGCCATACGCATCGACCGACTCGCGCGTGGGCGAAGCGATCTGGATCAGCGTCGCGCTGCGCCGATTCTCGGGGTAGTGCGCCAGCAGTTCGCGAAACGCGCGCACCCGGTTCGGGATGCCCTTTGAATAGTCGAGGCGATCGATGCCGAGCAGCAGCCGCCGGGTCGAATATTCGCGCTTCATCGTGTCGTACATGTCGCGCGATTCCTTCGCGTGCGTGAGCTCGGCGAACTCGTCGACGTCGATGCCGATCGGAAAAGCGCCGCAGCGCACCGTCTGCCCGTAGGCGCGGTACATGTCGTTGCCGAGCGCCTCGCCATGGGCCTCGCTCAGCACGTAGCGCTCGAAGTGCTCCTGATCCTGGTGGGCCTGCAGCCCGATCAGGTCGTAGGCGAACAGCGAGCGCGTGAGCCATTCGTGCTGCGGAATCGCCGCCATGATGATCTGCGGGGGCAGCGGAATGTGCAGGAAAAAGCCGATGCGCTGGCGGCACCCCATCGCTCGCAGCTCGGCCGCCAGCGGGATCAGGTGGTAGTCGTGCACCCAGATGATGTCGTCTTCCTTCAGCAGCGGCAGCAGCTTGCGCGCAAACAGCTGATTGGCGCGCCGGTAGCCGCCGATGAAGCCGGCCTCGAACCTGGCCAGGTCGAGCCGGTTGTGGAACACCGGCCACAGCACGTCGTTGCTGTAGCCGAGGTAGTAGCTGTCGTGGTCTTCGCGGCTCAGGTCGAGCGTGGCCAGCGTCACCTTGCCGGCCTGGTGCTTGTGCAGTTCGCCTTCGCCGGCGGGCCCGCCTTCGATCACCGTGCCGCTCCAGCCGAACCAGAGGCCGCCGGTCTGCTGCAGCGTTTCGCCGAGCGCCACTGCAAGCCCGCCGGCAGCCTGCCTGCGCGGATCGGCCACGCGGTTGGAAACAACGACCAGCCGGCTCATGCCGGCGCCCTCGCGGGCGCGGGCCGCGGCCCGGCAGCAAGCAGGTCGCGCGCCTCCACCAGCCACTCGAACACAGCGCGCGGCGATTCGAGCCGGTGCACCGCAAGGCTCGGCCCGCTGCCGACCTTGATGGCCACGCCGCCGCGCGGCTGCACCACGGCAAAGCCGGTTTCGTCGGTGGTGTCGTCGCCCGCGAACACCGGCACGCGTCCGGCGAAAGGCGGCTCGCGCAGGAAGGCGTCGATCGCGATGCCCTTGTTCACGCCGGCCGGCTTGACTTCGAACACGAACTTGCCGTGCAGCAACTCGAACTGGGGCTGCCCGACGATCGCACGCGACATGGTCTCGCGGCAGACGGCTTCGAGATCGGGCGCGAGGCGGTAGTGCAGCGCAATGGCGGCGTGCTTGCGTTCCACCAGCAGGCCCGGGTGCGCGCCGGCGAGTTCGTTGGCCGCGTCGAGCACCGCCACCAGGTCGGGCGGGCGCTGCTCCTGCATATGGCCGTCGGCGTCGCGCCGCTGCACGCCGTGCTCGCCGGCGGCGGCCAGGCGCAGCGGCGCCAGATAGCGGTCGATCGAATCGATCTGCCGGCCCGACACCACGGCGACTGCGCCACCGAGCAAGTCGTGCAGATCACCAAGCAGCGCGACCAGTGCCGGTGGAATCTCGATCGCTTCGGGGGTCTCGGCCAGGGCGACCAGGGTGCCGTCAAAGTCGAGAAAAAGGGCGGCGTCGGGGGTAAGGCGGGGGGGCGTCTGCATGGGTTAACAACCATACCCCCCCGCCACGCATGCCGCTGTCGGCCAATGCCGGCAATCAGGCGCGCGTGATCGAGGCCACCGCCGCGAGCCGCGCGGCACGGATGGCTTCCCCGATCTTCGGGCCGGTTGCGCCCGCCAGTTGGGCGTCTCGTGCTATCGAATCCGTAGCAACTGCCCGGGCGGCGGCCAGTGATGCGGCGAGGCGAGGGCGCGGCGCATAGTTGCCGGCGCGCTCGCGGGGCACTCCGGGCACCCCGCACTCGCAGGCCAGCAAGGCCTGTTCGAAGCGCTGCGGCTTTCGGATGGCATCACAGCGCTCCAGCAGATCCATCACTTCCGCGGCATCCAGCTCGGTGGCGGCATCGATGCGGTGGCCTTCCCGGTCGACCAGCAGCGCCAGATCGCGCTCTTCGATCGGCACGCGCCAGCGCTCGCACAGCGCGGGCAGCGCCGGCCCGAGGCCGCGCATGAGACAGGCAAAGCGCACCGGCAGCGGGGCGCCGATTTGCGCGGCGCGATCGAGCGCCTGCATGCGCGCGGCGGCAAGGTCGAGTTCCGGCAGCAGCCGCGCGAGCGCACCGCAGTCCTGCAGCACCGCAAACATGCGCGACGGCATCGCTTCCATCAGCCCGCGCGCAAGCTCCTGCCAGACGCGTTCGGGCACCAGTGCATCGACCTCGCCGGCATCGACCATTTCGCGCATCAGGGCCATGGTTTCGGGCGCGACGCGGAACTGGTGAAAGCGCGCGGCGAAGCGCGCCACGCGCAGGATGCGCACCGGGTCTTCGCGGAACGCGTCGGTTACGTGGCGCAGCACCTTGTCGCGCAGGTCGCGCTGGCCGTGGAACGGGTCGACCAGTGTCTCGGGACTCAATGCAAACTGGCCTCCGGCACCCGCCAGCTCGGCCGGGAGTGCGATCGAATTGATCGTGAGGTCGCGCCGCGCCAGGTCTTGCTCCAGCGTAACGTCGGGTGCGGCATGAATGGTGAAGCCGCGGTAGCCCGGCGCGCTCTTGCGCTCGGTACGCGCCAGCGCGTACTCCTCGCGCGTTTGCGGATGCAGAAACACAGGAAAGTCGCGCCCCACCGGCAGGTAGCCGCGCTGCGCCATCTCTTCGGGCGTGGCGCCGACCACGAGCCAGTCGCGATCCGATACCGGCAGGCCGAGCAGACGGTCGCGCAGCGCACCGCCGACAAGGTAGGTTTTCATGGGCGCAGTGTAGGGGCGCCCATCGGCGGGCCGGCCATCCGGTGGATTGACCGGCCGCCGCAAAAGTACTTCACTGGCGTCTGTGACACAGGAGCGCGCAGCATGAAACTCTCGCACGCGGCGCTGGCCGCATTGGTCGCGCTGGCACTGCATCAGCCCGGCTTTGCCGCCGAGACGCCAGCGGCGCCCGGCACCGACAAGCTTGCCCCGGTCAAGGCGCAGATCGCACAGCGCAACTGGAGCGAGGCCATCCAGGAGCTGAAGAACATCAACGACGTGAGCAGCGCCGACTGGAACAACCTGATGGGCTACAGCCTGCGCAAGTCCGCCACGCCCGACTACGTGGCGGCCGAGCGCTACTACAACCTGGCGCTGCGCATCGACCCGAAACACCGCGGTGCGCTCGAATACTCGGGCGAGCTGTACCTGATGATCGGCGATCTGCAGAAGGCCAAGGAGCGGCTGGCCGCGCTCGACAAGGTCTGCTTTCTCCCCTGCGAAGAGCACACCGACCTGAAGCGCGCTGTCGAGCGCTACAAGGCCGCAGGCAACAAGTACGTCGCTGAGTAGCTCAGCGGCCGAGGCGGTACGGTTCCTCGAAAGCGAGGAAGTCGCACTCGGCCAGTGCGCCGTCGACCCAGGCCTTGATGCCCGGCAGCGCCTCGACGCGCTTCAGGTAGGCCGCCACGTCGGCCGGTACCGGCAAGGCATAGCGCGTGAGCCGCATCACCACCGGCGCGTAGTAGGCGTCGGCCACGCTGAAGCGGCCGAACAGCATGCCGTCGGCATGGCTGGCGGCGTGGTCGGCGAGCAGCTCGCTCCACATCGCGACGATGCGGGCGACGTCGGCACGCACGGCGGCGTTGTCGCGCCAGATCAGCGCGCCCTGGGTTGCCAGCTCGGCCTCGATGTTCATGATGCAAGCCGAACGGAGCGCGCCAAAACCCGCGTGCATCTCGGCGCAGATGCTGCGCGCCCGGGCACGTTGCGCGAGGTCGGCGGGCCAGAGTTGCGCCTCGGGGCAGGTTTCAGCCAGGTATTCGGCAATTGCCAGCGTGTCCCAAACGACAAGGCCGTCGTCCACCAGCACGGGCACGAGACCGCTCGGGTTCAGCGCGCCGATGGTGCGCTTGAACCGGGATCCGGCTGCAAATGCATCGACTCCGAAGGGCACCATGACTTCCTCGAATTCGATGTCGGCCTGTTTCATCAGCACCCAGGGCCGCATCGACCACGACGAATAGTTCTTGTTGCCGACATAGAGCTTGCGCATTTCCCATCATCCTTTCGATCGCAGAGCCTTCGATGCTAGCGGCCCGCGCGGCATGCGTTGATGCCAAAACCGGGGGGAATTGATGCGGCGGCGTGCTTCAGCGCTTGTCGGCCGGCTGGCCCAGCGCACGCTCGATCAGGCTGACCAGGCGCGGCACGAGGGCCAGCACCACCAGCGCCAGCAGCGTGCTGAGCACGGCCGTCGATTCACGGCCGAGCCCGCAGGCCATGCCGATGGCGGCCGTCATCCACAGTCCGGCCGCGGTGGTGAGCCCCTGCACGTGCTGCTCGTCCTTGCCTTGCTTGAGGATGGTGCCGGCGCACAGGAAGCCGACGCCGGCGATCAGGCCCTGGATCACACGGCTCATGTCGGCCGGCACGATGCCGGTCTGCTGTGGAACCAGCACGAACATCGCGGAGCCGATCGCCACCAGCATGTGGGTGCGCACGCCCGCCGCCTTGCCCTGCTGCTCGCGCTCGAAACCGAGCACGAAGCCGAGCAGCGCGGCCAGCGTGAGCCGCACGCCGAGGCGGGTCAGTTGCGCGAGATCCGTGACGTCCGAGAACTCGGCTGCAACGGTGTCGGTAATCGTGTCCCAGGCAGAGGCCATTGCGCGCTCGGCACCTCAGTTCAGGGCAGTTCTTTGTTGACTTCCGGAGTGCGCGCATCGCGCGGCCCGATCATGCCGAGCCGTGCCTTCAGCGACTGCGGCTGGCCGGTGATGATGGCCGCGTAGTTGGTGGTGTTGGCCAGCACTTTTTTCACGTAGTCGCGCGTTTCGGTGAACGGCACGTTCTCGGCCCAGATCGCGGCCTCGACCATCGGCCCGTTGCGCCAGTTGCGCGGGCGGCCCGGGCCGGCGTTGTAGGCCGCCGCGGCCAGCGGCATGGAGCCGTCGAAGTCGTCCAGCGCCAGCTTGAGGTAGCTGGTGCCGATGGTGATGTTGGTGTCGCGGTCGTTGATCTGGTTCGGCGTGAAACCGGCCATGCCGATCTTGTTGGCGGTCCATTTGGCGGTGGCGGGCATCACCTGCATCAGGCCGGAGGCGCCGACCCCGGAGCGCGCGTCCATGATGAAGCGGCTTTCCTGCCGGATCAGCCCGTAGACGTAGGCCGGGTCGAGCCCGATGTCCTGGCTCTTGCGCAGCACCGCGTCGTGGTAGGGCATCGGGAAGCGCTGTTCGGGGTCGATCACGCCCTTGGTGCGCTCGCTGGTATTGATGCAGCGATCCCATACCTCGCGCTGGCAAGCGAAGTCGGCCGCGGCCAGCAGGCCCCGGTCGTCCATGCCGCCCTTGTCGTGCAGGTTGGTGGCGTAGTTCCACTCGCGCG
>JBDUCH010000130.1:0-10358 GCA_040003555.1 Variovorax sp. | reverse complement strand
TAGGGCTTGAACTCTTCGAGCGCCTGCGCGATGCGCACGGCCATCGGCAGGTTCCACATCGAGTGGAACTCCACCATGATGTCCATCTCGTCGCCGACGGCGCGGCGGATTTCTCGAAACGGATGCAGCGCCGTCTCGAGATCGCGCGCAGAAATGGCCTGGCCGCGGCTGGCTTGCGCGAACGGGTCGAACGGCCAGATCTTCATGCCCTTGTAGCCTTCGCGCAGCAGGCTCTCGGCTAGCTGGGCCGGCCGTTTGACGAAGGCGACCTGATCCTCGTAGGGGCCTTCGGCCGGCACATCGACGCTGGTGTCGGTCACCGCGCGGCGCTGGCCGGCCTTGTTGTAGGTGTAGCCGGCGCAGGTGTTGTAGACCGGAACGCGCTCCCGCACGGCACCGCCGAGCAGTTGGTAAAGCGGCTGCTGCGTGACCTGGCCGAGCAAGTCCCAGAGCGCGATGTCGACCGCCGACGCGGCACGTGTCTCTACACCGCTGCTGGCGAATCCGATGTAGCCGTGCAGCAGATGATGATGGTGCGCCTCGATCGCCAGCGCGTCCTTGCCGAGCAGGTAGGGCGCAACGAGCTCGTGGATCTGCGCCTGCACGGCCTGGGCGCCGCGAAAGGTTTCGCCGAGGCCGACAAGACCGCTGTCGGTGTGGATCTGCAGCCAGAGAATGTTGGGATACGCGGCCACGTGGACCGTGTCGACTTGGGTGATCTTCATGGCGACGCGCGCGGCTCAAGCCGTTTGCGGATGCTCCTTGACGCGGCTGACCAACTGGGTCGGGTTGACGAACTGCAGCGCGATCAACAGCCAGACCAGCGTGATTGTCATGTAGATGATGGCCATGGCGTCCACCGACTGCGGCGCCCTCACCCCCGCCGCAAACACCGCGTAGTAGAGCGCCACCACCAGCGTCTGCGAATCCGGGCCGGCCGTGAGGAAGGTGAGTTCGAACATGCCGATGGTGCGCACCAGCACCAGCAGCGAGGCCGCCAGAATGCCCGGCGCCAGCAGCGGCAACAGCACGTGCCAGAACAGCTTGAAGGTGCTGGCGCCGAACACCCGCGCGGCGGATTCGAAATTGGTGTCGATCTGCTCGATGAAAGGCGTCATCACCAGGATCATGAAAGGCACGGCCGGGATCATGTTCGACAGGATGACGCCGAAGATGGTGCCTGCGATGTGGGCCTGGTACATCACGGTGGCCAGCGGAATGCCGTAGGTGATCGGAGGCACCATCAAGGGAATCAGGAAGAGGCCCATCAACAACCGCTTGCCCGGAAAGTTGCGGCGCGCCAGCGCGTAGGCGGCGGGCACGCCGATCAGGATCGACAGGAACACGACGGCGGCCACGACCTCGACCGTGACCCAGAGCACGCTGCCGAGCTGAAACTCCTTCCAGGCCGCGAGGTACCAGCCGAGGGTGTAGCCGTCGGGCAGCCAGGTACCGAGCCAGCGGCGTGCCACCGAGCTGGTCGCGACGGCCGCCACCATGAGCGCGACGTTGACGACGAAGAACGCCATCACCAGTGCGATCAGCGATTTCCAGAGCTTGGTCAGGAGGCGATGGGAATCCATGTCAGCCCTTTCCGCCCGAGACCGGACCCCGGTAGAACATGCCGCGCGCGCTCAGGATCGCCACCACCACGATCAGTTGCACCAGGCCCATCACCATCGCGACGGCGGAGGCCATCGAGTAGTCGTATTGCTCGAAAGCGGCCTCGTAGGCCGCGATCGAGATCACCCGGGTAGCGCCGGCGGGCGAGCCCAGCAGAACGGCCGACGGAAACACCGAGAACGCCTGGACGAAAGACAGCGCGAAAGCCATTGCGAGGCCCGGCACGAGCAGCGGCAGGTAGATGTGCCGGAACTGGTTCCAGGGCGACGCCCCGAGGGTCGCCGCGGCGCGTGGCAAGGTCGGATCGATGCCGGTGATGTACGACAGCGTGAGCAGGAAGGCGAACGGGAAGCCCGAGATGATCAGCGAGATCAGCACGCCCCAGTAGTTGTGTGTCAGCCGGATCGGGTCTTCGTAGATGTGCAGGAACTGCAGCGCCTGCGACAGCCAGCCCTTGGGGCCGAAATAGCTCAGCATGCCCTGCGCGATCAAGACGGTGCCGAGCGTCAGCGGGATCACCAGCAGCGTCGTGATCCATTTCTGGTAGCGGCTCTTGTTGCGCATCTGGTAGGCGATCGGGAGCGCCACGCCGAGGTTGATGACCGTCGCCGGAACCGCCAACTTCAGGGTGGTGCCGATCGTGCCCCACAGGTTGTCGGTAGCGAAGAACTTCGCGTAGTTGGCGAGCCAGCCGCCCTCCGCCGGCCTGAACGAGAGCTGCAGCCCGTAGAGAAACGGGTAGACGAAGAGCACGATCATGAACAGCGTCGCCGGCACCAGCAGCAGCAGCGAGCGGTCGAACGAAGAGGTTTCGAGCTGCGTCATGCCGAGGTACCGGCACCGTCATCGGGATAGGCCAGCGCCCGGTCCGGCGCGATGGCCAGCACGATCGCGTCGCCGGCACGCAGCCGCGCATCGGTGCGAACGATGAGCTTGAGTCCACCGGCGGTCTCCACGTCCACGATGTTGTCGCGGCCGCAGTACTCGACGTTCGACACCTGGGCCGAGAAGGTGTTCTCCCCCGCCGCGGCGACGATCTCGAACTCCTCGGGCCGGATCGCCACCACGGTCTTGCCCGTGCCCAGCGGCTGCATCGCGCGCGCCCTGAGCGCAAAGCCGCCGGCCTCCAGCGTGGCGAAGGCGCCATCGGTGCCGCGCACGTTCATCGGCAGCAGATTCCGGTAGCCCATGAAGCGCGCGACATGGAGATTGGCCGGTTCGCTGTAGATCGCCAGCGGCTCGGCGATCTGTTGCGCGACGCCGTCCCTCATGACCACCACACGGTCGGCCAGCGACAAGGCCTCGTCCTGGTCGTGCGTGACGTAGATCGTTGCGCGGCCGAGCTCTCGGTGGATGCGCCGGATCTCGGCGCGCATTTCCAGCCGCAGCTTCGCGTCCAGGTTGGAGAGCGGCTCGTCCATCAGCACCAGGGGCGGCTCGATGACGATCGCGCGCGCAATGGCGACGCGCTGTTGCTGTCCGCCCGACAACTGGCCCGGCAGCTTCTGCGCATGCGCATTCAGTTGCACCAGGTCGAGGGCGCGCTGAACGCGCTGCGCGATTTCGCCGCCCGGCAGGCCGCGCATGGTCAGCCCGAATGCGACGTTGCGCGCCACGCTCATGTGGGGAAACAGCGCGTAGTTCTGGAACACCATGCCGAAGCCGCGTTTCTCGGGCGGCAGCACGTCGATGCGGGTGTCGTCGAGCCAGATGCCGCCATCCGACACCGGCAGCAATCCGGCGATGCAGTTGAGGGCGGTCGACTTGCCGCAACCGGAGGGCCCGAGCAGCGCGATGAATTCGCCGCGCCGGATGGTCATGCTCAGCGCGTCCAGCGCGGTGAAATGATGAGCGCCTTTGCCGCCACCAAAGCGGCGGGTCACACGGTCGAGCCGCAGCTCGGAGAAATTGGAAGTCATGAAGAGATGGGAGACGCGAACGCGCCTGCACGTCCCCGCAGTCGGCGCACTGGATGCGCAACTGAAGGGCGCGAAGCGCGCTCTGTTACTTGGTCTTGCGCGTGCCGACTTCCTGATCCCAGCGCCGGAACGCGTCGACCATCGCTTTGGCTTCCAGCGGCGCCGCGTGAGGAAACTGCGCCAGCCAGCCTTCGTACTCGGGTCGGCCGAATTCCTTGATCACGTCCTGGCTTTCCTTGGGTGCCAGCGAGAGCGGCACGTTCTTCACCGCCGGGCCGGGGTAGAAGTAGCCTTTGTCGTAGGTCATGGCCTGCTGCTGAGGCTTGAGCAGGAAGGCCATCAGATCCAGAACGACGGCCTGCTTTTCAGGCGGAACGCCTTTGGGGATGACGATGTAGTGCGCATCGTTGACCCAGGTCATGCCCTTGAACGGCAGCACCTTGTAGTTTTTGGGCACGATGCCGATGGCACGGGGATTGATGTCCCAACCGGTCACGGTCAGCGTCATGTCGCGCGAGCCCTCGCCCAACTCCTTCATGACGGCTCCGGTGCCGGTCGGGTAGTACTCGATGCAGGTATCGAGCTCTTTCAGGAACGCCCAGGTCTTGTCCCACCCTTTCACCGGATCCATCGGATCCTTGTCGCCGAGCAGGTACGGCAGGCCCATCAGGAAGGTGCGGCCCGGCCCCGAATTGGCGGGGCGCGCATAGATCAGCTTGTTGGGATTCGCCTTGCACCAGCTCAACAGCTCCTGCGGCGTGCCCGGCGGTGTCTTGACCTTGTCGGGGTTGTATTCCACCAGGGGCCCGGCGGGCATGAACACGATCGCCAGCGCGTGATCCCTGGCGAGCTGCTGCATCTTGTAGGCGTTGGGAAGGTAGTTGTCCTTGAGGTTCGGGAACTTGGCCGAGAAATCGGGAAAGAGCTTGACCCAAAGATCCATCTCGAGGCCCGCGGCAAGCGCATCGGTGCCGACGATGATCATGTCGATGTCGCTGCGGCCGGCTCCCTGCATGGCCTTGACCTTGGCCGGAATCTCGGGTGCCGGCGCCTTGGTGAAGGTGAACCTCGAAACCAGCTTGGGGTTCTGCGCCTGGTAGGCCTCCATCGCGCCCTGTGTCAGGGCCAGATTGCCGGCGGCATCGATGATGTTGATCACGACCGGCGACTTCGGCATGGGAAGGTCTTGTGCGACTGCGCACGCGCTGAAAAAACCGAGTCCCAACAGGGCCGCGAGGAGGCCGCGGCGGCCGGGCGGGACAGAGGTTTGACGCATGGGAGTCTCCTGGACATTGTGGGGGTGTGCGACGATTTTGTAATACAACTTTGAGCGGTGTCAACGGCGTTTGTCCCCGGTACAACGCCCACGTCGATCGGTCGTGCCGCCAAAGTTGTCTTACAATTTGGTCAGCTTGTCCCGCCCACTACCCCCCTGGAAGCCATGAACACATCCCCGTTGTCCGCAGAGGAATTTTCCGGCTCGGTGCTCGCCGTGCCGCCCCTGGCGCGTCGCGCGGACCTGTCGCTGGACGCCGGGCAGAACCGCACGCTCATCCGTCACATCGAGGCGGGCGGCGTGCGCACGCTGCTCTATGGCGGCAACGCAAATTTCTATCACGCGTCGGTTCACGAATACGGCGAGTTGCTGGCGATGCTCGCCGACAGCGCCGCGCCAGCGACGCGTGTGATCCCGGCGATCGGCCCCGATTTCGGCAAGATGATGGATCAGGCCCGGGTATTGCGCGGCAGCGGCTACCGCACGGCCATGGTGCTGCCGATGCAAGGCTTCACGACACCCGAGGGCTTGGTCGAAGGCATCTCGCGGGTGGTCGACTTCTTGGGAATGCCGGTCACCCTTTATCTCAAGGACGAGGCCAGCATCGGCGTCGAAGCGCTGGGCCGGTTGGTGGACGACGGGCGCGTGCTGGTCGTGAAGTACGCCATCGTGCGCAGCGACCCGGCCGACGATGCCTATCTGCAGGCCTTGATGGCGCGCATCACGCCGGCAAGGATCGTCAGCGGCATGGGCGAACGCCCTACCCTCGTGCATCTTGCGAAATTCGGCCTGGCTTCGTTCACGACCGGATCGGGTTGCATTGCGCCCGCGCCTTGCCAGCGTTTGTTCCATGCGCTCAAGACGGGCGACCTGGACACGGCCCAGCCCATTTACGACCGCTTCATGCCCCTGGAAACGCTGCGCGATTCGATCTCGCTGATCCGTGTGCTGCACGACGCGGTCACGCTCTCGGGCCTGGCCGACATGGGACCGCACCTGCCGCTGCTCAGTGCCTCGCCGGAGGCTCGCCGTGCGGAAATCCGGGCGGCCGCATCGGACCTGCTGGCCTACAGCAATGGCCTCCTGGCCACAGCCTGATCGCCCCATGAACAGCCGCCAAGCCGTCGGTCTGGTGGATCGCGTCTACCGCGAAATATTGGGCCGCATCGTCGAGAGCGAGTTCACCGAGGGGCAGAAGCTGCCCACCGAGCAGGCGCTCACCGCCCGATTTTCGGCGTCGCGACCGGTGATTCGCGAGGCGCTGTCGCGGCTGCGCGCCGACGGCATCATCGCGACCCGGCAAGGCTCGGGCACGGTCGTGATCCGGCGGCCCGATCCCGACCTGCCCCTCTTCACGCCGCTCGAGACGATCTCGGATATCCAGCGCTGCTACGAGTTCCGCATCGTCGTAGAACCTGGCGCGGCCGCGCTCGCCGCGACCGTGGCCGATGACGCGGATCTGGCCGACATCGAGCGCAAGTTTCGACAACTCGACGTCGTCATCAGCGAACACGCGCTGGGGGTTCGCGAAGACTTTGACTTCCATCTCGCGGTGGCCCGGGCGTCGAGGAACCAGTTCTTCAGTTCGGTGATTGCTTCGATGCAGCCGCAGGTGCTATTCAGCATGAACCTCATGCGCAACCTCTCGCTGCTCAAGAGCACGGAGCGGCAGAAGCTGGTGCAGGCCGAGCACGAGGTGATCCTGGAAGCCCTCAAGAGACGCGATCCGCACGCGGCGTCGGAGGCCATGCGGGTTCATCTCGAGGGCGCGCGCAACCGGATGTTCGGCAGCTGAGCGGGCACCGGCCGTCAATCAAGGCGGGTACGATCGAGGCACCCGCCCTCGCGGGCACCCTAGTGAATGGAGATCCAGTCCACCATGCGCCCCGCCAAAATCAAGGAACGGCCCGCCAACGCCACCGTGGACTGATGGCGGACGCGTTCGACATGCGGATGCAAGCCGGCCAGCTCAGAACGCTGGCCGAGGAGGCGGAACGTTTCGATGCGGCGGGCAGCTGTCCTTGCCGGCTGATACGTGCCACCGGGTGGGAAAGCATGCCGGAGGAACGCTGGCCGGCCGAACTCATGGCGTTGCAAGGGACGTTGCGCGACGCTTCGGTCGACGAGCCGACCTTCGAAGAATTCCATCCAGCGGGCACGCGATACGACTCACCGGATGCGCCCATTGCGTTGAACTTTTTCCCGTTCAACCGGTGCGACGTCTATCGGTGCACCCGCTGCCTGCTTCCCGCCCTTCGCTATACCGAGTACGGTGGCTATTACGTCGATCCCAGGGCACGTTGCGTGAGATCGTCGCTAATCGTCGATTGAACGCAGCTCAGCTACTCGGCCTGAACGCCGGCAGCGCGGATGACCTTGCCCCACTTCACCGTCTCTGCTTCCAGGTGCTTGCGCAGGCCCTCGGGCGTGACCTTGTCGGGTGAAACGATTTCCGAACTGAGTTCGGCCAGCCGCTTCTTGACATGGTCATCCTGCAAGGCAGCGCGCAGCGCGGCGTTCAGCTTGGCCAGTGCATCCGGCGGTGTGTTCTTCGGCGCATAGACGCCATGCCACACCTTGACGTCGAAACCCTTGAGGCCCTGCTCGTCCAGCGTCGGAAGGTCGGGCATGGTGGAAAGGCGCTTCAACGTGGTGACGCCATAGACCTTCACGCGATTGCCGTCCTTGATCACAGGCGCCGTCTGGGTGGTCTGGTCGCACAGCAGATCGACCTGCCCGCCCATGAGGTCGTTGAGCGCCGGCCCTGCGCCCTTGTAAGGCACCTCGGTCAGCTTCACGCCGATCTGGTTGATGAACAACATGCCGCAAAGCTGCGATACCGCGCCGATCCCGGCATTGCCGATTGAAACCTTTTCCTTGTTCGCCTTCACATAGGTGAGAAGCTCCTGGAAATTCTTCGCCGGGAAGTCCTTGCGCGACAGCAGCGTCATGGGAACGTCCATCACCTGGCCGATGTACTCGAAGTCCTTCAGCGGATCGTAGGGAAGCTTCTTGTAGAGCGCCGGCGCAGTAGCCATGCCCATGTGATGGATCAGGATCGTGTAGCCGTTGGGCGCCGCGCGCGCAACGCGTGTGGCGGCGATGGTGCCGCCGGCGCCTACCGTGTTTTCAACGATGACCGTCTGCCCGAGCGACTTCCCCATCGGAATCGCGAGCATGCGGGCGACGACGTCTGTCGGCCCCCCTGCGGAATACGGCACCACCAGGGTGACAGGCTTGTCCGGCCATGCGCCCTGGGCCATGGCGGGTGTCGAAAGGGCCGCTGCGCATGCAACGATCCACGCTCCCGCGCGCAGGTTTCTTTTCAATCTCATGTCTTTGTCTCCTTTGTGAATCTGGCTGAGTACCACGGTCAAAGTTGACCCTGTGCATCGAGTGAGAGAAGCCTTTCGGCAAGCTTCACCACCGGCAAGTCGACCATTCGGCCGTCGAGGCTGATGACGCCGCCGCGCGCGACCTGCGCGGCGCCGATGACCCGATGCGCCCACGCGAGTTCATCGACGCTCGGCCCCAGCGCCCGGTGCGCCGGCGCGACCTGCTCGGGATGGATGCACAACTTGCCGCCGAACCCGCCGCGTCGCGCGCGTCTCACGTCGGATTCCAACCGAGCCACGTCGCGCCAATCCGGCGTGACGCCATCGACGGGCGCCGCAAGGCCGGCGCGGCGCGAGGCGAGAACGATCGCCAATCGGACCGACACCAGCTCCGCCTCGTCGGCATCACAGGCAAGACCGAGGTCTGCCTGAAAGTCGAGATGCCCGAACGCGAGGCGCAGGACTTGGGGTGCGGCGGCGATGGCGTCCAGGGCAGCCCAGCCCGCGGCAGACTCGATCAGCGGCATCAGCACGCCGGCCGATCCCATGGCCTCTGCCAGCGCCGCCAGGTCACGGGGGTCTTCGGCCTTGGGAGCCACAAGGCCGGCGAGTCCCGCCACGGCCAGCCGCGCCGCCAGCGCTATGTCTTCGCCGTGCCACGGCGTGCCCGCTGCATTGACGCGAACCAGGACGCGCGCACGATCCGCCTCCGGCAATGCGAGAAGCCCCTCTTCCAGGAGAGCGCGGGCCGATGCTTTCTTGTCCGGCGCGACGGCGTCTTCCAGATCGATGATCACCGCGCCGGCGCCCGTGCCCAGCGCGCGCGCAAAGCGCTCGGGCCTGTCGGCGGGCACGAACAGAAAAGTGCGGGCCAGTGCCAACGCAGGTGCGTCGCGCATGTCAGATCGCCTCGGCGGCGCGCAACGCAGCGATGTCGGCATCGGTGCGGCCCAGGCCGCGCAGGATGGTTTCGGTGTGTTGCCCGATGGCGGGTACGGCGTCCATCCGGTAGTCGAACGCGCTCTGGCGCCCAGGCGGCAGCAGTGCCGGGATGGCACCGGCCGGTGAGCCGATTTCGCGCCAGCGCTCGCGCGCCTTCAATTGCGGATGCGCCCACAGCCCGGCCATGTCATTCATGCGCGCGTTGGCGATCTGCGCGGCGTCCAGGCGCTCTTCGATCTGCGCCGTGCCCAGCGTGCCGAAGGCCTCGACGATGAGTGCCTTCAGGGCACCACGATTCGCATTGCGTTTGGCATTGGCGTCGAAGCGCGGATCGGTGGCCAGCGCCGGTTGCAGCAGCACCTTCTCGCAGAACGCGAGCCACTCGCGCTCGTTCTGCAGGCCCAGCATCACGGTGCCGCCATCGCCCGCGGCGAACGGCCCGTACGGATAGATCGTGGCGTGCGATGCCGCGCTGCGCGGTGGCGGCGCAGCGCCCTCGTAGGCGTAGTACATCGGAAAGCCCATCCACTCGGCCAGCGACTCGAGCATCGAAACGTCGATGTGCGATCCCTTGCCGGTCTTGCCACGCTGCAGCAGGGCCGCCAGCACGCCGGTGTACGCGTACATGCCGGCAGCGATGTCGGCGATCGAGTTGCCGGACTTGCAAGGCTCCTCGGCCGTGCCGGTGACCGACAGGAAACCAGCCTCGCTCTGGATCAGGAGGTCATACGCCTTCTTGTCGCGGTACGGGCCGTCCTCGCCATAGCCCGAGATGTCGCAGACGATGAGCCGCGGGTACCTGGCCTGCAGCGCTTCCGCCCCCAGCCCCATGCGCGCCGCGGCGCCGGGTGCGAGGTTCTGCACCAGTACGTCGGCGTCGGCAATCAGCTCCAGCAGCACCGCCTGCGCGGCCGGCTGCTTCAGATCGAGCGTCAGGCTTTCCTTGGAGCGATTCACCCAGACGAAATGCGAGGCCTCGCCGTCGACGCGCTGGTCGTAGGCACGCGCAAAGTCACCGACGCCGGGGCGCTCGACCTTGATCACGCGGGCGCCCAGGTCGGCCAGCTGCCGGGTGCAGAACGGCGCTGCGATCGCATGTTCGAGCGAGACGACGGTGATGCCGTCGAGGGGTCTGGTCATGGCGTTGCGCTCCCGCTCAGAACGATCGCGGCAAGCCGAGCAGATGCTCGGCCACGTACGAGTAGATGAGGTTGGTCGAGATCGGCGCGACCTGGTAGAGCCGCGTCTCGCGAAACTTGCGCT
>JBDUCH010000005.1:0-32452 GCA_040003555.1 Variovorax sp. | reverse complement strand
CGAAGTCCGCGAAGGCTTCGAGTGCGGTATCAAGCTCAAGAACTACAACGACATCAAAGAAGGCGATCAGCTCGAATTCTTCGAGATCAAAGAAATCGCGCGTACGTTGTAAGCGCCCCAGGCCATGCCCAAGAGAAAAGCTGCAGCCCCCAACCGTGCGTTCAAGGTCGCCGATCAGATCCAGCGTGATCTGACGGAGCTGATCGCGCGCGAGTTGAAGGATCCGCGCGTGGGCATGGTCACCATCCAGGCGGTCGAGGTCACGCCCGACTATGCGCACGCGAAGATCTTCTTCAGCGTGCTCACGGGCGATCCGGCCGCGACAACCGAAGCACTGAACCAGGCCGCAGGCTTCCTGCGCAACGGCCTGTTCAAGCGCCTGCACATCCACACGGTGCCCACGCTGCACTTCTTGTTCGACCGCACCACCGAGCGTGCGGCCGACATGAACGCGCTCATCGCCCAGGCCGTCGCTTCCCGTTCGAAAGACGAATAGCGATGAACGCGCCACGCACACGGGTGCAGCGGCGCCCTGTGCATGGGGTGTTGTTGCTCGACAAACCGCTGGGTCTCTCCAGCAACCAGGCCTTGCAGAAGGCCAAGTGGTTGCTGCGCGCCGAGAAAGCCGGCCACACCGGCACGCTCGATCCGCTGGCGACCGGGGTGCTGCCGCTGTGTTTCGGCGCGGCGACCAAGTTCAGCCAGCTGCACCTCGATGCCGACAAGACCTACGAAGCCACTGCGCGCCTGGGCGTCAAGACCTCGACCGGCGATGCCGAGGGCGAGGTGATCGCCGAGCGTGCGGTGAACGTGAACGCCGATGACCTGGCCCGTGTGGAGGCCCAGTTCACCGGCCCGATCCGCCAGACGCCGCCGATGCACAGCGCCCTCAAGAAAGACGGCAAGGCGTTGTACGAGTACGCGCGCGAAGGCATCGAAATAGAGCGCGCCGCGCGCGACGTCGTGATCTACAAGCTCAAATTGGCTGCCGCGCCCGCCTTGCCCGGGCAGTCGGCCATCAAGCTGGCGGCAACCGTGAGCAAAGGCACCTACATCCGCACGCTGGGCGAAGACATCGGCGAGGCGCTCGGCTGCGGCGCGCACCTGACGGCGCTGCGCCGTACCGCGACCGGCGATTTCGACGTGTCGCAGTGCGTGACGCTCGAAGCGCTCGAAGCCATGAGCGAAGACGAACGCCTGGCGCAACTGCTGCCGGCCGAATCGCTCGTCGCCGGCCACACCCGCGTCATGCTCGGCACGGAAGATGCGGCGCGTTTCCTGTCCGGCCTGCGCCGGCGCGGCGAATGGACCGATGCGGCCGAGGTGGCGGTGTTCGGCACCGAGCCGCATGCATTTCTGGGCACGGCGCACGTCGTGTCCGGCGAACTGATCCCGGGGCGCTTGCTGAACCCCATCGAAATCCAGCAAACATTACTTTCGACTGAAGCGACACCATGAGCACTCCCAAGCAAATCCGCAACATCGCCATCATTGCCCACGTGGACCATGGCAAGACCACCATGGTCGACCAGCTGCTTCGCCAGTCCGGCACCTTTGCCGAGCACGAGAAGGTGGTCGACACCGTGATGGACAACAACGCCATCGAAAAAGAGCGGGGCATCACGATCCTGGCCAAGAACTGCGCCGTGACCTGGGAAGGCACGCACATCAACATCGTCGACACACCCGGCCACGCCGACTTCGGTGGTGAAGTGGAACGTGCACTGAGCATGGTGGACGGCGTGGTGCTGCTGATCGACGCGCAGGAAGGCCCCATGCCCCAGACGCGTTTCGTGACCAAGAAGGCGCTGGCCCTGGGCCTGAAGCCCATCCTGGTGGTGAACAAGGTCGACAAGCCCGGTGCGCGCCCCGACTACGTGGTCAACGCCGCTTTCGACCTGTTCGACAAGCTCGGCGCCACCGATGAGCAGCTCGACTTTCCCGTGGTCTATGCCTCGGGCATCAACGGCTGGTCGTCGCTGGAAGAGGGCGAACAGGGTGAGCAGTGGGGCCCCGACATGTCGGCGCTGTTCAACACGGTGCTCAAGCACGTGCCGGCGCAGGAGGGCGACCCTGACGCGCCGCTGCAACTGCAGATTTCGGCACTCGACTTCTCGACCTTCGTGGGCCGCATCGGCGTGGGCCGCATCAGCGCCGGCACCATCCGGCCCATGATGGACGTGGTGGTCATGGAAGGGCCGGATGGCAAGGCCGTCAAGGGCCGCGTCAACCAGGTGCTGACTTTCCAGGGTCTGGAGCGCGTTCAGACGACGGAAGCCGGCCCGGGCGAGATCGTGCTGATCAACGGCCTGACCGACATCGGCATCGGCGTGACGGTCACCGACCCGTCCAATCCGGCACCGCTGCCCATGCTCAAGGTCGACGAGCCGACGCTGACGATGAACTTCTGCGTCAACACCAGCCCGCTGGCCGGCCGTGAAGGTAAGTACATCACCAGCCGCCAGATCTGGGATCGCCTGCAGAAAGAGCTGCAACACAACGTGGCCCTGCGCGTCAAGGAAACCGACGAAGAAGGCATCTTCGAAGTCATGGGCCGTGGCGAACTGCACCTGACCATCCTGCTGGAAAACATGCGTCGCGAAGGCTACGAGCTGGCAGTGTCGAAGCCGCGCGTGGTGTTCCGCACCATCGACGGCGAGAAGCACGAGCCGATCGAGCTGGTGACCGCCGACATCGAAGACCAGCACCAGGGCGGCGTCATGCAGGCTTTGGGCGAGCGCAAGGGCGAGCTGGTCAACATGGAACCGGACGGCCGCGGCCGTGTGCGCCTCGAGTACCGCATTCCGGCGCGTGGCCTGATCGGCTTCACCAACGAGTTCCTGAACCTGACCCGCGGCTCCGGCCTGATCAGTAACATCTTCGACAGCTACGAGCCGCACAAGGGCGAGATCGCCAGCCGCAAGAACGGCGTGCTGATCTCGATGGACGACGGCGAAATCTTCACCTACGCGCTGGGCAAGCTGGACGACCGCGGCCGCATGTTCGTGCGCGCCAACGACCCGGTGTACGAAGGCATGATCGTCGGCATCCACAGCCGCGACAACGACCTGGTGGTCAATGCCACGCGCACCAAGCAACTGACCAATTTCCGGGTCTCGGGCAAGGAAGACGCGATCAAGGTCACCCCGCCGATCGAACTCACGCTCGAATACGGCGTGGAATTCATCGAGGACGACGAACTGGTCGAAATCACGCCCAAGAGCGTGCGCCTGCGCAAGCGCTACCTGAAGGAACACGAGCGCAAGCGCGCGGGCCGCGACACCGTCGCCGCCTGAGTCGCACGACTCGCGGGGGCGTGAAGCCGTGAGCAGAGGGCTGCGGTGGCGGTCGGGGCTGGCCATCGGTGCGATGGTTCTCGCGGCCCTGGCATCGTCTTTCGCCGGTGCGGCTTCCGCCCCGGCGTTGGCTGCGCACGCCGATGCGGGCCGCGCGTTCGACGCGTTGCGCGCGCTACAGCCCGGGCGCATGCCGCGTCTGGCCGAGGCAGAAGGTGGCACCTTGCTGCGGGTGCTGGGCGATGCGCCGCGCTTCCTGGACGACATGAGCTACACGCCGGCCGAGCTCGGCGTGCTTTCGGATCTGTGCGACCGCGACAAGGCGGCGATCACGGCCTACATCAGCTTCGGCGCCGTTCAGCCGAGCGGCATCGACGCCTCGGTGGTGGTGCGCAATGTCCTGGAGTTTCAGGACGAGCTGGCGGTGCTGCAACCGTTCCTGGCGCGCTGCATCGCGCGTCAGGTGCCGGTCGCCGAGGCCATGCTACGGCAAATGGGCGAGCGCCAGGCCTCGCAGCTGCGGCTCGGGGGCCTGAAGCGCAGCCAGACCTCGTTGCTCCAGCTATACGCCGGTATTGCCAGCTGCTTTTCGGATGCGCGCTTCGGCCCGGCTTACTGCGGCCTGCTGGATCTGTTGGCCGAACTGGCACCAGTGCACGCGCGCGCCCTGCCCCTGGCGTCGCGAACCATGGCGATCCGTCTGCTGCCGCCGCTGCAACAACTTCCCGCGGGCCCGCAGCGGGAGGCCGTGCAGCGCATCGTCGACGCGATGAGCGACGACCGGTGCACCGCACTGTGCCTGCTGGGCACCGCCCCATGAAGTTGTCGCATCACCGGGCCGTCTGGCTGATGGTCGGCATCACCTTGCTGTGGGCCACGGCCGGCGTGGTGACGCGCCATCTGGAGGCGGCGCGCAGCTTCGAGGTCACGTTCTGGCGCAGCCTGTTCACCGTGCTGGCCCTGCTCGTGATTCTGCCGGCCTGGCAGGGGCGGGCGGTGTTCGGCAAGATCTGCCGTGGCGGCACCGCGCTCTGGGTATCGGGTGTCTGCTGGTGCGTGATGTTCACCGCCTTCATGGTCGCGCTCACCATGACCTCGACGGCCAACGTGCTGGTGACGATGGCCGTCGGGCCGCTGTTCACGGCGCTGGCGGCGCGCATCTTCATCGGCCATCGACTGGCCGCACGCACCTGGGGCGCGATCGCGATGGCCGGCGCGGGCATCGCGTGGATGTACGGCCAGCAGTTTGGGCAGGGCCCGATGACGGGCACCTTCGTCGCGCTCTGCGTGCCGTTGGCGCTGGCTTGCAATTGGACGGTGGTGCAGCACGCCCACGCGCAGGGCCATGACATCGACCTGGTGCCGGCGGTGCTGATCGGTGCGGCTCTGTCGGTGCTGGCTACCTTGCCGCTGGCCTGGCCGTTCAGCGCCAATGCGCACGATCTCGGCCTGCTGGCGTTTCTGGGGCTGTTCCAGCTCGCCATTCCCTGCGTGCTCTCGATGGTCTGCGCCAGGGTTCTCAAGGCGCCGGAGGTGGCATTGCTGGCGCTGCTCGAAGTGATCTTCGGTATCGCCTTCGCGTGGCTCGGCGCCGACGAGAAGCCGGCTCCGAGCGTGCTGGTCGGCGGGGCGCTGGTGGTCGGCGCACTGGTGGTCAACGAATGGTTGGGCTGGCGGCGCCGCGGCGCCTGAGCCATAAGGGGGCAGGTCACCCCGAACGCGTGGGTCTTTGATGCCTGCCCGCGTGCTGGTCATGATGACAATGGAATGGTGAGGAATCATGGCTCGCATGTATGACGCATCATCGACCGTCACCATCGGTTCTTCCGCTCATTCTGAAACTCTGCCCAGGGATGGCCCTCAGCTGGCCATGCGCCGGCACTCTTCGGCGCACTTTGTGCACTCCTCGCCGCAGGCTTGGCGAACTGACTTCCGCGAGCCATGTAGGCGCGGCCATTCGGCAGATGGCAGCGCGATCCTTGCAGCGTAAGACCTTGCCTACTTAGCGGAGCCGGCAAGGCTATCGGATGTTCGTAGTTCAGGAGGGACTACGGATGCCCTCCACGGGCCGCTCCCGCCTGACAAACTCAGCGAAGCCGGGATCGGTATAAGCCGCGAGTGGCAGTTTGCTGACTAGCAACCTGAGTTCGACCTCGGCGATCTCGTTCACCGACTTTTCTCTCGTGACCGCGTCGATCAGCCACAAGCCTGCGGCAAGCGCCAGGGCCGGGGCCACAGAAGCAACCTTCATGCTGCGAGGGCTCAAAGTCAGCCAGGAAGGGATGCGCCGGTCAGAACATCTTGCCGGCAAGGCCAACGAGTTCTTTCGTCGCACTAGCGCACTGTGCCTGGCACTCTCGAGTCGGGCCAAGTGTTCTTCAGGGAGGGCATCCACCGCTGCCGACAGATATGCTGCAATGGCGCCGCCGAATTGGTCGCAGTTCGTCGAAGTGGCGGCAACTTTCATACGCGATTCGGTGTCGAGATATGCAATCGGCATGGTCTGACTCTCCTTCCAATTCTTCACCTGCCCCGACCTACAGCGACGCGGAAATTCGGCGTGTTGATGGGAGCGTCTTCAGGCCCGGTTCCTGCCCGTCGTTTCGCAGTGCCGAGCATGTGCTCTGCCAGCGTGTCGTACAACGGCCGGGTGATCATGCGCGATACAAGGCTCGCCAGCATCGCAGCCGCCATGAGGCTCAGCACCATCGCGTGACCATCGACCATCTCCATCACGATGATGAAGGCCGTCAGGGGCGCCTGCGTCACAGCGGCGAGAAAGGCGGCCATGCCCAGGGCAATCAACGCCGGCCCGAGCCCGGCATGGGAAACCAGCGCCACCGCATGGCCGATACCGGCGCCGATAGACAGCGACGGGGCAAAGATGCCACCCGGCACGCCACACCAGGCCGAGAGCCAGGTCACAACGAACTTGAGCAGCGTCGCGAGCGGCGTCAACTCGCCATGCCCCTGCAACATTTCCTTGACTGCTTCCGAGCCGGAGCCGAACGTCGCGCCCGCCGTCACCAGTCCGATCACTGCGATCACGAGGCCGCAGATGGCCGCAAGTGCCAATGGATGCCGCGCCCTCCACCGCGTTATCGGCTCGGGAGCACCGGTGATGGATGCGATCAACAGTCTCGCAAACAGGCCGCCGGCCACGCCGCACAAGAGCGCGACCACCAGGCCCGGCCAGATCACATCCCATCCGAGCGCAGGTACCTTGATCACCCCGAAATAGCTCGCGTTGCCAAAGGCGGAGACGGCGACCAGACCGGCCAGCACGATCGCCGTGATGATCAGGCCGCTCGCGCGGGATTCGATGCGCCCCGAAAGCTCCTCGATCGCGAAGACGACACCGGCCAGCGGGGCGTTGAAGGCACCCGCAATTCCTGCTGCGCCGCCAGCGAGCAGCAGTCCTCTTGCGTCGATGGACGTGTTGGGCGAGAGCCAACGGCGCGCATGCTGCATGACGCCCGCAGCGACCTGCACCGAGGGCCCCTCGCGGCCGATCGACAGACCGGCGGCAAAACCTGCGACACCCAACCCCATCTTCGCGAACGTCAGGCGCAGGGACACGAAAAGATGTTGCCCGCCGGACGGGAGCGCCGGATCCAGCGCGGCCTTGACCTGGGGAATGCCGGATCCGACTGCACTCGGAAACCAGCGTCGTGTGACCCACACAATGCCGGTCGTCAGCAGCGGCGTGGTGAACAATACCAGCCAAGGATTCCATGCCTGCACCTGAAAGAACCTTGCGCTCATCCAGTCGCTCACGATGGTGAACAGCACCACGAAGCCCCCGGCCGCGACGGCGTAGGCCAGCACGATGGTGCGATCGAGCCAGACCCGCCAGCTCGACAGCTCACTGCGAAGGTGCGCAAAGAAGTCGGGTTCGTGTTGCATGGATCAGGGATTCGTTCTGCACGCCGTCAGCACCGTGACGCCCGCCGTTGCGGGAATCCACTGCGCCAAGGCGCGGCACTTCCCGTCGATGCACAGATCGTAATCGCGTGCGAAGTTCGAGCGCGCGAGCACGACTTCACGGCGCCATGGATCGGGCACTCTGTAGTGCCAAACCCCGTGGTCGAGCCAAGCCGTTGGCGGAGGCTCCATTCCAGCGCCAGAGCCGCGGATGCGCGCACCGCTCAGAATCAGCCAGTCGCCGGCAACGGCGTAGTCCTCATCCCATTCGATCTTCTCGATCGAATGCTGCCAGCGAAGCGTGAAATGGCTCGAAGGGATCACCGCGTGCAAGGCGCCAGCCGCCAGGCAAAGTGCGGCGACGCCCACCATGTCAGGGGACAACAGCGCCTGCGCGGCGTTGAGCCCACCAGTGCCACAGGCCGAGCGCCGCGGCCATGCCGAGCCCGACCTCGTCGGTGACCGGCAGTGCGGCCACCAGAAAGCCCGCGGCCACGAGCGCCCAGAGCCGCTCGTACCAGCGCAGCGGCCCGATCCAATAGCCGATCGCTGCGCCGCCCCAGAGCACGATGGCGACGATGGCTTTCACGACCACGTAGCCGGTGTCGAACCAGGTGCCGCTCTGCAACATCAGCGCCGGCGCGTAGACGGCCATGAAGGGCACGACGAAACCCGCGATAGCGATGCGCAGGGCCTGCATGCCGATTTTCAGGCCCGACTCCCGTGCAATCGGTGCGGCCGCGAAGGCTGCGAGTGCGACCGGTGGCGTCAGGTCGGCCATGATCCCGAAATAAAACACGAACATGTGGGACACGATCAGCGGCACTCCGAGCTGCAGCAGCGCCGGCGCCGCCAGCGAACTCGTGATGATGTAGTTCGGAATGGTCGGGATGCCCATGCCGAGCACAAGGCAGACCACCATCGTCAGCACGAGACTCAGGAACAGGCTGTTCTGCCCGATCTGGATGATGTAGCCGGCAAACAGCGTGGCCGCGCCCGTGAGGGTGAGGATGCCGATGATCACGCCGACCAGTGCGCAGGCGATGCCGACAGGCAGCGCGTGCTTGGCGCCTTCGGCGAGTGAATTAAGGGCCGTGCGCAGCGTGACGCGTCCGCCCTTTAGGAACCACAGCACCGCGGCCATCACGAGCGCAAGCGCCATGATGGCGCCGATGCCATACTTGAAGAACGCCGACGCAGCAAACCCGATCAGAATCCAAAAGAGCATGCGCAACGTATTGCCGCCGAACCGGGTCGTGATGGCTGCGCCGAAGATCAGCACAACCGTGAGGGCCAAGCCCACCATGCCCGAGAACAAGGGCGTATAGCCGGAAAAGAGCAGCCACACCAGCACTGCCAGCGGCAGGATCAGGTACCACCGCAGCTTGATGGCGGCCCAGGGATCGGGGCATTGATCCTTAGGCATGCCGATGAGCCCGCGGCGTCCGGCCTCGAGGTGCACCATGATGAAGGCCGTTAAAAAGTACAACAGCGCGGGGATGGCTGCGGCCTTGCAGATCTCGACGTACGGCACGTCGATCGTCTCCGCCATGATGAAGGCCACAGCGCCCATGACGGGCGGCATGATCTGGCCGCCCATGCTGGAAGTCGCTTCCACGCCGCCAGCGAATGCCGAGTTGTATCCGAAGCGCTTCATCAGCGGGATGGTGAACTGGCCCGTCGTTACGACGTTGGCCACGCCGGATCCACTGATGGTGCCCATCAGGCCGGACGACACGACCGCCACCTTGGCGGGCCCGCCCTTCGTGTGTCCGAACAGCCCGAGCGCGAAATCGGTGAAGAGCGTGATCATTCCTGCCTGTTCGAGGAAGGCACCGAACAGGATGAACAGGTAGATGTAGGAGGAAGATACGTAGGTAGGGGTGCCGTAAATGCCTTCCGTGCCGAAGCCCAACTGCCCGACGATCTGGTCGGTGCCATAGCCGCGATGCGCCAGCACACCGGGGAGGTACTGCCCGAACAGCCCGTAGGCCAAGAACATGGCGCAGATCAGCGGCAGCGCAAACCCCATGACGCGGCGTGCACCTTCGAAGACAAGCGCGATGACGAGCACACCGACCACCATGTCGGCAGTCGTGAGATCGCCGGCGCGCTGGATCAACTCTGCCTCAAAGACCCAATGGTAGATGCCGGTCGCAAAGGCCGCGAACCCGATGCCCCATCCGAGCCAGCGCTGGCGCAAGGGGGGATAGAGCAGAAACGTCAGCAGCAGCAGGAAGCCCACATGCACCGCGCGCACCACGGAACTGGACAGCGGACTGAAGGCTGCAGTGATGACCTGGAATACCGAGAAAGCGACCGCGATCCAGAACAGCGCGCCCGGGAACGGGGGCGTCTCCGGGGCTTCCGGCGTCTGTAGATCTGCATCGGCGGCACTCACGGCTGCGACCGATGCGACTGGCGCGCTCATTTCAGCAGGCCGACTTCTCGATAGTACTTCTCGGCCCCCGGATGAAAGGTCACGACGGTGCCGGTCGTCGCCGAATCGCGCTTGATTCCCTTGGCAGCATTGTGCGCAGCAACCAGCGAGTCGAGATTGTCGAACATGCTCTTGGTCATGGCGTAGACCTCGCCTTCCGGCACGCCCTCATGGCTCACCAGGAAGTTCTTGATCGCAGCGGTGGGCATGTCGGTCGTCTGGCCATCGTACGTGTTGGCCGGAATCGTCGCCGGTTGGTAGGCCGCATCGCCCACCTTGGCAACCATCTCAGGAGGAATCGGCACCACCACGATCTTGACGCTGGTGGCCAGGTCGCGAATCGAGGCAACCCCAAGGCCCGCGGACTGCAGCGTCACGTCGAGTTGGCGATTCTTCATGAGTTCGACCGATTCGCCGAACGCCAGGTATTCGACCTTGGAGAAATCCGCGTAGGTCAGTCCGGCAGCCTTCAGGATCGCACGCGCGTTGAGTTCGGTGCCGGACTTCGGCGCGCCGACCGAAATGCGCTTGCCCTTCAGATCGGCCATGGTCTTGATGCCCGATTCGCCGCTCGCCACGATCTGGATGTAGTTCGAATAGATCCCGGCAACTGCACGGAGCTTTTTGAGCGGCGCCGGGAAGCCTGCCTCCTTGTTGCCCTTCCAGGCATCGGACAGCGCATCGGCCAGCGTGAATGCAATCTCGCCGCGACCCGCCTGCAGAAGATTCAGGTTTTCTGCCGACGCCTTGGTGGACTGCACCGTGACCTTGGCGCCCGGGATTGCCTTGCCGTAAATCTGGGACAACGCCACCCCCATCGGGTAGTAGACACCGCTCTGCCCACCGGTTAGGACGTTGATGAACTTCTGCTGGGCCAGCGCCTGCGACACGCCGGTCAGGGCAAACCCGCCAACGGCGGCGAGCGTCAGCGTGCGACGCGAGAGCTTCAAGGAATGGCTGGACATGAGAGTCTCCTTTCAGAATGCGGACACGGGGTACTCAGGGTAGTACGTGATCGGGTGGCGTGGAAGGCCCGTCGGCACTGCCCGGCAGCCGCAGCGGCAACGCCGGGGCGGTGCCGTCCTTCCCGACACCAGCATACAGAGTGACGTGCGGGAACGGAATCTCGATGTTCTTGTCGTCGAATGCCGCCTTCAGGCGCCGGAGGTATTCGCGCCGAACCGTCCATTGCTGCAGCGGCGCGACCTTGAAACGGCAGCGCAGCACCACCGCGCTGTCGTCGAGTCGCTCCACGCCGGCCATCTCAAGATCGCCGAGGATCCGCACTGCGTGGTCGGGATCGGCGCGAAGTTGGGCACCAACCTGGCCCATCAGAGCCATCACGTCGTCCAGGTTCTCGCGGTAGGAGACGCCAACGTCCATCACTGCTTGCGCAAAAGACCGGGACATGTTCGTGACCGTCGTGATCAGCCCGTTCGGAACAAAATGGACGTTGCCGTCATAGTCGCGCAGGCGAACATGGCGCAAGGTGATGTCCTCGACAGAGCCGCCAATGTCTGCGATCTTCACGACGTCGCCGGTACGGATCTGATCCTCGAACAAAATGAAGAAGCCCGTGAAGTAGTCCTTGACGAGGCTCTGCGCGCCGAAGCCGATGGCGAGGCCGACGACGCCAGCGGCACCCAGAATCGGTGCGAGGGACACGCCGACTTCCGCAAGTACCAGCATGACCGCAACGGCGCTGACCACCAATGCGATCAGGTAGCGCACGACGCGGGCAAGCGTCTCTGCGCGACGCGCACTGTCCGTCCCGTCCATCCGCCCCTCGACGCGCAGGCGCACGGCGCGCACCGCCCGTTGCAGCATGGTGATCGCGATCCAGGCGATGACCACGATCAGAACAATCCGCACAACGGAAAGCGCCGGGGTGCTCCAGCGCGTCCAGTCGATCCGGTCGATGTATGCCCTGAAGCTATTCACCCCTGCGCGACCTGTTGACAAGCGAGCGGTTCGCGCGTTCGACTCCGTTCACCATCCCCACACCCTGCTTTTTGCCACCCAGCCGACCGGGCCGCGTTCATGACGCACCTGCACCCAGCGCCCGCGCTGCCGCAGCGTGCGCAGCACGTCGCCCCGGGTCGCCCGGAAGACAACGGCACTGCGCCTGTTCGGCGCAGCCCGAAGCGTTGCCGACGAAGCGCTCACCACGTGATGCCGCGTCTTGTTGGTCATCGGACCGTAGACCCAGCCCGAATCGCGTTCGAAGTCGCTCACCTTGAGCCACTTGCCCTTGCGCGCCAGCACCTTGAACGGATATCCCTTGTCGACCGTCCAGCGCGCGGCGTAGCCGGTTCCCGGGCCTGCACGCATGTTGAGCGTGTTGCCGGCGGCGCTGACCATCTCGGATGCGAGCGCTGCCGGCGTCACCAGCCAGCAGATGGCCAGCGCCAGAAAGAGGGCAGAGAGGCGTTTCAGACAGTTCATGGCTGCTACTCCTCGACAAACGCTGCTTCGCGTTTGGATTTGACGGCAGGCAGCAACACGATCGCCAGCAACAGCAATGCGCCGACCAGCAGTCCCGCGGAAATGGGCCTCGTGACCAGCACACTCCAGTCGCCGCGCGAGAGCAGGAGCGCACGCCTGAGGTTCTCCTCCATCATCGGCCCAAGGATCAGGCCCAGCAGCAAAGGCGCAGGCTCGCAGCCGAGCTTCAGGAACGCATAGCCCACAATGCCGAAGAAGCCAACCATCCAGACATCGAAGGTGTTGTTGTTGGTCGAGTACACCCCGATTGCACAGAACAGCACGATGGCTGGGAAAAGCCAGCGGTAAGGAATCGACAGCAGCTTGATCCACATGCCGATCAGTGGCAAGTTCAGAATGATCAGCATCAGATTGCCGATCCACATCGAGGCGATCAGCCCCCAGAACAGCTCCGGGTTACTGGTCATCACCTGCGGGCCGGGCTGGATGTTGTGAATGGTCATCGCCCCCACCATCAGCGCCATGACAGGGTTGCCAGGAATGCCAAGGGTCAACAGGGGAATGAAGGAAGTTTGCGCGCCAGCGTTGTTGGCCGACTCTGGCCCCGCGACCCCCCGGATGTTGCCCTGGCCGAACGGAATCTCGCCTGGCCGCAGCCTGATCTTCTTCTCGAGGGTGTAGGAAGCAAAAGCCGAGAGCAACGAGCCACCTCCCGGAAGGATTCCCAACGAGCAACCCAGCGCCGTGCCGCGCAACACCGCCGGGATCATGTTCCTGAAATCTTCCTTTGTGGGCATCAAACCGTGCAGTTTCGCGGTGAAGACCTGGCGGTCTTCTTCGCTCTGCGCAAGGTTTGCGATGATCTCTCCATAGCCAAAGATGCCCATCGCGATGGCGATGAAGCTGATGCCATCGGTAAGCTCGGGAATGTCGAAGCTGTAGCGCGCCACGCCCGAATTCACATCGGTGCCGACAAGCCCGAGCAGCAATCCCAGCATGATCATGCAGATCGCCTTGATCAGCGAGCCCGAGGCCAGCACCACGGCGCCGATCAGGCCCAGCACCATGAGCGAGAAGTACTCGGCCGGCCCGAACTTGAAGGCGAGTTCCGTGAGCGGCGGCGCGAAGGCGGCAAGTACGAGTGTGCCGACGCAGCCGGCGAAGAACGACCCCAGCCCGGCCGCGGCAAGCGCGGGCCCGCCCCTGCCTTGCTTGGCCATCTGGTGACCGTCGATCACCGTCACCACCGACGACGACTCCCCCGGCAGGTTCACGAGAATCGCGGTGGTCGAGCCGCCGTACTGCGAGCCGTAGTAGATGCCGGCGAGCATGATCAGCGCGGCCACCGGCGGCAAAGCGTACGTTGCGGGCAGCAGCATCGCGATCGTTGCCACAGGGCCGATGCCGGGGAGCACCCCGATCAGCGTGCCGAGCAGGCAACCGACGAAGGCGTAGATCAGGTTCTGAAACGTGAATGCCGCTTCAAAGCCGATGGAGAGGTTGTGGATGAGTTCCATGAGTCGTGGCCCTCAACCGGTGATGAACGTAGGCCAGACCTGGAACTGAAGACTCAGGCCGAGGATAAATGTTAGGTAGCTTCCGACTGCCAGAATCGTGGCGAGGACGAGCGCAGACTTGATCGAGAAGCGGGCGCCGGCAACGCACGAGATGACCACCAGCGCATAGATCGCGATCATCAACCCCATGGCTGGGATGCCGAGGGTCGGCAGGCCGCCGAGCAAGAGGCCGAACACGAGGTTGGCGCCGATGATCAGGATCAATGGCTTCCAGGCGATCCGGCCGACAGGGTCGCCATCCCTGGGCCCGGACGCGAGCGCGCCCAGCATCACGATCCCACCGCCAATCGCCAGTAGCGTACCCAGCACGAGCGGGAAATAGCCGGGGCCCATGCGAGCGCCGCTGCCGATGCTGTAGTTGGTCGCGCCCAAGGCGAAGGCCAGACCGACGCAAGTGAACATGAGGCCGGACAGGAAGTCCTTGTGGCTCTTGATTTTCATGGGAGGAGAGATGTTGGAGATGGGAGCGGCAGTTGGACAAGGCCTAGCCCGGTCAGGCTCCGCTCAGTTATGTCATGGTATGAGGGTATTTATATCATGCTGTGAGTGATTACCCGAGGCAAGCAGCGGGAACTATCTCGGCGCTGCTACATTCACGCACCAACCGGCTCATCTCGATGTCAAACCAGCAAAGCGCCTCCGAGAAGCAGCGATTTGAAGCGCTTTCGGATTTCCGGTTCCGGCTGCGCAGCTTCCTGAGATTCAGCGAAGACGCCGCGAGGAATGAAGGCATCACAGTTCTCCAGTACCAGCTGATGCTTCACACCCAGGGGTTTCCCGATCGACAGTGGGCGACCATTGGGGAGATTGCAGAACGGCTGCAGGCACAGCCGCACGGCGTCGTTGCGCTCGTTTCGCGATGCGAGGAGGCGGGTCTGGTCAAGCGCAAGTCCAGCACAGTCGACCGTCGACAGGTCGAGGTTCACCTACTGGCCGCGGGTCGCAAAAAGCTGGCGCGCCTGGCCATCCAGCATGCCGATCAGCTGATGGAACTCGCCGAAGCGGTGCGCCTGGCCAGCCGGATTCAGGACGAATAGCCATAAAAAAGCCGGCCCCAGAGCCGGCTTTTTTTCAGGGCGAGGCCTTTCAGGGCTTAGCGAGTTTCCAGGCGCCGCCGACGCCATCACCGGTCTTGTCGCCAGCCTTGGTGTCCTTGATCCAGTAGTAGAGCGGCCAGCCCTTGTAGGCCCACTGCTTCTTGCCGTCGTCGCGCGTCACGATGTTGTAGCCGCCCATCGGCTTGGCACCTTCAGGCGCCATCAGCGGCGGCCAATTGGTGGCGCACTGGCCGTTGCAGACCGATTTGCCGCTGTTGGCAGCGTCCTTGTCGAAGGTGTAGAGCGTCATGCCGGACGGGCCGATCAACACGCCGTCGACCGTGCGGGTCGGGGTGTCCGGTGCCATGGCGGTCTTCATGCCGCCGCAGCCTGCGAGAAGGGCGACGGCGAGGATGGAAGCGCTGAGCAATTTCATGAAGATTTCTCCTTCAGTTAAAAAAACGATAAACAAATGCGCGAGAGACAGTCTAGCCCCGACTAACCGGCGCGCCCCTCGAGCTGCCGGTACACCACCGTGGCAAGACCCAGCAAGGTTTCGCGCGGCAGCTTGCCCGCAAGCGCATACCCGAAGCCCTGATCGACCCAGTAGAAGCTCGGCACCGGGCCGTCCGCCGAAAAGCGGAATGCAGATTCGGTGGCCTGGGCCGGATCGGACGGCCGAACCAGCGTGCCGATGTAGAGCGTCACGCGTTCGCCTGCCGCATCCTCGAACATGAACTGCGCACGCGCGCCGGCCTCGCCCGGCAGCAGACGCCCACCCACCAAGGTGTAGCCACGCGCGCTGAGGTCGGGCACCTTGAGCGGCTTGTCCAGCCGCTTCGAGAGCCACTGAACCAGATGCTGCTGCTCGGCAGCGGCAACTTCGACCGGATGCCGTTTTTCCGGCGCGTAGACTGCATGGGCGACCGCGGCCGCATGCACGAACTCGCGGGTGGTGCCGGCTCGCGCAAGCTGCCCCCCGGCGGGCATGGTCGACCACTGGGCATTGGCGAGCCAGCCGGCGCCGAAGGCCATCAGCACGCCCGCGGCCATGCCGCCCCAACGCAACCATCGCGCCCGGTCTGCGTGCCGGCGTGCAGCCTGGCCGGCCGCGGCCAGCAGGGCGGGAGGCACGGGTTCGTCGAGCACTTCGGCATGCAACTGGCGCAGCGCATCGCGTTGGGCGTGCCAAGTTTGCGCGTCGTCGTCGTCGTCGAGGGGGGGCGGAGGGCGGTTCATGATGCAGGTGTCATTTGAGCCGGCGCAGGCCCGGGCGGTTGGCGGCCATCGTGGCCGGACCACCGTCCATCAGCTCATGCAGCCGGCGGCGGGCGCGCGACAGGCGTGACATCACCGTGCCGACCGGGATGCCGAGCACTTTGGCCACCTGCGCATAGGAGAGGTCTTCGAGGGCCACCAGCAGCAGCACGGCGCGCTGGTCTTCGGGCAACAGCAGCAGGCAGCGCTGCAAGTCGATGCCGTCGTCGCGCCGGCTGTCGACGCTGCGCAGTTCGTGCGCGACATCGGCGATGTCGACCACCGCGCGCGGGGGCGACCGTCGCAACTGGCTGGCGAACAGGTTGTGCATGATCGTGAACAGCCAGGCGCGCAGGTCGCTGCCAGCCGTCCAGAGGCGCCACTTGCTGCAGGCGCGCTCCAGCGTGTCCTGCACCAGGTCGTCGGCAGCCCAGGCGTCGCCCGTCAGCGCCCGCGCGTAGCGGCGCAGGCTCGGGATGTGGTCGACGAGGGGCGCGGTGTCCATGAAGAGCACAAACGCCGCCGGTGCCCCGTTTATTCCCTCGTCCTCAGGAAGTTTCTGTTCTGAGGACGCGGCGTTTGAGCAGCACGGCGGGGTTGCCGGTGTAGACCCCCCAGGGCTCGAGCGCACCGAAGGCGACGGCTCGCGCACCCAGCACCGCGCCTTCGCCCACTGTGACGCCGGGGCCAACAAAAGCCTCGGCGGCGATCCAGGCCCTGGCGCCGATCGCGATGGGTTTGGCGAACAGCTGGAACTCGGGCGTGGAGATGTCGTGGGTGCCGGCACAAAGGTGCGCGCCCTGCGACACCAATGCGCCTTCCCCGAGCGAGATCGGCGCCATGTTGTAGCAGGTGACCCGTTCGGCCAGCAACGTCCGGTCGGCCATTTGCAGGTGCGGCGGATACCAGACGGTGGCACTGCCGCGCACGTCGGCGAGTTCGCCCATCTGCGCGCCAAAGAGCTTCAACAGGAAACGTCGCCAGCCACGCAGCGGCGGCGGCGTCCACGAGGCGAGCACGGCCCACGCGAGGCCCCATGCGGCACGGAACAGCCGATTCGACAGCGTGAAGCTGGGGCCGCCCTGGTGCGGTTGCACCTGCCGGGCATCGAGGGGTTGGAGTGCCATGGTCGGAGGACGGTGTGAATGGTTCAGCGGCTGCGGCTTTTCATCGCCCGCTCGACTTCGCGCTTGCCTTCGCGATCCTTGATGGTGTCGCGCTTGTCGTGCTCGGCCTTGCCCTTGGCGAGCGCGATCTCGCACTTCACCTTGCCGGCTTTCCAGTGCAGGTTGAGCGGCACCAGCGTGTAGCCCTTTTGCTCGACCTTGCCGGTGAGGCGGCGGATCTGCTCCTTGTGCAGTAGCAACTTCTTGGTGCGGATCGAGTCAGGCGTGGTGTGGGTCGAAGCGCTGCGCAGCGGATTGATCTGGCAACCGACGATGAACATCTCGCCGTCGCGGATCATGACGTAGCCGTCGGTCAGTTGCACCTTGCCCTCGCGCAGCGATTTGACTTCCCAGCCCTCGAGCACCATTCCGGCCTCGAAACGTTCCTCGAAGAAGTAGTTATAGGCTGCCTTCTTGTTGTCGGCGATGCGGGTGGAGGGGTCTTGTTTTTTCTTGGTGGCCATGGCGCTTGATTTGGGGTCTGCATGGCTTCAATACAATCCGTCGCGCACGCTCGTGCCCATTCTATGAAAACAGTTCACAAGTCCGTTTTGATCTGGTACAGCGCCGAAGAGATGTACGCGCTGGTCACGGACGTCGCCAAGTATCCCGAGTTTCTGCCCTGGTGCGACCGCTCCAGAGTCATCGAGGAAGACGAGGGCGGCATGACGGCCGAAGTCGGCCTCGGTTTCGGCGGCATCCACCAGAGTTTCACCACGCGCAACACCCACGTGCCCGGCCGCGAAGTGCGGCTCAAGCTGGTGAGCGGGCCGTTCTCCAGTCTGGACGGCGTCTGGAAGTTCCTGCCGGTGGGCGATGCGGCCGAGCGCGCCTGTCGTATCGACCTGAACCTGAGCTACGGGTTCAGCAATTTCGGCTTGCAGACGCTGATCGGCCCGATGTTCGACACCATCGCCTCCAGCTTGGTCGAAGCTTTCGTCAAGCGCGCGGAACAGGTCTACGGCAAGCCCGCCTGATGCAGATCACGCTGGTCTATTCGCCGGCGCCGCGCGAAGTGTTCGAAGCGGTGCTTACACTGCCCGAAGGGGCCACGGCACGGGATGCGGTGCTTGCCAGTGCATTGCCGGCGCAGTTTCCGGCGCTGGACTGGGTGGCGTTGCCCGCCGGTCTTTGGGGCCGCGCCATCGCGTGGGATCGTGCGTTGAGCGACGGCGACCGCGTCGAGCTGTGCCGGCCGCTCGTCGTCGACCCCAAGGTGGCGCGGCGTGAGCGTTTTCGCCGGCAAGGCGCAGGTGCGACGGGGCTCTTCGCCCGGCGGCGCGACGGCGGCAAGGCCGGCTACTGAGCCTTCAGAAGGCTTTTTACTTGCAGTCGCTGTCGATCACCGACTGCACGCGCTGTGCTTCGGCGGCCCGCGCCTTGTCGTCCATGATCTCGCGCTCACCCTGGGCGTTGACGCGCGCGACGCGGATGCCGCTGTCGAAAGTCGCCTTGCCCTGTTTGGCGCGGGCGCAGTTGTCGGACTTGGCCTGCGCGACCTTCTGGGCCTCGGCGGCCTGCTTGGCTTTTTCGGCCTCCTCGGCCTTGCGTGTCTTTTCCGCGAGTTCCTTGTCGACGCCCGCCGGCTTCGGGACGCCGGCCGCAGGCGTGGCTCCTGCTGCAGCTGCGTCCGGGGCAACAGCGGCACCGGGCGCTGGCGCGACGCTCGCGCGCTGTGAAGCGCCGGCGGCGCGACGCAGGATGTTCTTTTCGGGCACGTCGAGCGGCGGCGGCTGATCGCTGAAGACCTTCTTGCCGGTGTTGTCGACCCACTGCCATTGCGCGCTGGCCGCCAGCGGCAGCGCGCAGGCCCATCCGAGAATCAAGACGTGCACAAATTTCATGGCGGGAAGTTTAGCGCTGTGTGAGGGTTTGTAACACCGGCGGCGGTGTATTTACCGTGTAACGCTGGCATTCGGCAACAGTTGCCGGACGGCCCATGTGGACACCTGGCATCGGGGCAACGCCCGGGCCGTCCGGGTAACTACGGAGCGATCGTTACAATCCGTCTTTTGGAGCTTCACCCATGCGCCTTCTCGGCAAAGCGCTCACCTTCGACGATGTGTTGTTGGTGCCAGCGTTCTCCCAGGTCCTGCCCAAGGACACCTCCCTCGCCACCCGACTCTCCCGCAACATCTCGCTGAACCTGCCACTGGTTTCGGCGGCGATGGACACCGTGACCGAAGCGCGCCTCGCGATCGCGATCGCGCAGGAAGGCGGCATCGGCATCGTGCACAAGAACCTCACGGCGCAGCAGCAGGCCGCCGAGGTGGCCCGCGTGAAGCGCTATGAATCGGGTGTGCTGCGCGACCCGGTGGTGATCACGCCGACGCACTCGGTGCGGCAGGTGATGGCGCTGTCGGACCAGCTCGGCATTTCGGGGTTTCCGGTCATCGACGGTGGCAAGGTGGTCGGCATCGTGACCGGTCGCGACCTGCGCTTTGAAACGCGCTACGACGTGCCGGTCAGCGAGATCATGACCCAGCGCGACAAGCTCATCACCGTGCCCGATGGCACCACGCTGGCGGATGCCAAGGCGCTGCTCAACAAGTACAAGCTCGAGCGCCTGCTGGTCATCAACGGCGACTGGGAGCTCAAGGGCCTGATCACCGTCAAGGACATCACCAAGCAGACCAGCTTCCCCAATGCCGCACGCGATGCCAACGGCCGCCTGCGCGTGGGCGCGGCGGTCGGCGTGGGCGAGGGCACCGAGGAGCGCGTCGAGGCACTGGTCAAGGCCGGTGTCGACGCCATCGTGGTCGACACCGCGCACGGCCACAGCGCCGGCGTGATCGAGCGCGTGCGCTGGGTCAAGCGCAACTATCCGCAGGTCGACGTGATCGGCGGCAACATCGCGACCGGCGACGCGGCGCGTGCGCTGGCCGACGTCGGCGCCGACGCGGTCAAGGTTGGCATCGGCCCCGGCTCGATCTGCACCACGCGCATCGTGGCCGGTGTCGGCGTGCCGCAGATCATGGCGGTCGACAGCGTCGCCACCGCCTTGCAAGGCACCGGCGTGCCGCTGATCTCCGACGGCGGCGTACGCTATTCGGGCGACATCGCCAAGGCCATCGCCGCAGGGGCCAGCACCGTGATGATGGGCAGCATGTTCGCCGGCACCGAAGAGGCGCCCGGCGAGATCGTGCTGTACCAGGGGCGCAGCTACAAGAGCTACCGCGGCATGGGCAGCATCGGCGCCATGCAGCAGGGCAGCGCCGACCGCTACTTCCAGGAGTCGAGCACCGGCAACCCCAACACCGACAAGCTGGTGCCCGAGGGCATCGAAGGCCGCGTGCCCTACAAAGGCTCGATCGTGTCGATCGTCTACCAGATGGCCGGCGGCGTGCGCGCCAGCATGGGCTACTGCGGCTGCGCCACGATCGAGGACATGAAGAACAAGGCCGAGTTCGTCGAGATCACCACCGCCGGCATCCGCGAGAGCCACGTGCATGACGTGCAGATCACGAAGGAAGCGCCCAACTACCGGGCGGAGTGATCGACGCATGCAACACGACAAGATACTCATCCTCGACTTCGGCTCGCAAGTCACCCAACTCATCGCCCGCCGCGTGCGGGAGGCCCATGTGCTCAGCGAAGTGCATCCCTGCGACGTCAGCGACGAATGGGTGCGCGAGTACGCGAAGGACGGCACGCTCAAGGGCGTGATCCTGTCGGGCAGCCACGCGAGCCTGTGGGAAGACGAAAGCCTGCGCGCGCCGCAGGCCGTGTTCGAACTGGGCGTGCCGGTGCTGGGCATCTGCTTCGGCATGTACGCGATCGCCCACGCGCTGGGCGGCACGGTGGAGGGCGGTCACAAGCGCGAATTCGGCTACGCCGAGATTCGCGCCCGCGGCCACACGAAGCTGTTTGACGGGATCCAGGACTACGCCACGCCCGAAGGCCACGGCATGCTGCACGTCTGGATGAGCCACGGCGACAACGTGACCGAAATGCCGCCGGGCTTCAAGCTCATGGCCAGCACCGAGAGTTGCCCGATTGCCGGCATGGCAGACGAAGAACGTGGCTTCTATGCCGTGCAGTTCCATCCCGAAGTCACGCACACCTTGCAGGGACAGGCGATCCTGAACCGCTTCGTGCTGGACATCTGCAACGCCAAGCCCGACTGGGTCATGCGCGACCACATCGCCGAAGCGGTCGCGAAGATCCGCGAGCAGGTCGGCGACGAAGAAGTCATCCTGGGCCTTTCGGGTGGCGTCGATTCGTCGGTGGCGGCTGCGCTGATCCACCGCGCGATCGGCGACCAGCTGACCTGTGTGTTCGTCGACCACGGCCTGCTGCGGCTGAACGAGGGCGACCTCGTGATGGACATGTTCGTCGGCAAGCTGCACGCCAAGGTGATCCGTGTCGACGCGAGCGACCTTTTCCTCGGCAAGCTCGCGGGCGTGAGCGAGCCCGAAGCCAAGCGCAAGATCATCGGCGGCGAGTTCGTCACCGTGTTCAAGCAGGAGGCCGCCAAGCTCACCAGCGCGGGCGCCAAGGGTGCCAAGTGGCTGGCCCAGGGCACGATCTACCCCGACGTGATCGAGTCCGGCGGCGCCAAGAGCAAGAAGGCCGTCACCATCAAGAGCCACCACAACGTCGGCGGCCTGCCCGAGCAACTGGGCCTGAAGCTGCTGGAGCCCCTGCGCGACCTGTTCAAGGACGAGGTGCGCGAGCTGGGCGTGGCGCTCGGCCTGCCGCCCGAGATGGTGTACCGCCATCCGTTCCCGGGCCCCGGCCTGGGCGTACGCATCCTCGGCGAAGTGAAGAAGGAGTATGCAGACCTGCTACGCCGTGCCGACGACATCTTCATCCAAGAACTGCGCAACTTCATCGACCCCGCCACCGGCAAGAGCTGGTACGACCTCACCAGCCAGGCCTTTACCGTGTTCCTGCCGGTCAAGAGCGTGGGCGTGATGGGCGACGGCCGAACCTACGACTACGTGGTCGCGCTGCGCGCCGTGCAGACCAGCGACTTCATGACTGCGGACTGGGCCGAGCTGCCCTACGCGCTGCTCAAGAAGGTGTCGGGCAGGATCATCAACGAGGTGCGCGGGATCAACCGCGTGACCTACGACGTGAGCTCCAAGCCGCCGGCGACGATCGAGTGGGAGTGATCCGTCCGTTCCGCCTCTGGCTCAAGGCTCCACCACATTGAACATCGCGTCGAACTCATCCAGCGTCTCGACAAAGCGCCTGAACAGGCCCGCATCCCCTTCGACCTTCAATTCCCCGGTGTCCAAGCCCGCCAGCAGCGCCGAGCGTCCGGCTGACAGCTTGGCCATTTGCTGGCGCGACATCGTCACTACCGCATCGGCCGCGTCGCCATGGCTGCCTGGCAAATGGTTGAGTGCTCCGTTCGACAAGGTCAGGCGATGCCCATCCACGCCATCGCCTTCCGTCAGTCGCCAATCGAAACGCGCATCGATGTCCTGCGCCTTCGGCCCGTTGACCCGGATCGCCAGGTATTCGAGGAAGTTGCCGAAGGGCAGTATTGCGACCACGTCGGGGCTGATCGACACACCGCGCGGTGCCGAGGCGGCCGAAGGGGTGCGCAGCTCGCGTGCGCCCAGCAGGAAGGAGTTGCGCCAGGTGGCGGATTCGGACTGGTATCCCAGCTGTTCCATCGCATCGGCGGCGAGTTCGCGCGCCGATCGGTTCGTCGGATCGGCGAAGACAACGTGGTTGAGCGCCTGCACCACCCAGCGGAATTCGCCCGTGTCGAAATCGGTGCGCGCGCGGCGCAGCACGGCGTCGGCACCGCCCATGTACTCAACATACTTCCGGCCGGCCTCGACCGGCGGCAGCGGGTCGAGGTTGGCGGGATTGCCGTCGTACGGGCCCATGTAGTGGGCGTAGATGGCGCCGACGTTGTGCGCCACCGCGCCGTAGTAGCCGCGGGCGAACCATTGCTTCGACAGGCGCGACGGCAATAGCAGCTCGGCGGCGATTTCGCGCGGGGTGAGGCCGTGGCTCATCAGTCGCAGAGTCTGGTCGTGCAGGTAGCGGTACATGTCGCGCTGGCCCGAGACGTATTCGTGGATGTGCTCGCGCCCCCACACGGGCCACTGGTGCTGGATGACCAGCGCATCGGTCTCGGGCACGAAGTCGTCCAGCGCCTCGTCAAGGTAGCGCGCCCAGGCGAGCGAGTCGCGAGTCTTCGCGCCGCGCAAGGGGCAGAGGTTGTGCATGGTGTGGCAGCAGTTCTCCGCCAGGTTCAGCACGCGCAGACCCGGATACCACATGTTCATGTTGGCCGGCGCCTCGGTGCCTGGCGTGAGGTGAAAGACAAACTCGACGCCGTCGATCGTGCGCCGCTCCACCGGCTGGGTGATCAGCGTCGTCGGCGCGATGAAGCCGTCGCCGCCGCGGCCTACGGCCTTGCCAAGGCCGCTGTCCACGTGAGCCATCGGGCCGGCCTCCAGCGACCAGCCGAACTGGAACACCGCGCGCCGGCGCATCGGCACGCCCGCGAGAATCGACTCGGCAAAGGATTCCTCGGTGAAGCCGTTCGGCGCGATCACCTCGACGCCTTTGCGCACGTCCTGCGGGCTGATGACGCCGCGCACGCCGCCGTAGTGGTCACGGTGGCTGTGGGTGTAGACCACCGCGATCACCGGCCGGTCGCCGCGGTGCTGCCGATACAGCGCGATGGCCGCGCGTGCATGCTCGGTGAACTGCAGCGGGTCGACCACGATGATGCCGGTGTCGCCTTCGATGAAGGTCACGTTCGACAGCGAGAAGCCGCGCACCTGGTAGACCCGCTCGGTGACCTTGAAGAGGCCATGTATGGCATTGAGCTGCGACATCCGCCACAGGCTCGGGTTGACGGTGTCGGGCGATTCGCCTTCGAGGAAGCCGTAGGGCTTCATCGACCAGGCGACGCCGCCCGCATCGGCCGCGATCTGCGCGTCGGCGAGGGTGGCGATGAAGCCCCGTCGGGCGTCGTCGAAATCGCGCCGGTCGGTGAAATTGAGTTCCGACAGGACTCGTGTGTTGGTCTCGGCGGTGATACGGTGTGCGGGCTTCATAAGAAGATTCCTTGGCTTGGGGGTCAGGCGTGCAGGATGGTCGGCATCGGTGCCGTGCCGTCGCGCAGTTCAGGGCGCGGCATGTAGGTGCGCAGCGCGATCTGGAAGGATCCGCCAGGGGAGGGCAGCCAGTTGGCGAGCAGGCGTGGATCGCTCGGCCGCTGGTGCTGAATGGCGATGTCGAGCGAGCCGTCGGCGTTGTGCACCAGCCCGCGCGTGCGGTTGCCGATCGAATAGCGCGCAATCGGGTTCTCGACGAAGAAGCGCTGGCTGTCGGCCGTGGGTTCGTACATCGAAAAAGACCAGAACGAGTCGGTGGGAATGCCGCCGGGCGGAATCCGCAGCAGGTAGCGCTGATGACCATCGAGCGGCTGCTGCGCGTCGTCGTGGAAGCGCACGAAGTACATCGCCTCGTCCGCGATCAAGGCACCCAGCCCGCCCAGTGCGACCGACGCGCGCAGCGCATGCTTCGTGCCGAAGTCGCCCATCTCGGGCGCGGATGCGAACCAGCCCTGGATCTCGCGCCGGCCGGTCTTCGAAGCCTGGCGCAGGCGCTGGTGCGCGGCGTCGATCCCCCGCGTCCAGGCTTCCCGGGCTTCTTCGCTCAGGCTGTTCCATGCATCGACTGCACCCGCACGCAGCCCCGCGGCTGCGAAGCCTTCGAGCAGGGACAGTTCCGACGCCGGCACCGGATTGCGCGCCAGGCCCTCGTTGACCACGGCGATGAAGTTGCGAGGGTCCCTGAAGGAGGTCGGCACCACCCGCGGCGGGTAGGCGGAACCTGGTGGCCCGCTGACCTCGATACGCGCCTGCATCGCATGCGAGTGCGGCAGATCTTCCGGGCCGTCGACCAGGCAGCGCGCGAAGAGCCAGGCGTCATGGCCCGGCGCACGGATCACGCGACCCGGCAGGCCGGCATCCGAGGCTCCGGGCCCGATCAGCGTGAGGGCTACCGGCCCGCTGCCGTCCAGGCGCTGACCGACCACCGCGAAATGGTTCGTGAAGGCATCCATGAAGGCCAGCGACCAGTAGCGCCCTGGTTGCATCTCGCCCACTCGAACGCGCACCGGCCCCTGAGACAGATCCAGCCACGCATTCGAGTAGAGCGTGTCGTTGTTGGGTGAGGTGATCCAGCGGCTGGTGTGGTCGCTCAACTGCTGCTCGTGCCGGACCGTGTTCGGCGCATGCCGCGCGACGCTCGACGGATCCTGCACGGCGCGGTAGCGCGTCTGTGCAACAGCGTAAAGGGGGAACGCGTATTCGAACGCGGATTCGACCAGTTTCTGGAGCATGTGATTTGTGTCTCGATCCTTGCCATTCTTGTCTTTGGCCAGAGCCATTCACCGGCACACAATTGACAACTTGCCGTACGGCAGGTAAGTTACCTGCACTTGCACCGCAACGCAAGACACCAGGAGACAAAAAATGAACGATGCACCCTTGAGCCGTCGCGCCTTGCTGGCCCGCACGGGCGCTTTCGGGGTTACTGTTTCGATCCCATTCGTTGCGCCGCGCGCATTCGCCCAAGCCGCAGACTGGCCGAGCCGCGGGCCGATCAAGGTCATCGTGCCCGGCCCGCCCGGCGGTGCCATGGACAACCTGCTGCGCATCATCCAGCCTGCGCTGCAGCAGTCGCTCAACCAGACCGTCGTGCTCGACTTCAAGCCAGGTGCCAACAGCATCATTGGCATCGATGCGGTCGCCAAGGCGCCGGCGGACGGCTACACGCTCTGCATCGCGCCGTCCTCTGCGATCGCGATCAACCCGATCATCCTGCCCAAGATGCCCTATGACGCGCAGAAGGATCTGGTGCCGGTCGCGCAGATGGGGGCGGCAGGCATTCTGCTGGTCGCCAACCCGAGCACCGGCTTGAAGAACCTGCAGGACTTGGTGAACTACGCCAAGGCCAACCCGGGCAAGCTGGCGTATGCGTCCTGGGGCAACGGCTCCACCGGCCACCTCGTCATGGAAGGCATCAAGTCCAGCTACGGGCTCTTCATGCCGCACATCCCGTACAAGACGACGGCGCAGGAAGTCACAGACCTGCTGGCCAACAATATCGGCGTCGGCTTCACCGACATCGCCTCGCCGGTACCGCACATCCGCGCCGGCAAACTGGTCGCGTTGGGTGCCACCGGCTCGTCGCGCGGGCCCGCGCTGCCCAACCTGCCCACGCTGTCGGAGCAGGGCTTCAAGTTCGACCTGGACGGCTGGTTCGGTGTTTTCGCGCCGGCCGCCACGCCACCGGCCATCGTCGCGCGACTCAACCAGGAGATCGGCCACGCGCTGGCAAACGAAGAGAACAGGCAGAAGTTCGCGCAGCAGAACATGTCGCTGCCGGCCTACAAGAACGCGGCCCAGTTCGGCGGTCAGGTCAAGACCGACATCGAGATGTGGAAGGCCCTCGGCAAGAAGGCCAATCTGAAGATGGACTGAGCGGGCCGGACGGCCATTGCCGTTCCGGGCCATGACGTATATTCATGGCAATCAACGAGCGCATGGATGGCAACAAGTAGAACAGCAAGAGCGAAGGCGAGCGGTGGCACAGCGGTCGAGGATCGCCCGACGCAACTGATCGAGATCGCGTCCCGCCTCTTCGCGGCCCACGGCTATGCCGGCACCTCGCTGCGCGACATCGCGCAGGAAGCCAACGTTACCAAGGCCGCGCTCTACTACCACTTCCCCAACAAGGAAGCGCTCTACGAGCAGATCGTCGTCGATAACCTTCAGGCCCTGATCGAACGCGTGAGCGGCGCGATGGAGCAGGTCGAAGGCGCCACCGAGCAGGTGCGCGTTTTCATGCTCACTTCCGCCGATGTCTTCGCCGAGGCCCCCGACGCCTGGATCGCCGGATCGAATGTCTTCTGGTCGCGCATGGGCCCCCAGATCCGCGCCGCCGCGGTCGGCCGGCGCGACAGGTTCGAGAAGCTGCTGCGGGCCTGCATCAGCAAGGGCGTGGCCTCCGGAGAGTTTCGCGATGTCGACCCCGCGACGGCGGGCCGGCTGCTCCTGTCCACCCTCAACCAGATGACGCGCTGGATCAAGCGCGATGGCCCGCTGACGCCGCGCCAGGTGATCGAGCGGTACCTCGACATCATCCTGGTGGGCATGCAGTCGGCGGCGCCGGCGCCCGCGAAGGCGCCCGCCCGACGCAAGACCGCGAAGTAGGGCGCTAGGACCCCGGGCGTTCCAGCGCTGCCAGCAGCGCATGGATCGGATCTTCGCCCCTCACACCGCCCAGCGGCTGCCGCGGCCCGAATCGCTCGGCCTCGGTGCCTTCGGGCGTACCCAGGGGCCGCATCCAGTCGTACACCACCGTGCGTGCCGCGATGCGCCACTCGTCTGCGCGCTTCTCGAAACGATCTAAGTAGCGACCCGCCAGGAATACCTCGCGTGCCGTGCCTTGCGCGTCGCGGTCGCGCTGCAGCGCCAGGAAATAGGTTTCCACCGCGGCCTGTGACCCGTTCAGGGTGATCGACAGGTTGGTGACGTTGTGAACCGAGCGTTCGCCCTGCGTCGACAACTTCTTCAACGCCCATTCGATGAACCCGCTGGCGCTGCCCTGGTAGGGGCCATGCCGGTCGGTCGCGTCTGGCCAGTAGGCGCTGCGCAGTGCCGCCTCGTCCTGGCGGTCGATGCCGCGGCAATAGCGAAACATGCATTCGCGGATTGCTTCGCGATCCATCAGTTCGCCGACGTTTCGGGCGATATCGGTGGGGTTCATAGGGTATCTCCTAGTCAAATTGTGCTTCGCAAACTTACTAACCGGCCGGTAGAATTTTGTGCAAAGAGACAACGGAAAGCAAGCATGGCACTACGTATGGAAGGCAAGGTGGCCCTGGTGACCGGCGGAGCGCAGGGCATCGGCCGCGCCATCGCCGATCGCTTCGCCGCCGAAGGCGCGATCGTCGCGGTGCTCGACATCGAGGCCGACGACGCCGAGCGCGCTGCGCAGGCGATCCGCGACCAGGGCGGGCAGGCTGTGGCCTGTGCCGGCAACGTGGCCGAACGCGCCACCTTCGAGGCCGCAGTCGACACCCTCGAGCGCCAGTACGGCCGGCTCGACGTGCTGGTCAACAACGCCATCTGGGTGCGCTATGGGCCGATCGACGCGATCACGCCCGAGACCCTCGATCGCATGGTCGCCACCGGCTTCAATTCGGTGGTCTGGGGCACGCAGTTCGCGGCGCGTCTGATGGCCAAGGGCAGCGGCGGCTCCATCATCAACATCGCCTCGGCCGCCGGCTTCATCGGCATGCCCAACGGGCTGATCTACTGCGGCGTCAAGGCCGGCGTGCTGGGCCTGACGCGTGCCTCGGCTGTCGAGCTCGGGCCGAAGAAGATCCGCGTCAACGCCATCGCGCCCGGCACGATCATGACCGAAGGCGTGAGCATCAACGTCGACGAAGCCGGCATGGCCAAGCGCATCGCGCGCACGCCGGTCGGGCGCTTGGGCCAGGTCGAGGACATCGCGAATGCCGCCGTGTTCCTGGCCGGCGACGAAAGCGGCTTCATGTCCGGCGGATCGATGCTGATCGACGGCGGCGTGACGCACGCCTTTCTTTGATCTCCCGCTGCTCATGCACTCGCTCCATCCTCTCTTCTTCCCGTCGTCGGTGGCGATCATCGGCGCGTCTTCCGACCCCGAACGTATCGGCGGGCGGCCGCTGCGCTTCCTGGTCGAGGCGGGCTTCGCCGGCGCGATGTATCCCATCAACCGCAGCGGCGCCGCCGAGATCCAGGGCCTGCCTGCGTTCGCCAGCCTGGCCGACGTGCCGGGCCCGGTGGACCATGCCATCGTCGCGGTGCCCGTGCCGGGCGTTGAGGCCGCGCTGCAGGACTGTGCCCGCAAGGGCGTGAAGGTGGTGCAGGTCTTCACCGCGGGCTTCGCCGAGGCTGATGCCGCTGGCGTCGAGCTGCAGGCCCGGTTGGTGCGCATCTGCCGCGAAGCGGGCATGCGCATGGTCGGCCCGAATGCGCTCGGCCTGCTCAATCCCTCGGCGAAGTTCTACGCGACCTTTTCCACCGCGCTCAACGGCCTGCGGCCCAAGCCCGGCGTGATCGGCATGGCCACGCAGAGCGGCGCCTTCGGCTCGGCCGCGTATGGCATGGCGACCTTGCGGGGCATCGGCCTGAGCCGCGTAATCGCCACCGGCAACGAGGCCGATGTGGACGTGGCCGAATGCATCGACTACCTGGCCGACGACGCCGACACGCGCGTGATCTGCGCCGCACTCGAGGCTTGCAAGGACGGCGCGCGCCTGCGTGCCGCGCTGTGCAAGGCCGCCGCCGCCGGCAAGCCCGTGGTCATCATGAAGATCGGCCGCACCGAGGTCGGCGCTGCCGCCGCCGCGACGCACACCGGCTCGCTGGCGGGCAACGACGCGATCTACGACACCGTGTTCGCCGAATGCGGCGCGCACCGCGCGGCATCGATCGAGGAGATGCTCGACATCGCGCATCTCTGCGCCGTCACCGGCCAGCTGCCGGCCAACGAGCGCATCGGCATCATGACGGGCTCGGGCGGCATCGGCATCCTGATGGCGGACGACGCGTCCGAGCTCGGCATGACCCTGCCGCCGCTCACCAGCGAATCGGCCCTGGCCTTGCGCGGGCTGCTGCCGTTTGCGGTGCCGGCCAATCCCTACGACACCACCGCGCAGGTGACCGCGGTGCCGGACGGCGTGGCGCGCGTGCTCGAAGCGATGCTGCTGCCCGGCTCGCCCTTTGGCACCCTGTTCGCCTACCTGGCCCACGTCGGCCTGTCGGCCTCGCGCTTCGCGCCGACCGAGCGGCGGATGATCGAGCTGCGCCAGGCGCATCCAGCCCAGCCGCTGGTGCTGGTGATGCTCTCCGAGCAGGGCGTCACCGAGCGGCTCGAGGCCGCGGGCGTTGCCGTCTTCGCGGATCCGTCGCGCGCTGTGCGGGCGGTCGCCGGTGCGGCACGCATGGCGCGGCTGCGGCGCGCGCTGCGCAGCAACGTGGCGCCCGCAAGCGGTTCGCAGCCGCTGCCACCTGCTGCGACTGAAGCCGAAGCCAAGGCGCTGCTCGGCGCGGCCGGCATTCCCGTGCTGCCGGAGCTGACATGTACCAGCGCCGATGCCGCCGCAATGGCGGCCGACGGCATGGGCTACCCGGTGGTCGCGAAGATCGTCTCGGCCGACATCCCGCACAAGACCGAGGTCGGTGGCGTGCTGGTGAACCTGATGGATGCGCCCGCCGTCGCCGCCGCCTACGCCACGTTGATGTCCCGCGCGGCTGAGCGTGCGCCGCACGCGCGCATCGACGGCGTGCTGATCGCACCGATGGTGCGCGGCGGCGTCGAAACCATCATCGGCATCCACATGGATCCGGTGTTCGGCCCGATGGTCATGTTCGGCCTGGGCGGCACCGCGGTGGAGTTGTTCAAGGACGTGGCCTTCGCCTCCGCACCGCTCACCCCGGCACAGGCGATGTCGCTGGTCGACGCGGTGCGCTCCTCGGCCCTGCTCAAGGGCTGGCGCGGCGGGCCGGTCTACGACACGCAGGCCCTGGCCGATGCACTCAGCCGCCTTTCGGAATTCGCAGTGCGGCATGCCGAACACCTGGCCGGCATCGACATCAACCCCTTTGTCGTCAACCCCCAGGGAGCGGTGTGCCTGGATGCCCTGATCTCCACGCGCCAAGCCCCCTTCAACCCCAGCCCGAGCGAAAACACATGATGGATCTCAAGACACTCCTCCTGACGATCGAGGACGGCGTCGCCGTTGTCACACTGAACCGCGCGCCCGTCAATGCGCAGAACGCCGAGATGCGCGCCGAGATTACGCAGGTCTTCGACACGCTCAGCGACATGGACGACGTCGCTGCCATCGTGCTGACCGGCGCCGGCAAACTGTTCTCGGCCGGTGCCGACATCCGGGAGCGGCCCAACCTGGCGGCGACACCGGGCGCCTATGGCCGGCACAACCGGCTGGTGCGCGAGTCGTATTACGCGGTGGTCGAGTGCTCCAAGCCCGTCATCGCCGCCCTCAACGGCGCCGCCCTTGGCGCGGGCTTCGGCCTGGTGATGGGATCGGACATCTGGGTCGCCTCGGAAGACGCCTACGTCGCCATGCCCGAGATCAACGTGGGCCTCGCCGGGGGCGTGACCTTCCTGCAGAAGTTCTTCAGCCAGTCACGCGCGCGCCGCATGTTCTACACCGGCATGCAGGTGTCAGCCCAGGAGCTGTATCGCCTCGGCCTGGTCGAGGCCTGCGTGCCCGCGGCCGAGCTGATGCCCTATGCGATGGGCATCGCGCGCGAAATCGCATCCAAGAGCCCGATCGCCGTGCGCCTGGCCAAGGAGGCCGCCCGCATGACGCTGACGATGCCGCCGCGCGATGCCTACCGCTACGAGCAGAGCAACACGGTGGCGCTGTCCAAGACCGAGGACACCAAGGAAGCGCAGCGCGCCTTCTTCGAAAAGCGCAAGCCGGTCTTCACGGGCCGCTGAGCTGACGCGCCTCTTCCACGTTCCACCGTCGCATCCACCGCATCGCCATGTCCCAACGCCGGATCCCTTCGACGTCGCCCGCCCGCGAAAACCAGTTGCTGGCCATCGCGCGCCGCCTGTTCGCGCGCGACGGCTACGAGCGCACTTCGCTGCGGGACATCGCCGAGGCGGCCGACATCACGAAGGCTGCGCTGTACTACTACTTTCCGAACAAGGAGGCCTTGTACGAGCGGGTGGTGCTGGAATCGATGCAGGCCCTGGTGGACGATGTCAGCGCCGCCGTCGCCGCAGCCGATTCGCCGACCGGCCGTATCCGCGCCTTCATGCGCTCGTCGGCAGTTGTGTTCGACCTGGCGCGCGACCGGTGGATCGCCGGCTCGCGGGCCTTCCGCGAAGGCAGCAGGGGCGGGCAGCACCTGGCCGCGATCACGCTGCGCGACCGCTACGAGAGTCTTCTGCGCCAATGCATCGTCGAAGGCATAGCCAGCGGCGAGGTGCGTGCCATCGATCCAGCCATCGCGGGTCGCTTCCTGCTCTCGGGCCTGAACCAGATGGCGAACTGGCACCGACCTGATGGCCGTCTGGGCGTCGCCGAAGTGATGCAGCAGTTCCTGGACATGGCCCTGCACGGGCTGCTCGAGGAGCGCCCGGACTCGGCGGCGCTCGCCGCTGCGCGCCGCGACGAAGCCCTCACGCCGTCGGTCTGAATCATGAAGAAAGGGCTCGCCGTCCACTTCGCCTGCGTCGCTGACCGGGCGGCCGGTCATGCCGGCCACCGTGCCGCGCTGACACGACGTGCCGCGAC
>JBDUCH010000447.1:0-3085 GCA_040003555.1 Variovorax sp. | reverse complement strand
CGACGGCAACATGCAGGAAGGCAGCTTCCGCTGCGACGCCAACGTGTCGGTGCGCCGGCCCGGTGCGCCGCTCGGCACGCGGCGCGAGATCAAGAACCTGAACAGCTTCAGGTTCATGCAACAGGCGATCGACTACGAGATCCGCTGGCAGATCGGCGAGATCGAGGACGGCCGCGCCATCCAGCAGGCCACGGTGCTGTTCGACCCCGACACCGGCGAGACGCGTGCGATGCGCACCAAGGAAGACGCGGCCGATTACCGCTACTTTCCCGACCCCGACCTGCCGCCGCTGGTGATCGCACAGGACTGGATCGACCGCGTGAAGGCCGGCATGCCCGAACTGCCGCGTGCGATGGCCGAGCGTTATGTGCGCGACCATGGGCTGTCGGCATACGACGCCGCGCAGCTCACGCAGAGCACGGCGCTGGCGCGCTACTTCGATGCCACGGTCGCGGCCGGCGGCACACCCAAGCTGGCCAGCAACTGGATCACGGGCGAACTGGCGCGGCGACTCAATGCGCAGGAAATCGGCATCGAGGCCGCACCGGTCAAGGCCGCGCAGTTGGGCCAGCTGATCGCGCGCATCGGCGATGGCACCATCCCGAACAATGCGGCGCGGCAGGTCTTCGATGCGTTGTGGAGCGGCGAAGGCAGCGACGTCGACGCGATCATCGAGGCCAAGGATCTGAAGCCGATGAACGACACCGGCGCACTCGACAAGATCATCGATGGCGTGCTGGCCACGAATCAGAAAAACATCGACGAGTACCGTGCCGGCAAGGACAAGGCCTTCAACGCGCTCGTGGGCCAGGTCATGAAGGCCAGCCAGGGCAAGGCCAACCCGGCGCAGGTCAATGCGCTGCTGAAGGCGAAACTGGGCTAGCGGGCCATACCGCCTGCGTCGACCGCCCAGAGCTGGCGCAGGCGCGCGCGCTCCTCGTCGAAGCGCGCATTCACGCGCTTCTTCTCGTCTTCCTGCTCGCCGATGAAACGGTTTTGCACCAAAGCGCTCTGGGCGTTGTCGTCCAGCTGGCGGCGGATCGAGGCCGGCGCCTTGCTCGCATCACCCTTGTAGAACTCGAGTTCGTCGTCGACCTTCTTGCGCTCGTCGACCAGTTCGGCCTGGCGCTTGCGCGCGGCCTGGATCACGGCGTCGATCTGCGAGATCGCTTCCTTGCGCTCGCGTTCGTGCGCCGCGACGTTGGGGTAGCGCATCAGCAGCGCCCGTTCGCGCCGCCGATCCTCGTTTTGCCGCAGCGCGACCAGCGCGGCCTGGCGCGCGCGCTCGTCGCGCTCGGCCTGCTCCCTGGCGCTGTAGGTCGGCTCGATGCGGCGCCGGGTGGTGCCGCTCGGGTTGAGTTCGCGCTGCTCGCGATCCGTGCAGTCGGCAATCGGCCGATCCGAGGTGATGTTGCGGCCGCGCGAATCGACGCAGCTGTAGATGCCGCCGGGTGCCGCCTGTTGTGGCTGCGCCTGCACGATGCCGGTCAGCAACAACGGCAGCCCGGCAAGGTATATGGCGAAGCGCACTGCATCGTTCCTTTAGATTTGTCGTCAGGTTGCGCCGTAGCGCGCCCGGTAGGCCAACACACCCTCACGGTGGGCGTCCAGCGTGTGGTCGGCGCGCCCCGTGAGGTACTGTAACAAGTCATCGAGCGTGGCGATGGCCGTTACCTGCAAGCCGAGCTGATTTCGTACATATTGCACGGCGCTGTAGTCCACATCGGCGCCGTTCTCGGTCGCCTTCTCCTGCCGGTCCAGCGCAATCGCCACCGCATGCGGCGTGGCGCCGGCCGCCTCGATGATCGCGATCGACTCGCGCACCGCGGTGCCGGCCGACATCACGTCGTCGACGATCAGCACCCGGCCCCGCAGCGGTGCGCCGACCAGGCTGCCGCCCTCGCCATGCGCCTTGGCCTCCTTGCGGTTGTAGGCAAACGGCACATTGCGGCCACGCCGCGCGAGCTCGACCGCTACGGTGGCACCCAGCGGAATGCCCTTGTAGGCGGGGCCGAAGACCATGTCGAACTCCAGCCCGCTGGCAATCAGCCGCTCTGCATAGAATCCGGCCAGCCGGGACAGCTTGGCGCCGTCGTCGAACAGCCCGGCATTGAAGAAATACGGGCTGATGCGGCCCGACTTGATCTTGAACTCGCCGAAGCGCAGCACACCGGCATCGAGTGCGAACTGCACAAAATCCTGGGCCAGCTGCTTCGAGCCGTTGTCCGAACCACCACTCACAGCCATCTGGAAATCCTTGTTGTGTTCAAACTGACCAGCCTCAACCTCAATGGCCTGCGCTCGGCCTCCACCAAAGGCGTGGCCGACTGGGTGGCCGAACTGGCGCCGGATTGTATTTGCATGCAGGAGATTCGCGTGCAGGCCAGCGACGTCACCGGCCGCTTCGAAGAGATGGCCGGGCTCAAGGGCCACTTCCACTATGCCGAGAAAAAAGGCTACGCCGGCACCGCCATCTACACCCGGCATGTGCCGAGCGAGGTGATCGTGGGCTGGGGCGACAAGGAGTTCGATGCCGAGGGCCGGTACCTCGAACTGCGCTTCGACACGCCCAAACGGAAGTTCTCGGTCATCAGCTGCTACTTCCCGAGTGGCTCGTCAGGCGAGGAGCGCCAGGCCGCCAAGTTCCGCTTTCTGGCGGGCTTCTTCCCCTACCTGATCGCGCTGAAGAAAACCCGCGAGTTCGTGCTGTGCGGCGACATCAACATCGCGCACAAGGAAATCGACCTCAAGAACTGGCGCGGCAACCAGAAGAACAGCGGCTTCCTACCCGAGGAGCGCGCCTGGATGACCCGACTGCTCGACGCGGGCGCGGAAGGCGCCGGCCTGGTCGACGTCTACCGGATGCTGAAGCCCGACACCACCGATGCGGCCTACACCTGGTGGAGCAACCGAGGCCAGGCCTACGCCAACAACGTGGGGTGGCGGCTCGACTACCACCTGGCGACGCCGAAAATCGCGGCACTGGCCCGCGGCGAAGAGATCTACAAGACCGTGAAGTTCAGCGACCACGCGCCGATCACGGTCGACTACGACTTCAAGCTGTAGCTGCGCTGTGCTGTGCCGC
>JBDUCH010000129.1:0-10382 GCA_040003555.1 Variovorax sp. | reverse complement strand
TGCGCTTGACGATCACGCGATCGGCCAAAGGACGAAGTTTCATTGCATCTCCTGATAAGAAACGGGGTTTTATAGTGGGCTCCGGCTCAAGGCCGGCGCCCGATCGACTGGAAGGGTGTTGTTAGCACTCATCCTCAGCGAGTGCTAATGATAAGGGCATTTCCCGCCGTTTCAAGGGCCGAACGCTTTGATCGGCAGCCCAGGGCAGGCCGGCCCCTCACCCGAGTGGAGGATGTTCAAGCCGCGCAATGCGGTGCTCAATGGCGGCATGAACGCGCTGGTCGAAATCATCACCTTCCTGGGCGGCTCGACGTTGTTGCTGGGAGCCGTCGCCTGGCTGATCAAGTCGTTGGCCAAAGCCATGCTGGACCGGGATCTCAAGCAATTCGAGCAGCTGGGGCTGCGCAACCTTGAAGTCCTCAAGGCCGAACTGCAGCGGGCCGGCGAGGCTGAGAAACGAAATGCCGAGGCCGCAGGCGCGCGCAACAAGCGCATCCGCACCGAAATCCTGCGTTGGGCCAATCCGATCCTCGGCGCGGTTCGCGATCTGAGGGGCCGCCTCGAGAATGTGCTGCAGCGTGAGGCCTATCTGGCCCTCCAGCGCATGCCCACCCGTCCGATTCCACCGAACTGGTCGATCTCGTACGACTACTTCATGCCGTCGACGGTCTATCTCTTCGGAACCTATTTCTACTGGGTTCAGCGCCTGCGAGCGGAGCTGAGCTTCGAACTGTTCGAGTCCCACGCGGCAAAGGACGCCTTTCTGGCCGAACTGCGCAGGGTGAGCGATGCGCTCGGAAGCTGGCCGCTGGAGCCGTCCTGCACTGGCAAGGACGCTCAGGTTTTCAACCTGCAGCAGCGCGCGCTCGCCGATGCACTGTCCGTCCGGGCGGACGGGCAACGCTGCATGAGCTATGCAGATTTCACGAAGGTCTGGGAGCAACCGGAGTTCACGCCGCACGTGGCGCCGCTCAGGCTTTTGCTCGAAGGCTTGGCCGACGATGGCGAATGCCGCTGGAAACGCCTCGAAGCGGTGTTGTCGGCACTCAAGCTTCTCGAGAAGCACTGCGAGTCGATCCTGCAGCGCCCGGACGACGCGCCATGACGCCGCTGGATCCGCTCTATTTCGGAACGCAGGGGTGGGCGCAGCGCGTCGCCACCTGGATGAGCAACGCAAACAGCGCCCCCTCGGCGACGCCGTTTCTCGACGGAAACGTGCGCCTGATCCGGCATTCGCTCATGCATTCCGACGCCACCGGCCCGCGCATGGTCGTCAACATCGGCGCGGACGCCCTTCTGAGTTTTCTCGCCACCGGGGACTACAGGAATATCTACGCGCAACCCGTCGTGGGCGGAAAGCGCCGCAGCCCGACCAAGGAACGGGTGGCCGTCGACGGCCTGCTCGAACTGGAGGGAGGCGGCGCAAACCACTACTTCGGCGCAGTCGCCCTGGATGGCACGGGCGTTCGCTTCTATGGTGAGTACTGCATGGCGATCCAGCCGGCCCGGGTGACGGCGGACACCCGGCTGTTCGACCGCGATTCCTACGACCTGCTGCAGGCGCCGCTGGCGGATCCGGACCCGCAGAAAGCAGGCGAAATCGTCAGCGCGCTCAGGGGGCAGTGGGGTGCAGACCTTGCCGACATGCTGATCATGAAGATGCTGCCGCGCCTTCCGCCAGTGCAGCATCTGATCACCGCGGGCACCATCTCCGGGCTGGTGCTGAGCGACCAGGAGTTTGTCGAAGTTCATCTCGAGGACAAGATCCTGACCCAGGACATCGAGGAGATCCGGCAATCGCCCGACGCGGACGCGGTCGAGGCCGGCATCGTCAATCGCAAGCGCAACCGGCAATCGCCGACGCTGGTCGAGATGCGATGGGTCGAACAACGCATGCGCGTGCGTGCCCAGCTGCTGCAGCAAGGGGTCGGCTATCGGGTCGTCACCTTCCAGGGCAGGGGCTACCAATGGACGTGAGGCCCGCCAGGCAATGGCACGTCGACGCGTGGGCGGTTCGCGACGGGCTGGCATTCACGTCGTTTCGCGCGCCCGACGACATCCAGAACGCCGAACGCACGCTGTTCATCGCCGTGCCGAGCCTGGAAGCCGTTTCGGTCAGCCGCGTGTCGACCGGTCTGTGGGCCACGCGCGCGAATTTTCAGGACGGGTTGGTGACCGAGCAGGGCGAGGAGGTCGGCTTCGAAAGCATTGATCAGGTCAGGGAGTTGATTCGCCGCGGTTACCTTGCCGGCGGGATCGGCCCCGGGCCGGCCGGAGGCGAACCGGCACCCATCCCGCCGCGTGGGGACGGGCCTCGTGACCGGGATTTTCTCGAGGCGCAACCCGAAAGCAGGGAGGGCAGCAAGGACAACAACTGGCTGGCCCTGTCGGAGAGCCTGGCCGAACCTGAGCGTCGGGCAGACAGCTTCAAGCAGCTTCTGCACGAAGATTGGAAGGATGGCCTGGCGGTGAGTTTGCGCATGTTCGGCGAGGCGACCGTCGCCCTGTGGGCACTGGAGATCGAGAACTCGGCACCTGATGAGGTCGCCGCCGGAGAGTTTGTCGAGTGGATTCAGCGCCTTTGGGCAATCGGCCTCTGGAGTTCGCCAGGCAGCTTTCTCGAAAACATCCAGGGGGTGCGCGCGTGGGGCCTGCTGCAAGCGCTGCCGCCGATGTTTTTCGATCACGATCCGTTCTGGTGGTGGCGCCATCAGCCTCCCGGCCCGATGGCCGAGCAAATCATCTTTCGGGCACCGTGCCCGCTGCGCCCCGGCTGGGATGCGCGCATTCGGCGCATTTCCGATAAGTTGCTGCTGGCCGTGTCGACCGCCGACTACTTCCGCAACAACCCGCACCTGCCGGAGTTCATTCCTGCGTTGCTCGCAGCGTTGGTCGTGGTGCAGGCCAGGGTGCCGTTGCACTATCCCTACCCGAGCTTCAGCACGCAAAAGCTCAAGGCCGCGCTTGACTGGCTTTCGCAACAGATGCCGCAGCGCGAGTTGCCTCTCGCCGCGGAAACGGCTCTGAGCAATTTCGCGTGGGGGGAGCTCGGCCGTACCTTGCCGTGAGGGGACGGCAGGCTGCTCACAGCTGGTCGGTTGGCACGAACCACGAAAACAGCAGCAGCTGCAGCCGGGTCAGCATGCTCGAATCGGGCTCGTCGTCCAGCACTTCGTTGGTCTCATCGCCGGTGCCGATCCACTGCACGGTCTTGCCGTCGGGCTTGAGCACCACGCGATAGACGCCTTCGAGGTTGTCGAGCAGGTACGCGTACAGCAGCGCCTGCGTGAGTTCGTGGCTGCGCACGCTGACGCCGAACTCGGTGTTCAGCCGGGCTGAGCGCGGGTCGAGGTTCATCGAGCCGAGCAGCACCCATTCCCGGTCGATCAGAGCCAGCTTGGCATGCAGCCGGCCACGCGCCTTCTTCAGAAGATCGCGGAGTTGCCGGTTGCGCTTGAGCTGCTCGGTGCTGACCTCGTACAGATCCACGCCGAGTTTCAGCAGGTCGATCCGATAGCGGTTGTAGTTGATGTTGACCAGCGGCTCGTCGCTGTCGGCCAGCGAATTGGTGACCACGCTGATCTGCACGTTGCGCTCGCGCGCGGTGCGAATGCGCGCCATGCCGTCGTCGCCCGGAATAAAGTACGGCGACACGATCTGGACCTGTGTCGTGGCCAGCGCGAACATGGCGTGCGATCGTTCGGCCAGCGTCACCGTGGCGCGGTTGCCGCCGAGCGCCTTGTCGGGGATGTCGGCCGATGCCTCGGCCTTGGCGCGCATCCATTCGAAGTTGCCGCCGGTCAGCTGCGCGCCGAGCGCCGGGTCGCCCAGGATGTCGGTGTCCGGCAGCGGATCGGGCGGCGGCGCGAAGCGCGTCGAGGTGGCCTGCTCGAAATCTGCGGCGAGTTGTTCGGGCGCGTCGTTGCTCGTCGCGACGCGGCGCAGCGGGTACACGACCTCGCTGTTCCAGTAGGTGTCGAAGATCGCGGCGCTCTCGGCCACCACCGGCCCGGCCATCAGCACTTCGAAATCGATGAAGTTGGCACTGTCGCTGCGCAGGAAATACTCGTCCGCGAGGTTGCGGCCGCCCGCGATCGCGATGGCGCCATCGGCCACGAACAGCTTGTTGTGCATGCGGTGGTTGAGGCGGCTGAAGTTCGAGAAGAAGTCGATCCAGCGCGTGGCAGAACGATCGCGGCCGTTCACGAACGGGTTGAAAAGGCGCACTTCGACGTTCTTTTCGACCGAGAGGCCCTGAAGCAGGGGGTCGAGGCCGGTCGTGTAGAAATCGTCGAGCAGCAGCCGCACGCGCACGCCGCGCCGGGCGGCATCGCGCAGTTCACGCAGGATCAGCCGGCCGGTCTTGTCGTTGCCGAGCTGGTAGGTCTGCACGTCAAGCGAACTGCGCGCGCGCCGCATCAGCTCGAGCCGGGCGTCGAGCGCGAAGTTGGCCTGGATGAGCGGGCGGAGGCCCGAGAGCCCGTCGTGAGCCCTCGTGTCCAGCTTCTGCGCCGCCCGGCCCAGCTCGGTCTGGTTCGATGCCGCGATGAAGTGCACCGGCGGCTCGGGCGTGCGCGGCGGCAGGCCGGCGCAGGCCGTCAGCAAGGCCGCGAGCGCCGGCGTGGCGCAACGCAACAACAGCAGGGTGGGGAGGCGTTGCGCCATGGGAACGAGGAAAAGACCGGCAGGGTTTGGCGAGGCGCCCGATCGTAGCGGCGCCGCAGCATCTTTGGCGGGGTGCGAACCCTTTTCTTCGGCCTTCGCGATTGCATTCACATTCTGTTCATGAATAGAATGCGAATCGTTCTCAATTACGTCAAGAAATAGGATCCGGATGATGATGTTTTCGACGCGGCACAAGGTCGCTTCGTGGCTGGCAGGTTGCCTTGCCATCTACGTGCACCAGCAGGTGCTGGCGCAGGCGACCCCCGAGGCGGCGTTGCCGGAAATCCGGGTCAATGCCAGCGCCGAGGCGGAAACCGCGACTTCGCCCGTGATCGGCTACCGCGCCAAAAACGCCGCCACGGCGACCAAAACCGATACGCCGCTGGCTGAAACGCCGCAGTCCGTGACCGTGGTCACCCGCGACCAGATGGTCGACCAGGGCGCCACCAACGTGCAGGACGCGCTCGGCTACGCCGCCGGGGTGCGATCGGACGCCTACGGCCTCGATGCCCGCACCGACTCGGTACGCGTGCGCGGCGCCTACCCCGACGTCTACCTGGACGGCCTGCGCCAGGCCTACGGCTACTACACCAGCACCACGCGCACCGAGCCCTACACACTGGAACGGCTCGAAGTGCTGCGCGGGCCGTCGGGCATGCTGTTCGGCGCCGGCACGGCGGCCGGCGTGGTCAACATGGTCAGCAAACGGCCACTGCTCGAGACGCAGCGCGAGGTCGGCGTGCAGTTCGGCAGCTTCGGCCGCAAACAGATCCAGGCCGACCTGACCGGCGCCTTGACCGCCGATGGCGCCTGGTCGTATCGCCTGATCGCGCTGACGCGCAAGTCCGATACGCAGGTCGACTACGTGCCCGACGACCGCAGCCTGGTGGCGCCGTCGCTCACCTGGCGGCCCAACGCGTCGACCTCGCTGACCTTGCAGGGGCTCTGGCAAAAAGACAAGAGTGGCACCACCTCGCAGTTCTTGCCTTGGGAGGGCACGATCTACCCGAACCCCAATGGCCGGCTGCCGGCGAGCCGCTTCATCGGCGAGCCGGGCGACTACTACGACAGCGAGCGCAAGACCTTCGGCTGGCTGTTCGAGCACAAGTTCAACGACAGCTGGACAGTGCGCCAGAACTTCCGCGTGGCGCACAACGAAAACGACAACCGCTACCACCACGGCGACGCGTTTTCGGTGCCTGGCGGCTGGGCGGCCGACCCGATCTTCAAGCGCGTACTGGGCCGCTACAACGACAGGTCGCTCACGCGCAACCGCACCACCACGCTCGACAACCATGTCGAAGGCCATTTCGACACCGGTGCCTTGCACCACACGCTGCTGGTCGGCGCGGACTTTGCGCGCCAGAAGGAGAACGTGTGGGGCGGCTACACCTACAGCGAGATCGATGCCTACGCGCCGGTCTACGGCAACCTGCGGGATCCCGTGCGCGAGGCCTATCCGCGCACGCGCCAGAAGCAGAATGGCCTGTACCTGCAAGACCAGATGAAGCTCGGCAACTGGATCTTCGTGGCCGGCCTGCGCCACGACCGCGCGACCAGCAGTGCCGAGGGCAGCGACGACGAGGACAGCAAGGCCACCACCAAGCGCTTCGGCCTGATGTATGCCATGCCGTCGGGCTGGTCGCCGTACCTGAGCTACGCCGAGTCGTTCACACCGCAGTCGCCGCGCGAGGGCCGCATCTTCAAGCCGTTGCGTGGCGAGCAGTGGGAGGTCGGTGTCAAGTACGAGCCAAAAGACCGGGGTATGGCCTTCAGCGCAGCGCTCTACGACTTGCGCGAGAAGAACCAGATCGTCGAGCTGCAGCCGCAGGTTTTCAGCCAGCTCGGCGCCACGCGCACCAGGGGGCTGGAGCTGGAAGCCAAGGGCTCGGTCACGCGCGAGCTCGACATCGTGGCGCACTACAACTACATCGACGCCGATGCACAGATCGAGGGCCTGCCGAAGCACCAGGCCAGCTTGTGGGCCAAGTACCGCTTTGCGATCGTGGGCGTGCCCGGCTTCTCGGCCGGCGCCGGTGTGCGCTGGATGGGCGCCTTCCGCGACCTGCAGGCCGGCACCGGCCCGCGGATCCCGAGCGTCGCGCTGCTCGATGCCGTGTTCGCCTACGAGACGCCGCAGTGGCGCTACGCCATCAACATCAACAACCTGACCGACAAGGTGTACTTCAGCACCTGCCTGTCGCGCGGCGACTGCTGGTACGGCGCACGCCGCAACGTGGTGGCCAGCGCGACCTACCGCTTCTAGAAAATGAACAGCAAGAAAATCAAGGCCTGGGCCTGGGTGCACAAGTGGAGCAGCCTGGTGTGCACCGTGTTCATGCTGCTCCTCTGCATCACCGGGCTGCCGCTGATTTTTCACCACGAGATCGGGCACCTGCTCGGCACCGAGGTCGAGGCACCGAAGATGCCGGCCGGCACGCCGCGCGTAAGCCTCGACCGCGTGCTCGAGGTCGCCCAGGCGCGCCATCCCGATCGGGTGGTGCAGTTCGTGTCGCAGCCCGAGGACGACGACGGCTTGTGGTTCGTCACGCTCACGCCGACGCCGGCGCCCACGGACGATTTCAAGTCGGTCGCGGTCGATGCGCGCACAGGCGCCGTGCTGGCGCAGCCGAAGTTCGACGAAGGCTTCATGTACGTGATGTTCAAGCTGCACGTCGACCTCTTCGCTGGGCTCCCGGGCAAGCTGTTTCTCGGCTTCATGGGCCTGCTGCTGCTGGTGGCGATCGTCTCTGGCGTGGTGCTGTACGCACCGTTCATGCGCAAGCTCGAGTTCGGCACGGTTCGGCGCGAGAAGCGGCCACGCCTTAAGTGGCTGGATCTGCACAACCTGCTGGGCATCGTGACGCTGGTGTGGGCGCTGGTGGTTGGCGCCACCGGCATGATCAACACCTGGGCCGACCTGGTGATCAAGTACTGGCAGTACGACCAGCTCAGCACCTTGCTGGCGCCCTACAAAGGCCAGCCGACGGTGCCCCAAGCCGAGCGTGGCTCGGTGCAGCGCTCGCTCGATGTGGCGATGGCGCGCGCGCCGGGCATGAAGGTGTCATTCATTGCTTTTCCCGGCACGGCGTTCTCGAGCCCGCACCACAACACCGTATTTCTGCGCGGCAGCGAGCCCTTCACCGCACGGCTGCTGCAGCCAGTGCTGGTCGATGCCAAGACGACCGGGGTCACGGCGGCGCCGAAGCTGCCGTGGTACCTCACGGCATTGCTGGTGTCGCAGCCGCTGCACTTCGGCGACTACGGCGGCATGCCGATGCAGATCCTCTGGGCGCTGCTCGACATCGCCACCATCATCGTGCTGGGCAGCGGGCTGTACCTTTGGCTCAAGAAGGGCAAGGCGGCGTCGACAGCTCCGTCGACGGCGGCGGTAGTGGCTGCATGAGGCCGCGCCACGCGTTCGCGCGCCTCTGGGGCTGGCCGATCCTGCTGGGTTTGCTCACGCTGGTAGGGCTGGTGTCTGCCTTGTTCAGCGACGGTGGTTTCGGCGATGTGCTGGCGTGGCTCACGCTCTGCGTGCCGGTCGCGGTCGGTGGCTGGTACGGTTTGGGCCGGCGCAGCCGCTGAGATTTTCGGGGCCACCGGCCCACTGGCCGCAGAATCGTCGCGATGAAGAGTTCCTTGGTCACCGCCTTCTGTCTGCTGCTGGCCGCGCCATGGACGGCACGGGCCGAGGAGGCGGCGGTGCCGACGCTGCGCGAAATCACGGTCACCACGCCGCGCGGCGAAATGCGGCCGTTCGAGGTCGCCGGTTCGGTCGACCGCGTCGAGGGCGAAGACATGCGCGAGGGCCGCCTGCAGGTGAACCTGTCCGAAAGCCTGGGCGGCGTGCCGGGGCTGCAGGTGCAGAACCGCCAGAACTACGCGCAGGATCTGCAGCTCTCGGTACGCGGCTTCGGCGCGCGATCGACCTTCGGGGTGCGCGGCGTGCGGCTGTACGTCGACGGCATTCCCGCAACGCTGCCCGATGGCCAGGGCCAGACCTCCAACATCGACATCGGCTCGGTGAGCCGTGTCGAGATCCTGCGCGGGCCGTTCTCGGCGCTCTACGGCAACTCGTCGGGCGGCGTGCTGCAGGCGTTCACCGAAAGCGGCGAGGGCGCGCCGAAGCTCGGCTACTCGTTCGCGAGCGGCAGCGACGGCACCATGCGGCAAAGCGCGAAGGCTTCCGGCGCGAGCGGATCCATCGACTACCTGCTGAGCGCCAGCCAGTTCCACACCGACGGCTACCGGGATCACAGCGAGGCGTATCGCCGCATTGCAAACGGCAAGCTCGGCATTCGGCTGGACGCCGACAGCCGGCTCACGCTGGTCGTCAACAGCGTCCAGCTGCGCGCGCAGGATCCGCTGGGCCTGACGGCCGAACAGGTGCGGGCCGAGCGGCGCGGTGCCGCGTTGGCGGATCAGTTCGACACGCGCAAGACGGTGGATCAGTCGCAGCTCGGGCTTCTGTACGAACGTCGACTGAATGCGCACAACGACCTGCGGCTGATGGTCTACGGTGGCGAGCGCAAGACCACGCAATTCCAGGCGATCCCGGTAGCCGCGCAGGCCAGTCCGCTGCAAGCTGGTGGCATGATCGGCCTCGAGCGCAGCTACACCGGCTTCGACGCGCGCTGGACGGCACGGATGCAACTGGCCGGCCGTCCGTTCGAGCTCGTCACTGGGCTCGCGTACGACACGTTGCAGGAGCAGCGCCGCGGCTACGAAAACTACCTTGGCAGTGCCGCCGCACCGTGGCTCGGCGTGCGGGGCCGCTTGCGGCGCAACGAGCACAACGAGGTGTCGAACGTCGATCCCTATCTGCAGGCCTCCTGGCGCCTGGCTGAGCGCTGGACGCTCGAGGCCGGCCTGCGCCACAGCAGCGTGCGCTTCGATTCGCAGGATCGCTATGTGTTCGGCCGCAACGGCGACGACAGCGGCGCAGCGAACTACCGAAAGGCGCTGCCGGTGGCGGCGCTGCGCTATGCGGCGACGCCGGATCTGAATCTGTATGTCACCGCGGGCCGCGGCTTCGAGACGCCGACGCTGAACGAGCTGTCCTACCGCCCGGGCGGACTGGCCGGCCTCAATTTCGCGCTGAAGCCCTCGGTCAACGAGAGCGTCGAGGTCGGTGCCAAGGCACGGCTGGCGGGCGGATTGCTCACGGCCGCAGTGTTCCAGACCCGTACCGCCGACGAGATCGTCACCGACACCAACGTGGGCGGCCGGGCCACCTTTCAGAACGCGGGCCGCACGCGGCGCGAGGGTTTCGAGCTGAGCTGGCTGCACGAGACGGCAAGCCATTGGCGCACGCAGATTGCCTACACCCGGCTCGATGCGCGTTACCGCGACGCCTTCTGCTCGCCGTCACCCTGTGGCGCGGGCAACGCGGTCGCTGCGGGCAACCGCATTCCGGGCATTGCACGGCAATCGCTGTTCGCATCGTTCGGCTATGTGCCGCCCGATGGCTGGCGTGCGGGAGCGGAACTGCGCGCGCTGTCGCGCATCGCGGCCAACGATGCCAACAGCGCCAGCGCCGCGGGCTACGCGGTCGCGGCGCTGTACGCGGGCTATGCGAAGCGCTGGGCACGCTGGGAGGTCAACGCGTTCGCGCGCATCGACAACCTGTTCGACCGCCGCACCATCGGCTCGGTGATCGTCAACGAGGGCAATGCGCGCTACTTCGAACCCGCGCCGGGCCGCACCTGGACGGT